>PKYI01000068.1 GCA_003133645.1 Acidobacteriota bacterium | reverse complement strand
CGACGACGACGTTCGACCTCGCCTGCCCGAGCGGGCGGGAGATCCCGATCGAACAGCGCGGCGGCGACGAAGTGCGGCGGGTGCGGCGAGTCGCCATTGCACCGGGCGGCGTCGATGTCTACAACCCGGCGTTCGACGTCACCGCCCCGGAGCTCCTCACCGCGATCGTGAGCCAGCGCGGGGTGGCGCGCCCGGTCACGGCGGCCACCGTGCAGGAGATCGCCTGATGTCAAGGCACGACGCGCCGCCCGGACCCCGGACCCCGGACCCCGGACCCCGGTCTTTTCGTACGCTGGGGATCGAGAGCTCGTGCGACGAGACCGCGGTCGCGGTGCTCGAGGGCGACGGCAGCGTCCGTTGCAACCTGGTCTCCTCGCAGGTGGCGGCGCACGCGCCGTACCTCGGCGTCGTGCCCGAACTGGCGGCCCGCCACCACCTCGAGACCCTCCCCCGTCTGCTCGCCGCGGCCCAGCGCGAGGCCGGCCTCGGCGACATCGAGCTGGTGGCGGTGACGCGCGGGCCGGGGCTGATCGGCTCGCTGCTGGTCGGCACCTGCTTCGCGGCCGCGTACGCCTGGGCGCGGTCGCTGCCGCTGGCCGGGGTGGACCACCTCGAAGGGCACCTGGTCTCCCCGTTCCTGAGCCTGGACGGCGCCCCCGCCCGCGAGGCGCCGGACCCGGCGCTCACCCTCGTGGTCTCGGGCGGCCACTCGTCGTACTTCCTGCTCGCGGGGGGGGACGCCCGGCCGCTCAACCGCACCCGCGACGACGCCGCCGGCGAGGTGTTCGACAAGATCGCCGCGGCGCTCGGTCTGGGCTATCCGGGAGGGCCGGTCGTGGACCGCCTGGCGGAGTTTGGCGACCCCAAGGCGTTCACGTTCAGCGCGCCGCGCATCAAAGACCCCGCCGGGGCGCTCGACTTCTCGTTCTCGGGGCTCAAGACCACCGCGATCCGGACCGCCCAGGGGTTGACCGCGCTGCCGCTGCCCGACCCGGCGCACCCGCCGCAGGCGGTGCTCGACCTCCTCGCCTCGTTCCGCCGCACCGTCGTGGACTGGCTGCTGGCGCCGCTCGACGAACTCGTCGCGCGCCACCAGCCGCTGGTGGTGGCCGCCTCGGGCGGCGTGGCCGGCAACCGCGAGGTGCGCGCGCGGCTCGCCGCCTGGGGGCGGCGGCGGGGAGTCGAGGTGCTGCTCCCGCCGGTGGCGCTCACCACCGACAACGCCGCGATGATCGCCCGCGCCGGCCAGCTCCGGGCCGCCCGCGGGTTGCTGGACGACCCGCGCGCCATGGCCGCCTATCCGCGCGCCGCGTGGAAATCGGCGAGCGGCCCCGGCGGCAAGCCGGTGTTCCCCAAGCTCTGACGTGGTATCCATCTTGGTGTAAAATCACCGGTTCGCAGTCGCCGTACGCGACGCGGGGAGCCAGGTGGACCAGCAGCGCATCCGCAACTTCTGCATCATCGCCCATATCGACCACGGCAAGTCGACGCTGGCGGACCGCCTGCTCGAATTGACGGGGGCGCTGTCGGCGCGGGAGATGATGGCGCAGGTGCTGGATTCGATGGACCTCGAGCGCGAGCGCGGGATCACGATCAAGGCGCACACCGTCACGCTGCAATACCACGCCCGCGACGGGCAGGACTACGTCCTCAACCTGATCGACACCCCCGGCCACGTGGACTTCTCCTACGAGGTGTCGCGCTCGCTCGCGGCGTGCGAGGGGGCGCTCCTGGTCGTGGACGCCTCGCAGGGGGTGGAGGCGCAGACGCTCGCCAACGCCTACCTCGCGGTCGACCAGGGCCTCGAGCTGGTGCCGGTGCTCAACAAGGTGGACCTCCCGTCGGCCGAGCCCGATCGCGTGCGGGAGCAGATCGAGCAGGTGATCGGGCTCGACGCCAGCACCGCGCTGACGATCTCGGCGAAAACCGGCGCCGGCGTCCCCGACGTCCTGGAAGCGCTGGTGGAGCGCGTGCCGCCGCCGCGCGGGGAGCCCGATGCCCCGCTGCGCGCGCTCGTCTTCGATGCCTCCTATGATGCCTACCGGGGGGTGCGCTGCCTGGTTCGGGTCGTGGACGGCCGGCTGGCGGCCGGGCAGCCGATCCGCTTCATGAGGGTCGACCGCGAGGCCACCGTCGAGGAGCTGGGCACGTTCACGCCGCGCGCCGAACCGGCGGCCGAACTCGCCGCCGGCGAGGTGGGGTACATGTTCGCGAGCCTAAAGGACCTTCGCCTGGTGCGGGTGGGCGACACCGTCACCGACAACCTCCGTCCCGCGGCCGAGTCGCTGCCCGGGTTCGTCGACGCCAAGCCGATGGTGTTCGCCGGCCTCTACCCGCTGGACTCCTCGGCGTTCGGGGAGCTGCGCGAGGCGCTCGAGAAGCTGTCGCTCAACGACTCCGCGTTCACCTTCCAGCCCGACTCCTCACAGGCGCTCGGCTTCGGCTTCCGCTGCGGATTCCTCGGGCTGCTGCACATGGAGATCGTGCAGGAGCGCCTCGAGCGCGAGTTCAACCTCGAGCTGATCATCACCGCCCCCGGCGTGGCGTACCGGGTGCTCACCACCGCCGGCAACGTCGTCGAGGTTACCAACCCGGCCCAGCTCCCCGACCCCGGCACGATCGAGACGATCGAGGAGCCGCTGATCCTCGCGACCATCCTGACGCCGGACACGTACCTTGGCGGCATCCTCAAGCTGGTCCAGGACCGGCGCGGCGAGCAGGTCAAGCTCGAGTACCTCGCGCGCGGTCGGGTCCTGCTCGAGTACCGCTTGCCGCTCGCGGAAGTCGTTCTCGACTTTTATGATAAGTTGAAGTCCGTGTCGCGCGGGTACGCCTCCCTCGACTACCACTTCGCCGGCTACCGTGAGGGCGACCTCGTCAAGCTCGACTTGCTGGTCAACGGCGAGCCGGTGGACGCTCTGGCGCTGATCGTCCACCGCGCGAGCGCGTACGCCAAGGCGCGGGCGTTCGCCGCCAAGTTCAAGGAGATGATCCCGCGCCAGCTCTTCGAGGTGACGATCCAGGCCGCGATCGACAACCGGGTGATCGCCCGCGAAGCGGTCAAGGCGCTGCGCAAGAACGTGCTCGCCAAGTGCTACGGTGGCGACATCTCCCGCAAGCGCAAGCTCCTGGAGAAGCAGAAGGAAGGTAAGAAGCGCCTCAAGCGGCTGGGCAAGGTCGAGATCCCGCAGGAGGCGTTCCTCGCCGTCCTCAAGGTGGAGACATGAGCAAACAACACGTGTTCCGTGAGTACTACGAGGCCATCCTGGTGGCGGTGATCTTCACGCTGTTCGCACGCACCTTCGTCGCGCAGGCGTTCAAGATCCCCAGCGGCTCGATGGAGGACAACCTCCTCGTCGGCGACCACTTGTTCGTCAACAAGTTCATCTACGCGCCGCACTGGAACACCCCGCTCCACCGCCTCATGCCGTACCGCGACATCCGCCGCGGCGACGTCGTGGTGTTCAAGTACCCGCAGGACCCCGAGCGCGACTTCATCAAACGCGCGGTGGGCGTTGCCGGCAACACCCTCCAGATGCACGACAAGATCCTGTTCGTGAACGGCAAGCAGGAAGTCAACCCGCACATCGTCCACAAGGACCCGATCACCTACCCGGACAGCCCGTTCGTCCCCGAGCAGGTGCGGCCCCGCGACCAGTGGGGCCCGATCACGGTGCCGCCGGGGTTCGTGTTCTGCATGGGGGACAATCGCGACAACTCGTACGACTCGCGGTACTGGGGCCCGGTCCCGCGCGACTACTTCAAGGGGCGGGCGCTGTTCATCTACTGGTCGTACGAGGCTCGGCCGAACTCGCAGGAGTGGCGCGGTTGGGGCGACCGCATCCGGCAGCTCGCGTCGGTGGGCGTTCACTTCTTCACGCGCACCCGCTGGTCGCGTTCGTTTACCCTCGTGCACTAGGGCCGCCGCGGTCGCCGTGCCGGCGCCGGGGGAGACGATGAGGATCGGTGCGGTCGGGGAGAACCTGCTGGAGCGCCTGGCCGTGCGCCTGCGGCTCGGGCCCCGGCCGCTGCTGGAGACGCACGCCACTCTCCTGCTCGCGCAGGCCTTGATGGTGGCGACGAAAATTGGGGTGATCGAAGCGCTCGCCGCAGCGCCGCTGACCCCTGGCGAAGTGGCCGCGCGCTGCGGCAGCGACGAGCGCGCCACCGCTAAACTGCTCGGCGTCCTCGAGGCGACCGGGTACGTCCGCTCGGCGCGCGGGCGCTACACCCTCACGCCGGACGCCCGGCGCTGGCTGCTCGCCGACAGCCCCCACTCCCTGCGCGACAACGTCCTGTTCCGGTTCGTCGAGTTGGAGTGGATCGGGCGGCTCGACCGCTTCCTGCTCTCCGGCCGGCCGCTCGACATCCACGCCGAGATGTCGCCCGAGCAGTGGGGCGCGTACCAGCGCGGGATGCGCTCGCTCGCCGCGTCGCTCGCCAGCGAGGTGGCGTGGCGGACGAAGGTGCCGCGGGGGGCGCGCGCGATGCTCGACATCGGCGGCGCGCACGGCCTCTACTCGGCCGCGCTCTGCCGCCGCCATCCAACCCTGGAGGCGGTGGTCCTCGACCTGCCCGCGGCGGTCGAGCAGGCCGCGGGAATGCTGGAGCACGAGGGACTCGGGGGCCGCATCGTGCACCGCGCCGGCGATGCGCTCACGGACGACCTCGGCGCCGGGGCGTTCGACCTCGTCCTCGTCTCGAACCTACTGCACCACTTCGCGACCGGCCAGAGCCGGGACCTCGTCCGCCGCGCCGCCCGCGCGCTCCGGCCCGGCGGCGTTCTCGTGGTCCAGGAGTTGTTCGCCCCGGCCTCGGCCCGGCGGGCGGGTCAGGCCGCGGCGCTCGCCGACCTCTACTTCGCGATGACGAGCGAGTCCGGCACGCTGCCGGTGGACGAGATCGCGGCGTGGCAGCGCGAGGCCGGTCTGCGGCCGCTCCGGCCGGTGCGGTTCGTGTCGTTCCCCGGCGCCGGCCAGCAGAGCGCGGTGAAGCCGTAGCGGCCGCCCGCTGGGCGGCCGGCAGTGGTCCATGGTCCGAGAACGACAAGCGGCCATCGTCGTAGCGGCCGCCCGCCGGGCGGCCGGCCTCTCCGCTCCGGGCGCAGGTGTAGGGGCGGGGCTTGTCCCCGCCGGATGCTGGCGAGGGTGGCCGCGGGGCGTTGCGTGACCGGCGAATTCACCGTCGTCGCCCGCGATGGCGGCAGCGGCGGGCGCGCCGGCGAACTGGTGACCGCGCATGGCGTGGTGCGCACGCCCGCGTTCATGCCGGTCGGCACGGCCGCGAGCGTCAAAGGCCTCGCGCCGTGGGAGCTGGAGCGGCTCGCCCCCGAGATGGTGCTGGCCAACACCTACCACCTCCTGCTGCGCCCCGGCGTGGACGCGATCGAGGCGCTCGGCGGGCTGCACCGCTTCATGGGGTGGGCGGGGCCGATCCTGACCGACTCGGGCGGCTTTCAGGTGTTCTCCCTGGCCGGGCGCCGGCGCATCGACGACGACGGTGTCGCCTTCCGCTCCCACATCGACGGGTCCCCCCTGCGCCTCACGCCCGAGGGGTGCGTCGGCGCACAGCGGCGTCTCGGCGTGGACGTCGCGATGGCGCTCGACGTCTGCCCCGCGCTGCCGGCGTCGGACGGGGAGCTCGAGGCGGCGGTGGCGATGACCTCGCGGTGGGCGGCCCGCTGCCGCGCGGCGCTGCCGGCCGGGGGGGGCACGATGCTATTCGGGATCGTGCAGGGCGGGCTCGACCTCGGCCTCAGGCGGCGCTCGGCGGAGGAGCTGGCGGCGATCGGCTTCGAGGGTTATGCGCTCGGCGGCTTCTCGGTCGGCGAGCCGCCCGCGGCGATGTGGGACGCGGTGGCGGGCTCGGCCCCGCTGCTGCCCGACACGCGGCCGCGCTACCTGATGGGCGTCGGCACGCCGCGCGACATCGTCAACGCCGTCGCCGCCGGCGTGGACCTCTTCGACTGCGTCATGCCGACCAGGAACGCCCGCAACGGCCTCCTGCACACCTCGCGCGGCCCGGTCGTCCTCAAGAACGCGCGCTGGAAGGCTGCAGACGAGCCCGCCGACCCGGCCTGCGACTGCCCCACCTGCAGGCGCTGCTCGGTGGCATACCTGCGCCACCTGTATCTGGCGCGCGAGGCCGCGGTGGTGGTGCTGGCCACGGTGCACAACCTCCACTTTTTCCTGTCCTTGATGAGACGCATCCGTTGGGCTATCATGGCCGGCCGCTTTGCTGCGCTCCGCGACACTTTGCTCGCGGCGGAGTCCGCGGGCGGCTGAGGACGAGGGATAGCCATGAACCCAAAGAACCCGATTTTCCAGTTTCTCCCCTTCCTGCTCATCTTCGGTATCTTCTACCTGCTGCTCATCATGCCGATGCGCAAGCGGCAGAAGAAGCACCAGGAGCTGCTGACCAAGCTCACGAAAGGGGACCGCGTGATCACCACCGGCGGCATCTTCGGCACGGTGGTCGAGGCGGATGGCGACGTGCTCACCATCCGCATCGCGGACAACGTCAAGATCCAGGTCGCGCGCTCGGCCGTGGCCGGGCTCGCCAAGGACGCGGGGAGCGTCGATCTGACTCCCAGCGAACCCAAGTAGGGAGGTCCGATGCAACGCAAGCTGACGTGGCGCTGGGCGCTCATCGCTGGGGTGACCGTGGCCGCCGTGTTCTTCATGCTGCCACTCGACAAGAGGATTCACCTCGGACTCGACCTCAAGGGCGGCATCCACCTGGTGCTGCAGGTCAACACCGGGGACGCGGTGCGGGCGGAGGTCGACGACGCGATGGAGCGGGTGCGGGGCGACCTGACCGCGAAAGGCTTCGCGCCCGTCGCGCTGCAGCGCCTGCCCGACGGCAACGGGTTCCTGCTCAAGCCGGCGGCCAACACCGCCGCGAAGGAGCTCGACAAGGTGATCGACGACCGGCTCCCCGAGTTCAAGGTCAACCGCGGCGTCGAGGTTACCGCGACGCTCAAGCCCGAGGTCGCGCGCAACATCCGCGACATGGCGGTGCGCCAGGGGTTGGAGACGATCCGCAACCGCATCGACCAGTTCGGCGTGTCCGAACCGGTGATCCAGCGCCAGGGGATCGAGGGCAACCGCATCGTGGTGCAGCTCCCGGGCGTGGACGACCCCGGCCGCGTGAAGGATCTCATCAGCTCGACCGCGTTCCTCGAGATCAAGCCGGTCGTGCGCGTCGCGCCCACCGAGGAGGCACTGCTCGCCACGACAAACGGCAAGGCGCCCGAGGATTCCGAGGTGCTCTCGGGCGACATCGAGGACATCGAGGGCCGCGTCTCCGGCAAGGAGTACTACCTCGTCAACCGGGCGTCGGTGATTTCCGGGCGCGACCTGCGCAACGCGCGCCGCTCCCAGGACTCCTACGGCCAGCCTGCGGTGAGCTTCACCCTCAACCTCGAGGGCGCCAAGAAGTTCGACGCCTACACCGCGGCGCACATCGGCGACCGCATGGCGATCGTGCTCGACAACAAGGTTCGCTCGGCACCCTCGATCAGGGGCCGCATCTCCGACTCCGGGATCATCGAGGGCAACTTCACGGTGCAAGGCGCCGAGGACCTCTCGCTCGTCCTGCGCGCCGGCGCACTCCCCGCCTCGATCACCTACCTGGAGGAGCGGACCGTCGGCCCGAGCCTCGGGCGCGACTCGATCAACCGCGGTCTCACCGCGGGGATTGTCGGCCTCGTCCTGGTGGCCGTGTTCATGCTCGTCTACTACAAGGGCGCCGGGATCAACGCCAACGTCGCGCTCGTGCTCAACGCGGTGCTGCTGCTCGGTGCGATCGGGGCGCTCGGCGCCACGCTGACGCTCCCCGGCATCGCCGGCGTCATCCTCACGATCGGCATGGCGGTGGACTCCAACGTGCTGGTGTTCGAGCGCATCCGCGAGGAGCTCGACCTCGGCAAGACGGTGCGCAACGCCATCTCGCTCGGGTTCTCGCGCGCGTTTGGCACGATCATCGACACCCACGTCACCACGATCGTTTCGGCGCTGTTTCTGTTCCAGTTCGGGACCGGCCCGATCAAGGGGTTCGCCGTCACGCTCATCGTCGGCCTCTTGATCTCGATGTTCACCTCCGTGTTCGTGTCGCGAACGATCTTCGAGACGGAGCTGTCTCGGCGCGCCCAGGCCAAGACGCTTTCGATTTAGGGGGACGCAATGCGTTTCTTCCACAAAACCAAGATCCGCTTCATGGAGTACCGCTGGCACTGGATCATCGCGTCCACCGTCCTTAACCTGGCGGCGATCGGCCTGATCTTCTTCGGCCCCGGCCTCAAGCTCGGTGTCGATTTCGCGGGCGGTACCCAGCTTACCCTCAAGTTCAAATCGGAACCCGACCTCGGACGGGTGCGCAAGGCGCTCGAGGCGCTCGGTCTCGGCGACGTCACCATCCAGCGCTTCGACGAGGCCTCGGCGCACGAGATCCTCGTTCATATGCAGAACCCCAAGGGCCAGGAGGGCGATTACACCTCCCGGATGATCGCGGCGCTTCAGAAGGAGTTCGGCGGCGCGCAGGCGATCGAGTTGAACCTCGAGGGTTCGGACGCCCTGCGCGACGCGCTCGCCCAAGCCGACCCGGACAAGGTCGGCGGCACGGTCGACGAGCGCCGGGCCCACTACAAGCCGATGTCGGACGCGATCCTCGGCCTGCGCAAACAGGTCGGGGTCGTGAGCGGTCCCGAGCAGCTCGCCGGCCCCACGGCGCTGTCGGCGGCGACGAGGGCGTACCTGACCCAAAACGCGCACTTCGGCGACTTCGCGGTGCTGGCGGCCGACAACGTCGGCCCGGTCGTCGGCAAGGACCTGCGCCAAAAGGCGATCTACGCGGTGTCGTTCTCGCTCCTCGGCATGCTCATCTACATCTGGTTCCGCTTCAAGCTCCAGTACGGCATCGGCGCCATCGTCGCCAACTTCCACGACACGCTGATCACCCTCGGCGCCCTCGTCATCACCCAGCGGCCGATCGACCTGCCGACGATCGCGGCGCTGCTGACCCTGGTCGGCTACTCGACCAACGACACCGTCGTCATCTTCGACCGCATCCGCGAGCGCCTGAAGCTCGAGCGCGGCAAGCCGCTGATCACCGTCATGGACGAAGCGATCAACGCGACGCTGTCGCGGACGATCATCACCTCCGGCCTGACGTGGGCCGTCGTCCTCGCGCTCTTCATCTTCGGCGGGGACGTCATCAACACCTTCGCCTTCGTCCTCGTGATCGGCATTATTGTCGGCACCTACTCCTCGATCTACATCGCCTCCCCGATCGCGCTCGGGATGTCGAACTGGATCGAGAAGCGCAAGTCCGCGCGCCGCCGCCGGCGGTAGAGGCAGGGGACCGGGGTCCGGGCACCGGGCACCGGGAAACGAAGGAAACAACACTCAGGGGCCGGCGACCGCCGGCCCCTGCCGCGTCGGGAGAGATAGGGCACAGGGCACAGGAGAGGCGTGGTCGGTGGTCCGAGCCGGCCGCGCCGGCCGCAGGCCGCGCAGCCTCGAGCGCCCCCCTCGAAGACGAACACTTCCTCGAAGGCAGGGCCTCGCCACTTGGGGCGTGTAGCCGCGACGCCGCCGTTGGGCCAGCTGCTAGGAGGGCAAGGCGGTCGGACCGGAGCATAGCCGTAGGCTATGTGAGGATCCGAACCGCCGCGGCCCGACAACGCAGATGGTCCGACGCCGGCGTCGCTTCTGGGGCGGAAGAGCGGACCGCAGTTAGAATAGAGGGGTGACGGAACCCCTCCCCCGCTTCGAGGACATCCTCGAAATCGTCTCGGGCTACAACCCGGGCTGCGACGAGGACCTGCTGCGGCGCGCCTACGTCTATTCCGCGATGGCGCACCGCGGCCAGGTGCGGGTCTCGGGGGAGCCGTACCTCGTGCACCCGCTCGAGGTGTCCCGGATCCTCGCCGAGATGCACCTCGACGAGGTGGCGATCGCCACCGGGCTGCTCCACGACCTCCTCGAGGACACCTGGGTCACCGAGGAGGAGCTGGAGAGCCAGTTCGGCGAGCACATCACGGGCCTCGTCAAGGCGCTCACCAAGATCACGACGATGGAGCAGTCGTACGCGGCGCGCGAGGCGGCGCAAGCGGAGAACGTGCGGCGGATGCTGCTGGCCTCGATCGTCGATGTGCGGGTGATCCTGGTCAAGCTCGCGGACCGCCTCCACAACATGCGCACCTTGGGATTCCTCCCCGAGGACCGGCGCAAGCGCATCGCCGCCGAGACGATGGAGATCTACGCGCCGATCGCCCACCGCCTGGGCATGGGGCGCCTGAAGGCCGAGCTCGAGGACCTGGCGCTCGCCTATCAGCACCCCGACGAGTACCGGCGCCTGACCGAACAGCTCCAGCAGCGCGAGGAGATGGCCGCCTCGCTGATCGCCCAGATCCGGACGACGATCACCGGCATCCTCGAGGAAAACTCTTTGCCCGCGGAGGTGAGGGGGCGGATCAAACACCTGTACTCGATCTGGACAAAGCTGCGCCGGCAGGGGATCGGCCTCGACCGCGTCTACGACTTCCTCGCGTTCCGCCTGATCGTCGACACCGTCCCGCACTGTTACGCCGCGCTCGGGCTGATCCATCAGCTTTGGCGCCCGGTGCCCGGCCGCATCAAGGACTACATCGCGATGCCCAAGCCGAACGCCTATCAATCGCTGCACACCTCGGTGATCGGCCCGGAGGGGCAGCCGTTCGAGGTCCAGATTCGCACCCGCGACATGGACGAGATCGCCGAGCGCGGGATCGCCGCGCACTGGCTCTACAAGGAGGGCCGCCAGCCCGGCCACGACGCCGAGCGAGTGTCGTGGCTGCACAGCCTCGTCGAGGGCCACCAGGAGAACCCGCGCGACTTCCTGAACTCGTTGAAGCTCAACCTCTACCCCGAGGAGGTCTACACCTTCACCCCGAAGGGCGAGGTGTTCGCGTTCGCGCGCGGCGCGACGCCGATCGACTTCGCGTATCGCGTCCACACGGAGGTCGGCCACCACTGCGTCGGCGCCCGCATCAACGGCAAGCTCGTGCCCCTGCGGACCGCCCTCGCCAACGGGGACATCGTCGAGATCCTGACCTCGACCAACCAGGTCCCGAGCCGCGACTGGCTCGACATCGCGGTCAGCGGCCGGGCGCAGAACAAGATCCGCGCGTGGCTCAACCGCGGCGAGAAGGAGCAGGCCGTCGAAGCCGGCCGGCGCCTCTTTGACCGTGAGTGCCGCAAGCTGGGCCTGAGGGTCAAGGAGTTCCGCGAGGACGGCCGCATGGCGAAGCTCGCCTCGGACCACGGCTTCGGGAAGGAGGACGACCTTCTCGCCGCGATCGGCTGCGGCCGGCTGTCGCTGCGCGACGTCCTGGTGCCGTTGGTGCGCACCAAGCCCCCGCAGCCTCCCCCCCCCCCTGGCGCCCGCGCCCGCGGCGCGGTCGCCGACGGCTCCGTCATCACGGTGCGCGGCCAGCGCGACCTGCTCACGTTCCGCGCGCAGTGCTGCAACCCGCTGCCGGGCGACGAGATCGTGGGCTACGTCACGCGCGGGCGCGGCGTCGCGGTGCACGCGGCGAACTGCCCGAACATCCGCAAGCTCCTGTTCACCTCGGAGCGGGAGGTCGAGGTCGAATGGGGCGGGGTCACGGGGGCGTTCGCCGTGCCGTTGCACGTCGGCTTCGAGGACCGCCCGGGGATGCTCGCCTCGCTCTCGCAGGCAGCCAACGGCGAGGATGCCAACATCCGCAGCTGCCACCTCGCGACGAACGAGGACAGGCTCGGCACGGCGGACCTGGTGGTCGAGGTGGACGGCCGTTCCCACCTCGACCGGGTGTTCACCGCGCTCCGCCACATCGACGGGGTGACCTCGGTCGAGGTCAGCCTCACCACGCCGGAGCGGCGGCTGCGCGCTCTGTGACCCCACTGGCGCCGCCGATATCGGACCACAATCCTGGCGGGGGATCCCGCGGCCGCTCCACCGTCCGCCCGGCCGCTCTAGACCCCCCGCGCCCCCCGCGAGCCGCGGCAGAGCCGCGTCTCGCCCAGCGTTGCGCTGCGCCGGTTCGCATCCTCACATAGCCTCCGGCTATGCTCCGGTGCGACCGGCTCGCGCGCCTTGCCAGGGGCCGGGTATCACACTTTGTTTTTGGTTCGGCAGCGCTGGGCCTGCGGCCGAGCGAAATGGGTGCCCCCTGGTCAGGCCGCCGGCAGCAAAGTGTGATAGCCGGCCCCTACCAATCTCGGCGGCGCGCCTACCCGGCGTTCGCGGAGGTGCTGCCTGTGGCGCGGGGTGCCGCGTTCGCACCCCCATTGAGTGGCCGACCGGCGAACGACGTCGCGCCACACTCGAGAACTCCGTGCGGCGGCCGTCTCGCGCGAACGACGGCCGCGCCTGCGGGCGACCTCTCGTTGTGCTGCCTGTGTGGGGCCGGCGCGCCGCGCCGGCGGTCTCGTGCCCTGCGGGAACCGCGACGACGACGCACCGAGGCGCGTTCGGGCGGGGGCGCCCGCGCCGCGCTGCGGACTCGAGGTTGTGTCAGTGGGCAACTGGTGCTGTGTGCTTGGCCTTGACGATCTTGCCGGAACGCAGGCAACGCGTGCATACCTTGAGACGGACCGTCCGTCCGTCGACGAGCGCGCGCACGCCGTGAAGGTTCGGCCGCCACTCCCGGTGCGACACGTTGTGGGCGTGGCTGATCCTGTTGCCAAACTGACTTCCTTTGCCGCAGACCTCGCAAATCCGGGCCATGAATCCTCCCTCCCTCGCGTGAGGGCTGGATATTCTACCACCCGACCCGGCGATTGCAACGGCTGTAGGCTCATGGCACGTCCTTGACATTGGGGATTAGCATGGCTACATTGGCTTCAAAAGGATGAGAGGAACGCTTCCACCTAAGCGGGACAGGCAGAAACGTACAGAGGGGGCTAGGGAACGTGCTGCTAGGAAAGAAAAAAGGGATCGTCGGGCTCGACATCGGTTCGTCGGCAATTAAACTCGTCGAGCTGAAGGCCGGCAAGGGCGGCAGGTTCTCCCTCCTGCACGCCGGCCACTCGCCGTTGTCCCCGGAGGCGATCGTCGAAGGCACGGTCATGGACTCGTCGCTGGTCGTGGAGGTCGCCCAGCGGCTGATCCAGGAGCAGGGCGTGAAGAACCCCGGGTTCGGGGTCTCGTTGTCCGGGATCTCGGTCGCGATCCGGAAGATCCAGGTCCCGGCGATGTCCGAGGCCGAACTCGCCGAGTCGATCCACTGGGAGGCCGAGCAGTACCTTCCCTTCGACGTGAACGAGGTGAAGCTCGACTACGTGACCCTGGGCAACGACGGGGACACGGTGGACGTGCTCCTGGTGGCCGCCAAGAAGGACCGCATCGCGGACTACACCGGCATCCTGACGCAACTCGGCAAGGTCCCGGCGCTCGTGGACGTGGACGTTTTCGCGCTCCAGAACGCCTATGAGCACAACTACGGCGAGGCGCACGACAAGGTCATCGCGCTCGTGAACATCGGCGCGCACATCATGAACGTGAACATCCTGGCGCGCGGGCAGTCGGTTTTCTGGCGCGACATCGTCTTCGGGGGCAACGCCTACACCGAGGCGATCCAGCGGGAGCTGAACCTGACGCGCGAACAGGCGGAAGCGGTGAAGACCGGCGAGCAGCTCGGCGATCACTCCCCGCAGACGATCCTCGGCGTGCTCAACGGTGTGAGCGAGGACCTCGCCGCCGAGCTGCAGAAGACCTTCGAGTTCTTCTACACGACCTCGAGCCACGACCACATCGAGGAGATCGTCCTCGCCGGCGGGGCGTGCCAGGTGCTCAACCTCGACGGCATGCTGCGCGAACGCCTTGGCGCCCGCGTCGAGGTGATGAACCCCTTCCGCGAGATCGCGTACTCGGAGAGCCAATTCCCGCCCGAGTGGCTCAACCGCCATGCGCCCTCAATGGCCGTCGCCGTGGGTATGGCGTTGCGGACCGCCGGAGACTAATGCCCATGATCAAGATCAACCTCCTCGTTGAAGCGCGGGCCGAGCGGGTCGCGCGCGCGCCGTTGATCGCCTTCGGTGCCGCCAACGTCAACAACTACATCCTCCTGGGCCTGGTCGTCGCCGGGCTCGCGTTCGTCGGCTTGCGCTACTGGAGCCTGTCGTCCAAGCTCTCCGGGATCAAGGTCGACATCGTGACCAACCAGCGCGAGTACGAGCGCTTGAAGCCGATCATCGCCGAGGTCGAGAGCTTCAAGAAGCGCAACGCCGAGCTCAAGCACAAGATCGAGGTGATCGAGGACCTCAAGAAGAGCCAGTACGGCCCGGTGCGGATCATGGACGAGGTCAGCAAGGCGCTTCCCGACCTGCTCTGGCTGACCAACATGAACCTGAACGGCGCGGTGCTGACGCTGCACGGCCAGGCGCTGAACGAGAACGCCGTCGCCAACTTCATCTCCAACCTGGCCGCCAGCCCATTCTTCGCCGAACCGAGTCTGGGGATCATGTCGCAGGACGACAAGGGCATCTTCACCTTCGACCTCTCCTGCAAGTTCACGCACACCGCGCGCGAGGCGAACCCCGTCTCGCCCCGGCGGAGTTAGGGGGGCTTTGCGTCATGGCAGGCCTCGACTTAGACAACCGGCCCTGGTACTTCGCGCTGATCGTCGGGCTCGTGATCTCCGGGCTGCTCATCTTCGCGTTCGAGAACTACCTTTTCTCGGACATCCGGAAGGACATCGACCGCAGCACGAGCGACCTCGCGGCGCTGAAGAAGAAGGTCACCGAAGGCAAGATCGCCGAGGGCCGTCTGCCGCAGTTCCGCGAGGAGTTCGCCCGCCTCGACACCGAGCTGCAGCGCCTCCTCCGCATCCTGCCGACCGCCAAGCAGACCGACGAGCTGATCAAGAAGATCAAGTCGCTGACCGAGCGCGGCAACTTCCGCCTCGTCACGTTCCAGCCGCAGGGGTTCGTCAAGCAGGACTTCTACTCGGAGTGGCCGATCAGCGTGCAGCTCGAGGCCAGCTACCACGAACTGGCGCTCTTCTTCGACCGGCTGTCGCGCTTCTCCCGCATCATCAACATCGACACGCTGGCGATCAGCGCGGACTCGCGGCCGCGGTCGAACTACACGATCAACACCACGTTCGTCATGAAGACGTTCATCTACGACGAACCCACGCCGCAACCGAAGCAGGAAGGAGCACGCTGATGACGAGGGGAGTGCTGGCGGTTTTGGCTTCCCTGACGGCTTTGCTCGCGTTCGCGCAGCAGCCGCCAAAGCCGACCCCGACGCCACCCGAGAGCCCGATCGACACCTCGATGGTCGAGAAGATCCTGAGCGGCGACGAGGCGGTGGAGGCGGGCGGGGGTTTCACCTACGACCCGGCGGGGCGGCGCGATCCTTTCCGCTCGCTGCTGTCGCGCCAGGCCAAGGAGGACCTAGGCCAGCGGCCTCCGGGCCTGCGCGGCATGGGGGTGGACGAGATCAAGCTGCAGGGGATCATCAAGCTGCCCGAGGGGTACGTGGCGATGATCCAGGGCACCGACAACATGAGCTATTTGATCCGGCCGGGTACCGTGCTGTACGACGGCAACGTCGAGCAGATCGACGCCGGCAGGGTGGTCTTCCGAACGCAAGTGGCCGATCCGAAGAGCCTCAAGCCCTATCGTGAAGTCGTTCGGACACTTCAGTGATCCTGTGGGGGTTGCGATGATGGCGACAGCTAAGCGCTCGTTGATGGCGGTGGTGGCCGCGGGAGTTCTGGCGAGCCTCGTGTGCCCCGGCTTTGCGGCCGGGCAGGACGCGGTCTCGATCCTGGGGATGGCCTGGACTCCCAAGCCCGCGCCGGCGCTGGTGATCAGCGCGTCGGGACCGCTGACGTTCACCAAGGCGCAGCCCGAGCCGGGTGTGACGATCCTGGAGTTCCCGGAGGCCGTCCTGGCCAGGCCCATGGCCGGGGTCGAGCAGCCGGCGGCGGGCCTCACCCGCGCCACGCTCGCGGTGGTGGACGAGGGCGATAAGCACTGGGCCCGGCTGCGGATCGAGTCCGATCCTGCCGCGCGCGTCACGGTGGCTGCGCTCCCCTCCGGCGTCGAGGTGCGGATCGCGCGGGCCGCGCAGGCCGAGCCGGTCGCGCGGTCCGGCGAGCTCGACGACGTCGTGGCGGTGGCCGACAGCACCGGTGTGTCGGTGCAGTTGACCGGCAAGGGCCCGCTTGCGGGCAAGACCTTCACCCTCGACAACCCGCCGCGCATCGTCATCGACCTCCCGGGCGTCGTCAACCGGGTGGCGCGGCGCGTCCAGCCGGTCGGCGCCGCCGGCGTGCAGCGCGTGCGCGTGGCGCAGCACGCCACCGCGCCCGAACCCGTCGTGCGGATCGCCATCGATCTCGACAAGGCGTTGCCGTACCACCTCGAGCCCACGGCCCACGGCGCCGTGCTCCGGCTGGGCGGCGCGCCTGCCGCCGCCGCGCCCGAGGTCGTCGCCGCCGCCGCGCCGGTGAGCAGCCGTCGCCGTCGAGCCCGCGCCCGTCCAGGCGGAGCCGGCCCCCGTCGCGATGACGCCGAAAGCGCCGCAGCCGGTAGCTGCCAGCGCTGAGGCCGCGCCCGTCAAGGCGGAGTCCGCGCCCGCGCCAGTCGCGCCGGCCCCGGCGCCGCCCGAGCCGCAGCCGGCCGCCGCCAAGGTTGCGCCCGTCCAGTCGGCGCCGGTCGCTGCGCCGCCGGTGCCCGCGCCCGTCGAGGCCGCGCCGGTCCCGAAGACCCCGGTCACGATCAAGAACGAACCGCTGCCGGCGCCGGCCGCCGCCGGCTCGCTGA
>PKYI01000150.1 GCA_003133645.1 Acidobacteriota bacterium | reverse complement strand
CGGTAGGCATCCTGGTAGTACGCGTACGGACGCTTCGGGTCGACATAGGGCCGCGAGTGGTAGTTCCCCTCCCAGTAGGCGTTCTCCAGCGTGGGGTTCACCGCTTCGCCGACAGTGTGGCCCGCGGCGCCGCCGGCTACCGCGCCGATGGCTGCACCAACCACAGCGCCGACCGGACCCCCAGCAACCGCTCCGGCCGCGGCACCCGCCACTGCCCCGCCTGTTGCGCCGATGCCCGTCCCGACTGGATGCGAACCGTGCGCGCCCGTGATGGGGTCCGCATTGACGTCCTTTGCAATCTCTTTCTCTTTGTTCACGGTGGTCATCTCAGGACTCCCTTTCTAGCGCGCCGGCTCGGGCGACATTGCACGAGCGCGACGAGCATCACTAGGGCTCGAGCGTACTCCTCAGATCCCCACCGGAAAGCGCACTTACTACCCGGGTAGAAGAGCGCAACGTAGGTAGAAACCACCCGGTTCATAGGAATTTCCTTTCTCACCTTATCGATGGTACATCCGCGAAAGACGCGGTCGAGGCCGCCGAAGGGCGTCGGGTACCATTGGCGGGCACCACGAGGCTGGGCCCAGGAGGCTCTGCCCCCGAGTGGGAGCGCATCAGGCAGCGAGAGGCGCGGCGTTGTTCTGCCCGGTAAGCCTGCCGGGCAGGGCTTCGCCGGGCTCGTCCAGCAGCAGAGCACCGAGCCTGAGCCGGGGGGTCACGCCGCGTCGATGTCGGTGGGAGCAGCGGGCGGGCTGCGCGCGTCGGCGCCCTTCTCCGCGAGGTGCCTGAGGATCTTCCCGATCACTCGCGGCTCGGTGATGAACGCGATGATCCGCATTTTCCCGCCGCAGCGGGGACAGATCAGGGGATCGACCTCGAAGATCCGGCGGATGAGCTGTGCCCAACGGCGGCGCAGGGCGCGCGCGTCGGCGTCGCTCGGCACAGGCACCGCCGGCGGTGATGGCACGACCTCAGCGCCAGCGCTGCCGGCCGCGGCCGTCTGCCGGGCGCGCCGCGCCCTGGCGACGTTGGAGTACGCCCCGTAGTACCGGATGACGTGCCGGCGCGGATCGGGGATGTGCATGACCACCCGAGCAAGGAAGTCCTTGGGGTCGACTGGCGCCGCCGCGGTGGGCGCCTGGAGCCCCGACTTGCAGCGCGCGGCGTACGCGATCGCCAGAGCGTGCTCATCCACCTGCAACCGCTCGAGGCTCACGGGTGGGCGCAGGAGGTAGCCGGTGAGGCGTTCGAGGCCGTCGCGGTCATCGGGCGGTGACCTGACCCCCTGAAACGAGTCCGGAATCAGAGGTCGAGCTTCGGACCTTGACCCGCCCCGGGAAACTGGACCAACGGTAGGTTGAGAATCGGGACCTCTGACCCGGAGTCGTTCGTAACTCCTCGCCGTACCCCGTCTTGATCTGAAGGAATTGGCCGGCGATACTCCGGGGATGGACGACGAACAGATCATCGAGCAGGGCCAGCACCTCTCTGAAGAGCTTGCCGAGCAGCGACCTACAGGCATCTGGCCGACCCCCGCGTTTCGTCACGCGACTGCTCGGCATTACTGTGCGAGCGCTGCGACCCGACTGCCACGGTTCGTAACTGGAGGCGTTGCACCTCGCCGTAGCGATGCTACTCATCCCAAGCCGCCGAGAATCCGAACCAACTTCGGAAGTAGGTCATAGGCCGCATTGCTGGCAACGCCCTCTAAGATAATAGGTACCAGGTCCGGCACAGTTGACAAACCGAGCCTCGCGCTCTTACTTCTCCACCTGCTTGTCAACTAAGGCGGACCTGGTACCTATCCTCGGCAAGGCGATCGACTACATGCTCTCGCTGTGGGCGGCCCTGACGGTCCTCCTCACCGATCCGCGCGTGCCGCTGGACAACAATGCGGCGGAGCGGGCGCTACGCGGTGTGGTCGTGGGCAGAAAGAACCACTACGGCTCGCACTCCAGGCGCGGCGCCGAGGTGGCGGCGATCCTTTACACGTTGTTCGAGAGCGCGAAGCTCGCGGGGGTCGATCCCCACCGCTATATGCTCGAGGCGACCCGCCGCGCGATCGCATCACCAGGCACCGTCACGCTCCCCGAAGACCTGACTTGATTGGATTCGGCTTAGATTTGCTCTGCTGATCGAGCCCGACAAAGGCCTGCCCGGCAGACCTGCCGTGCAGGGCTTTGTCGGCATTCATCGGCATTCACGGCGTGTCTCCTCGTCTCCAGCACTCCAGATCCCCCAGGCTCACCCCAATCCCGCCCCGAATTGCCTTGATCAACGACCCAGCCGGGCCTAGAATCAACCTCAGGTGGGAAAGGAAATTCCTAACACTCCAATGATCAACGCTCCCGCGATTCCCGGACCGGTTGACGCGGCCGCTCCATTGTTCATCGTTCTCAACATCAGTTCCGGCACCGATGACGCGGTCAAGACTCGCGAGATCATCGAGGGCGTGCTGACGGAGGCAGGTCGCGACCATCGCCTGCAGGTGGTCGCAGACGCGACGCGGCTTCACGACATCGCGCGCCAAACGGTCGAAGCAGCGCGTGCGCGGGGTGGAGTGGTGGTGGCGGCCGGGGGCGATGGCACCATTAATGCAATGGCCCAGGCTACGCTGGGAAGCGGCTGCCCCATTGGCGTGCTGCCGCTGGGCACGTTCAACTATTTCAGCCGCACGCACGGCATTCCGGCCGACCTGGCCGGCGCCACACGGCTCTTGCTAACGGCGCGCGCACATCCGGTGCAGGTAGGCCTGGTCAACGATCGCGTATTTCTGATCAATGCGAGCCTGGGAATGTACCCCAAACTTCTCGAGGACCGCGAGGCGTTCAAGAGGAAGTTCGGCCGCACCCGGCTGGTGGCGGTGGGGGCGGGCGTCGTCACGGTACTGCGCCACCACCGGCAACTGCGGCTGTCCATCGAACAGGGCGGCTCGACGCGCCAGATGCGCACACCGACGTTGTTCGTGGGCAACAACCCGCTTCAACTGGAGCAGGCCGGCATCGCGGAAGCACCGTTGCTGGCGCAGGGACAACTCGCTGCGGTCACGCTGCGACCGATGGGTACGCTCACGATGCTCTGGCTCGCCGTACGCGGCGCATTCGGTCAGCTCGGCGAAGCGGAGAGCGTCACGAGCTTTGCCTTCAGGCGCATCGTCGTCCGACCGGCAATGCCCTATGGCACGCGCCGCGTGAAGGTCGCAATCGATGGCGAGATCACGTGGCTGCGCGCACCGATCGAATTTCGTGTTGCCCCGGAAGCCTTGCATCTGCTCAAGCCCGACCCTGTGTCGGCTGCCGACTTGTCGTCATGAGCTTGGTGCTCCAGATCTCTGATACCCACTTCGGCACGGAACAGCCGCCAGTGGTCGAGGCGCTCGTGCGACTCGCGCGCGATCACGCGCCCAGCCTCGTCGTATTGTCGGGCGACATCACGCAACGCGCTCGCCGCCGGCAGTTTCGCGCCGCGCGCGCCTTCGTCGATCGCTTAGGCGCACCGGCCACGCTCGCGATACCCGGCAACCACGACATCCCGCTCTTCAATCTGGCGGCCCGGTTGTTCACGCCCTACGCGAATCACTGCCGGGAGTTCGGCGCCGACCTGGAGCCAGTGTTCGAATCCGAGCAACTGTTTGTCATCGCGCTGAACACGACGCGAATTTACCGCCACAAGGATGGCGAAGTGTCCGCCGAGCAGATCGCACGCGTTGCGCAGCGGCTCGAACAGGCAACGCCGTCCCAGTTGCGCATCGTTGTTGCGCATCAACCGGTCGCCGTGACGCGCCCGCAGGAGGAAACCAATCTGCTGCACGGGTGCGAGGCTGCCGTTCGGAGCTGGGCGCACGCAGGGGCTGACCTCATTCTCGGTGGACACATTCATCTTCCTTATGTTCTAGCCCTGCACGGACAGTTCGCCGGTCTGCGACGCGAGGTCTGGGCGGTTCAGGCAGGCACGGCCGTATCATGGCGTGTGCGCCACGATGCTGGAAACTCGGTCAACCTGCTTCGATATGCTGGCGTGCAGCGGCACCACCGATGCGTTGCCGTCGAGCGCTGGGACTATTCCGAGTCGCGGGAATGTTTTCTGCCGGCCACGATCAACGAACTGAACTTCGCTGTGTCTAACCATATGGGCTGACGAAGCACGAATGACGGCGGCTGCGCAAGCGGTCGCGCCGCGGCTCGGTACTTTGTCTGCCCATTGGGCGTCCGCAGAAACGATCTACAGACTCGCCGATTGCCTGATCGATCGCGATGGCCGCGTGTGGTCAATTTTCCCTGATCGTTCACACCGCTTGGTGCGGATTGCACTGCGCAGTCACTTGCCTTTCTTGCCAAGGGCTGCATCGGCCTTGGCGTCGACCTTGGCCTTGTCGGCTGCCGTCAGGTGACCGGCTTTGTACTGCTGCGAGGCCCGGGCCTTGGCGTTCGCGGCATGCCGCTTGTCCTCGACAGGATACTTGTCGCCAGGGAGCGCGAACGCAGACTTGGGAAGTGCATTCCTACTGCGGGTTGCCAATTTCGACATAAGTCCTCCAATTGCTGAACGGTGTTCAGAAACGACCGAGGCAGCTGTAGCTCTACGTCAGAGATGCAACGGCGGACAGTCCGTCAAGCCATGCGAGCCGCCGGCTGGTTTCGCAATGCGCGCCGACAACGTGTTGCCGCTCGGGCGGCGTTCTGGCGCACGCGGCTTGTCGGTGTCGACCTCCCATGATCTACGGCGGCGCGGTCCAGTTGACGAGCGGCGGGTCCGGCAACTCGGCGGGTTGTGCAAGCGCCAATGAGCTAAGGCATGTGCCGGCCACGATGAGGATGACAGCGGAACGGGTTGTCATGACGCACCTCCTTCACGGGTCGTGAAGGCCACGTCGGGGGGGACGACGTGCGGCACGGTCCCCAACAGGGCCGGGCGCGGTCTTCTGGTTTCTGCCCAAGATGCTACCACCGGCTGGCAGGAGTGTCCAGCACTGAGCGAGCTTCTGATGTCGAGTCTGGGTACGAAGACGGCGGCGCTCGCTGATCTCCTGACGAGGTGGAGAACGGAGACGCGATGCCGAGGGGAGGACGCAGTTCAGATCAAGACGGGCCACGGCGAGGACTTACAATAGAAATGCGCTGGAGGCGCCGGCACTGGAGGTCTCTTCCCCGCAGGTGAATTGAGGAATGATGTGCCATACGGCGCCCGGGGACGTACGAAGGCGGGTTGTGAGGCATCATTCCGCCCTTGCCTGCGCCAAAACAACGCAACAACGCAAGCCTGACCCCAATATGCCCGGTGGAGGAGCCGGGCCGGGCTTCGCCGCCTCCCATGCCTCCTTCACCTCTCCACGTGATCACTCCCACGCGCCGATCCGCCCGCCGCATGCCCTCCCGGCACCTTGACACGTCCTCCGGCCGGGGTACCATCACTCCAGCGAAGAAAGGAAATTCCTATCCATCCACCTTCAGAGATGAGCCCCGGCAAGAAAGCCCAGCACACTGCCAAGTGGGCGCGGACGATGACGAAGTGGCTCGTCACACACTCTCGGCGCACGGGAGCCAGGTGGAACTTGGTGGACTTCGGTGGCAAGGCGAAGGCCGAGGCTCGCGGTATCGTAGACCTGATCGCGATCCGAAAGGATCATAGGCATGACGGTCCTGGCCTCAAGCGAGGTGACCTCTTCGAGATCGTTTTGATTCAGACGAAGGGAGGTTCGGCTCCTCGACCGACGCCGGACGACCTTGCTCGGCTGGCCAAGGTGGCCCGACATTACCGAGCAAAGGCTGTGATCCTGGCGGAGTGGCGGCGCGCCGAGAAACTCGATCTCTTCAAACTCAGCGGGAAGCGCTGGAAGTTGGTCTCACCGAGGGAGATCTTCGGTTGAACGACGACGTATGCAGGCGGCTTAGGATCGATGCGTGGGTCTTCGAACACTGGCCCATAGCTTGAGATCTCATTGCTATTGCTGTCAACGCTGTGGACCGGGCTGATCGGCGACCCGACACCGACAGGGATGCGGACAGCGTACATCGATTCGTTGAAGACTCGCGTGGGTGCTACCAGGGCGTTACCCAACCCGAATCTGCCAGCCTTGCGCGGACGTTTGGTGTGAGGTAAGAGGTTATCGGTAAGTCTCTTAGCACTGCAGCACAAGCGTGATGCGAGGGCGCAACCCCCGGATTCGACCTCTGAGGGTCCGCTCAGCACCCATCAGATCAAGACGGGCTACGGCGAGGAGTTACCCACGATCCTACGTCAGAATCATTAGATCGTGATACACGGTACCTATGGCGCGATTCGAGCGTTCGACCTTCAGATCCGGAGGCTCTTCCAGGCCTTTTCCGCTGAGTTGTGCCTAGACCCGAGGAGGTGTTCAACATACCGCAGAGGTTGAGGTTATCAAACGGCCTTGTGCCGGCGAGTTCCGCTGTCGTGCCGGCAGTTTGGCTGTGTTGGTGTCCTGGCTGTGTCCTTGGAGAGCGACAGCGACCGTGTCGCATCTGTTATCCCATCATCGTGCCGATCCTACCCGAAAAGGAGTGGGCTCGTTACGAGGTGATCTTCACCTGATCGAGCGAGCCTAGGAAGGGTCGGGGCTTCGTTCCATGAGGTAGTAAACACCGGTGTCGCCGGTACGGCGAAACCCCAGGCGTTCATACCAGCGCTGCGCAGGGTTGACGTGTTCGACGTGAATACGGACCGGCAGCGCCTTTTCGTCCGCTTCCGCAATCACTTGGCGCATGAGAGCGTCGCCAATACCCCGCCCACGGTGCTCGGGGAGGAGCGCGATGTCGACCACCCAGATTTCGTCCTTGCGCCGGTCCAGGTACAGACGACCGATGGGCGCGTCGCCTGCTTCCACGACGAGAAAATCGGCACCCGGCAGGCTTCAGTATTAGTTTTTCGCTTCCGGCGTGCCACTTTCATTCCTCTTACCGAAGGCCTCCTCTACCGCCCCTTGCTTCGCCTCGAGTATGTGTTTGTCAGGCTGTCTTCTTGTCGTCTGGCTAGGAACGGCGGGCGCAGCGGCGGGTACTGGCTGTTCCTTGCGCGATCCGAATGTAAGCGCATAAGCCCAGGTAAATTCCGCGCCCATCAGAAATATCTGGGCCGAGTAGTACACCCACACCAGCAAGACGACCAACGAACCGGCGGCTCCGAATCCTGAAGTCACACCGCTTTTGCCGATGTAGAGCCCGATGAGGAATTTACCGATCGTAAAGAGCAGAGCGGTCACGGCGGCGCCGATCCACACGTCCGCCCAGTCAACTTTCACCCGCGGCATGATCTTGTAGATCATTGCAAACACGGTCGTGGTGAATGCGAAGCTGACGAGAAAATTAATCACGTTCGCAAGCATTTCCCAGTCTGCGAACAGCGGCCCCCACAATTTTCCCAGTGCGGCCAGCGCCGCGCTGACCACTAGTGACACCATCAATAAGAAGCCGATGCCCATGATCATGCCGAAGGACAGCAGGCGCGCGCGCAGCAAGCCCCAGATTCCACCGTTGTTTCTTTTGGGTGCGCGCCATATACGATCAAACGCATCCTGCAATTCGGCGAACACCGTAGTCGCACCGATCAACAGCAAAATTACCCCAACTAGCGCAGCAGTGACGCTTTCGGCCGGCCTGTTCAGGCTTTCGAGCAAACCCTGCACGGCTTCGGCGCCCTGCTGCCCCATCAGGCTCTGCAACTGCCCAACAATTTCACCGCGCGCGGCTTCGACTCCGAAGATAAGTCCGGCAATCGAAATCACAATCAACAATAACGGTGCGATCGAGAACATGGTATAGTAAGCTAGTGCGGCTCCCATGCTTTGCGCATAGTCGTCGACCCAGGATGATGCCGCGGCTTTAGTCAGAATCCAGAAATTATGCAAGGTCATGACTACTCTTTGCGGCGATCGATGAGCCCTGATTGTACCTACATTCGCCGCTCTCGTTTTACGCCGCGCCATTGACTTCCGCGTGAGCATCACGCCCACCGTTTATGGCGAGGATACGGTCATCGGAATCCCCGACAAAGAGAACCTGAGCGAGGACTTCAAGACGCTCAACCTGGACATTCTGGGCTTCTCTCAGCATGAGCCGGTGAAGCTGCGGCGAATCTCCCGGGAACCCTACGGCAGGTTCCTGGTGACCGGCTACAAGGGATCGCGAAGAACTGATAGGAAGTTCCTTTCCGCTCTGTCCGAGCATACCCCCGCGAGAGGCCACGTCAAGAGCGTCGAAGGGCATCGGGTACCCTCTGCGGGCAACAAGAGGCTGTCTTGGGGGCGTCTACCCTCGAATGCGAGCGGAGGAGGAAGCGAGGGACTCGAGAAGTTCTACCCGGCAGACCTGCCGGGCCGAGCTGTGCGCCCATGGCGGGCGCCCGACTCCGGTCGGCCTACGCCCTCCCGGGTCTGCGTGGTTCACCAACCACCCATCGGGGGGTGACAAACAAGGTTCATCCGGGGAATGACCAGGTGTTGATAGAAGTGGCTTGTCAGCGTACGAGATGCGAGAGCTCGGCCACCAGACCCACGGCAGTTCCCTCGAGAAACTCGAATACCACGATGACGGCGGCGGCGAGAGCGTCTTCGGCTTCTGGCGAACTGAGGGGAGAATGTCCCGTCTGCCGGCCTTCTACAGTCCAGCGTATCGGGATAACCTTCTATGTTTCCAACTACTTGGCAATCGTACCCGGCCATCTGCCGGATGAACCACAAAGGTTCCGATACGTTCGTTGAACTGTTTGTAGGCGGACGGAGCATGCGCGGGATATCTCCTCCCGTCCCGAGGGCAAGGGGGGGCCCTCCGGACGCACGAGGTGTCAGCCTGCGCGCAATCTCCGCCTGCCTGCCATATGCGTTGATCGGCGATGAGTGAAGAGTGGCGGAACTTGCCAACCCGATGGCCACTCGGTACGACTGCTAGGATCTTGTGGCATGAGACAAGGAAACGGTTGAGCGACAGTCGCACGATGGTCGCGTACGCGGTGGTTCGTAAGAGCTCGCCGTGGCCCGTCTTGATCTGCGGGGATCATCAGGCGATGCTCCGAGCATCAACACAGAGGTGACCATCGCACGCCGCCGCGCGTGCCAAGAGCGCCAACATTTCGGGTGTAAAATGAATAAGAATTAGGCAAACGGAAGCGGGGGGAGCCATGACTGGGGCGAACGTTCCGGGAACTCAGGCGGAGGGTCCCAGTGTGTCTCCGGCCGCCAACCTCCCCGGAACCTCGGCGCAGCCCTCGAGAGGCGACGATGGGACGGCGCACGCGGCCGCCTCCCGGTCGCCGGCAGGCGCGGCCTGGATGCAGGGATGGCGGTCGGTGCGGTGGTGGGCGACCGGGGCGCTCGTGGTGGTGGTCGCGGCCGGCCTCTGGTTCGGTCTGGTCCTCGCCCCGGCCGAGCGGGCCCGGTCGATGGAGCGGTGGCGCGACCAGCTCTCGGCGATGGCCGACGATCGCAGCAGCGCCGTGGACCGCTGGGTCGTGGAGCGTTTTGGCGACGCCAGGGTGGTCGCCGGGCTTCCCGCCGTCGCCACCCTGCTCGGCGAACAGACGAATGGTCGTGTTTCGGGGGCCCGCGACGAGTCGCGAGCCAACGTCGATGCCATCACCACCTTGACGGCTCGTCAATACGGCTATTTGAGCGCTGCAGTGCTTGCCGCCGACGGGCGGCGCGTTGCTGAATTCGGCGAGCCGCAGGGAACCGACCCGGCCGATCTGGCGCTCGTGAAGCAGTGCCTCACGACGGCCCATGCGCTCGTGGTCCTCCACCTCCGGGGCGCGACGAAGCCGGTCGTCCACTTCGTTGCGCCCATCGTGAGCGCGTCGGCGGCGCCGATCGGTGCGGTCCTCCTCACGGCGGACCCCGAGAACTGGCTGTACCCGTTCCTCGCCCACCAACCCGTGCCCACCGCCACCGGCGAGACCGTCCTCATGGAGCAGGAGGGCGGCGACGCGGTCTTCCTCACCCCGTTGCGCTTCAGTGCGGCGGCGCCGCTCACCCTGCGGCGGCCGCTCTCGACGCCGGGGTTCGCGGCGGCGGCGGCGCTCGGCAGCAGAGGCGGGTTCAGCCAGTACGTGGACTACCGGGGCGTGCCGGTGTTCGCCAGCGCCAGGAGCATCCCCGGCACGCCGTGGGGGCTCGTCGTCAAGGTGGACCGCGACGAGGCACTCGCCTCCTACCGGCACTGGCTGGCGGGGGCGGTCGCTGGGTTGGCGGCGCTGCTCCTGGCCGCGGCAGGCCTGGTCTACGGGGTGCGGAGCCGTTCCCGGCTGCGGGCGCGCGAGGCGGCGGCCACGAACGAGCGGCGCCTCGCCGAGTTGGTGAACGAGGCGGCCAACGCGGTGTTCGTGCTCTCGGCCGAGGGCCGGGTGGTGCAGGCGAACCGGCGGGCGGAGGAGCTGTACGGGTACTCGGCGGAGGAGCTGCGCGCGATGACGGCGGCCGACCTGCGGGCGCCCGAGGCCAGGGAGGACGTCGAGGCGACCGTGGGACGGGCCGTCGCGGGCGCCCCCGTCCTCGTCGAGACCGTGCACCGCCGCCGCGACGGCTCGACGTTCCCGGTCGAGGTCAGCGTGCACCACGCCGACGTCCGCGGCGAGCGGTTCCTGTTCGAAATTGTTCGTGACATCACGGCACATATGACCGCCGAGGCCGAACGTGCGACGGCCGTCGAGGCGCTGCGCGAGAGCGAGGCGTACTATCGGACCATCCTGCAGACCATCGCGGAGGGGTACTACGAGGTCGATCTCAAGGGCACCATGACGTTCTGCAACGACTCCCTGACCGCGCTGCTCGGCCTTTCCCGCGCCGAGCTGATCGGGCTCAACAACCGGGCGTACATGGACGAGGCCACCGCCGCAAAGGTGTTCGCGACCTTCAACCGCGTCTACCGCACCGGCGAGCCGGCCAAGGCGTTCGCATGGGAGGTGATCCGCAAGGACGGGACGCGGATGGTCCACGAGGCCTCGATCTCCTTGCTACATGACCGGGACGGTCGGCCGGTGGGGTTTCGCGGCGTGGTGCGCGACACCACCGAGCGCAAGCGGGCGGAGGAGACGCTGCGGCAGAGCGAGGAGCGCTACCGGACCATTCTGCAGAGCATCGTGGAGGGGTACTTCGAGGTCGACCTCAAGGGAACCATGACCTTTTGCAACGACTCCTTGACGGCGATGCTCGGCTACTCTCGCGAAGAACTCATCGGGTTCAACAACCGAGCGTACATGGACGCGGCCAACGCCGCGCGGGTGTATGAGACCTTCAACCACGTCTACCGAACCGGCGAGCCGACCGAGGCGTTCGACTGGGAGCTCATCCGCAAGGACGGGACGCGAATCATCGTCGAGACCTCGGTCTCCTTGCTGCGTGATGCGGCCAATCGGCCCGCGGGGTTCCGCGGCGTGGCGCGCGACGTCAGCGAGCGCACGAAGTTCGAAGAGCAGCTCCTTCAGGCGCAGAAGATGGAGGCGGTGGGGAGCCTTGCGGGAGGGGTGGCGCACGACTTCAA
>PKYI01000137.1 GCA_003133645.1 Acidobacteriota bacterium | reverse complement strand
GGCGAGTTCGGCGACCCCGCCGGCGCGACGCCGTTGTGCTGGCTGCTCGGCGACGGCCACCCGGCCGTTGCGGCCGCAGCCGCGGCGGCGCTGGCCGCGCTCGACCCCGCGCACGTCACCCCCGCCCAGTGCCGGGCGATCGTGGCCGGCGCCGTCTCCCCGGAGTGGCGGGTGCGGGCGCGCTGTCAGGAGGCGGCCGGCTCGATCGGCGCCGCGTGCGTCCCCGCCGCCCTCGCGGCCGTGACCGAGGAGACGGCCGTTGACCTGTACGGCGTCCCCGCTCCGGTCGAACGCGCCAGCAAGAGGTGGCTGATCGCGTTCATGCTCGAGCATGCCGGGAGCCAGGCTGCGGACGTGCGCGCGGCGCTGTTCGGTTGCGACCCCGTCCTCCTGGCGGAGGGCCTCGCCGAGGTGCGCGCCCCGCGCGCCGCCGCCACCGTGGCGGCGATCGCCCCTCATCCCGATCCGCTCGTGCGGTTGGCGGCGGCACACGCGCTGGCCCGGCTCGGCGGGGCGCCGGCAGTGGCAGCCCTGCTGGGCCTGGCCGACGATCCGGTGCGCCGGGTGCGCGTCGTTGCGGCGCGGGCGCTGTGCGCCTTGGTGGCGGCGGAACCCGACCTCGTCGCCGCCGCGTGTGCGACGCTCGGAAGGCCTGGCTCGCGTTGGCGCCGGTGGCGCCTCCGGTGGGCGCTCACGCGCGCCGCGAACCAGGCGCGCCGCTCCGGGTAGGAGCACGGAAATCGGCGGCGCCGGGCGGCCGTTGTAGTAACATGAGGGTGTTGGTGGGCGATGGAATCCGCCCTAACCGTCCTTCCGGACTGATGATTCCTGGCAGCGCAGGCACGGAGGGACGGCATGAGACGGGGACACATCCACCACGCGCGGGACGGTGGCCACAACGGCGCCGTCCCACCGACGGCCGCCGGGTTCGCTCCTTGCCCCGGCGGCGTTCCGAGCGAGCCATCCGAACAGCCGAGCGGCGTGCTGGCGCGGCCCGAGGCCGAACTGCGCCGCGAGTCGAACGGCCGGGAGTCCTGGGTCTTCCGCGCGGCCAACCCAAACGAGCTGCTGGGCGTGCACGCGGAACAGGTCGGGCGGGCGCTGCAACCCGGGGAAGTGCTGCGGTTCCTGTTGTACTCGCCGATGTGGGAGGGCCACGGGGGACCGTTCGGCATCGGCGCGCCGCCGGCCTCGCACGCCGTGGCGGTGACCGAGCGTCGCTTCGTCATCTCGCGCGACACGCACATCGACGGCGAGCCGCCGGCCCTGTTCTCGATCCCGTTCTCGACGGTGCTCTGGGTCGAGCCCGGCGGCGCGGCGATGTTCGCGTGGCTCGTGATCCGCTACGTCGACGAGGGCGCCGTGCGCTCCGTGACGGTGCTGTACCGCGCCCTCGGCCAGCATCACTTCGCGGCGGCGGTCAGGGCCTACCGCTGGGCCGCGTTTCCGGAGTTTTGCCACGCCCGAACCGGCGCCCCGCCGTGGCCGGCGGTGTGGCGCCGAATCGGCGAGCGGCAGCGGGAGGACGTCGAGCCGCTCCTCGTCGAGGCCGAGCAACCGCTCGCCGTCGCCGCGTGGCCCGCGCTCGTGGGTTGGAGCCGGAAACGCGGCCCGGACAAGCCGGCCTGCATCGCGCCGGCTGGGGCCCTTCTGGTCTCCACCCGGGGGGTGCTGGCGGTCGGGGATGAGCCTCCGACGCGCATTGGCGGCGTCAAGTTCGGCGTCAACGCGGTGGCGGTCCCCTTCGACACGGTGCGCACCGCCACGTTCGACGACCGGACGACAAGCGGCCCGTGGGTCGTGGCGTTGCGGCTGGAAGCCGGCCGCGGCGTGGCGACGTCGAACATCGAGGTACTGTTCCCCGGCGAGAGCCTGCCCGAGGTCGAGACGGCGCTCGGCGCGTGCCGGGAACACCCGGCGGTCAGGGAGATCGCATGGTCTTCGTAGGCCGGCAACGGGAGACCTCCCGCATCAAGGCGGAACTGGCGAAGCGAGGCAACGTCGTCGTCTCCGGGACGTTCGGCATCGGCCGGACCGCGCTCATCCATCACGTCGCCGAGGAGATGGGGGACGCCTGGCGGTTCATCTTCCTCGATTTCTCGCACACCCCCGCGCAGCTCTGCTCCGACTTGATCGCCTGGCTACGCCCCCGCACCGCCGGGAGATCGACCCGGCGCCGGCTGTCGTTCGTGTCCGCGCGCGCGATCGTCCTCAAGCTCAAGGCGCGCGGCCGCCGCCGTTGCGTGCTCGTGCTCGACAACGTCACGGCGGTTACCGCGCCGAAGCTGGCGTTGCTGCGCCGGCTGGTTGCCACCGGGCGGTACCGCTTCGTGGCCATCACCGATCACCACCTGCCGGAGGCCGACCTCTTCAACTTGCGGGCGTGCCTCGGTGCCGCGCCCCTGGTCACCCTTGCCGGCCTGCCGCCGGCCATCGCGCGTGCGTTCTTCGCCGGGGTTTCCGGCGATCTCGGGCTGGGCTGGCGCGAAGGCGAGGTTGCGGCGTTGGCCGAGATCACGGACGGCTATCCTCTCCTCATGGTCGAAGCGATCGCCCGGGCGCGGCGGCGCCACGCCGGCGGGCCGGACGAGATCCGGCCCCTGCAGGGTGAAGGGGCGCAGCCTGCGCCCCCATCCTGGGCGGGCGGCTGCGGCGGAAAGAAATAGCGTCGCCATGGCGGAATTCAACGAGAACCACCGGCGGCGCGTGCTCAGCACCTTCCGGTACCTCGACCAGTTGCTCGACGAGACTGAGCACATCATGGCGGCGGCCCGCTCGCGATCGGCGTTCCCGAAGTACGTGCCCGATGCGACGCCGGTGCAGCGCAAGGTGCTGAGCGACCACATCTCCAGGTTCCGCGACACGCTCCTGGCCGCACTGCCGACGTTGGACCTGGCGCCGGGCAAGCCGGAGATCAGCATGCTGCGCGCCCTCCGCGTCCAGTTCATCACCGCCGAGATCGCGCTCGAGGAGTTGACCGGGTCGGCGATGCGGGGCTACGGGCCGCTCGCTGCGGCGTCCGCCGACACACTCGACGGCGTCGCGGCACAGTTGCGCGGCCGGCTGCAGGCGATCGCCACTTTTCTCGACGAGTCGCCCGACCAGGACCTGCACGCTCGTGTCGCACGGCTGTCCGCGACGACCGATGAGGTCCGCCTGCTGCGCGAGCTGGAACGCGTCGTCACCGCCCACCGGTTGGTCGAGTTGCGTCCGGGGTTGGCGATGGTGATCGAGCACATGGAGTCACGCCGGTTCGAGATCGCGGTGTTCGGCCGGGTCAGCGCCGGCAAGTCTTCGCTCCTGAACCGCCTCCTCCGCTACGATGCGCTGCCGGTCGGCGTCACACCGATCACGGCGGTCCCCATCCGGGTGACGTTCGGCCGCGAGGAACGAGTGATCGTCGACTTTGCCGAGCGCGAGCCGATGGTCGTGCCCCTATCCGGACTCGCGGATGTCGCCACCGAACAGCGCAACCCCGGCAACAAGACGCACGTGACGCAGGTGGCCGTGGAGCTGCCGGCTCCAAGACTGGCCTCGGGCGTGACGTTCGTGGACACCCCCGGTCTCGGCTCGTTGGCGATGGGCGCCGAGGAGACTCTGGCGTACCTGCCGCGCTGCGACCTCGGGCTCGTGCTGGTGGACGCCGCGTCGAGCCCGGGGCCAGACGAGTTGACCGTGGTGCGGGCGCTCTACCAGGCCGGCGCGACCGCGGCGGTTCTGCTGAGCAAGGCCGACCTGCTCTCGCCGGCCGAGCGCGACCAGGTGGTGCGCCACGTCCAGGGCCTGCTCGCGTCGGAGTGCGGCGTGGACGTGCCGGTTTCGCCGGTCAGCGTCGTCGGAGCCGCGGCGGCGCTGGCCGACGAGTGGTTCGACACCGTGTTGCAGCCGCTCTGTCAGCGACAGGGTGAGATGGCGGCCGTCGCATTGCGGCGCAAGGTGGGCGCGTTGCGCGACGCCGCAATTGCGTCTCTACGCCACCGCATGGAACGCCGGCCGCCGGAGTCGGCGCCGCCCGCGGCCGCCGACGCGCGCGAGGCCGCAGGGGGTCTTGCGCATGCCGCCAGCCTCCTCGAAGCCGCCAGCACGCGCTGCGCAACGCTGGCCGCGAGGCTCGAGGGCGCGGCATGCGCAAGA
>PKYI01000210.1 GCA_003133645.1 Acidobacteriota bacterium | reverse complement strand
CGGCGCCGGCGCCGGCCGCAACGAGGCCCGTTTCGCCGCCGGGCGGGCCGCCCGCTGTGGTTCCCGTGACCGTCGCGCCCGAGGTGTCAGCCTCGGCCGTGGCCGCGCCGCCGCCGCCCCCTTTCTGGGAACCGCCACAGGAGGCGGAAGCTCGGCCGGCCCCGCCGCCCGAGACCCCGGAGATCGAAAGCTGCACCGTGGACGGGTTGCAGGAGGGCGGCCTCCTCCTGCGCGGGCCCCGTGGCGGCTCGGAGCTCTTGCCGTTCCAGGAGATCGAGAAGATCGCGGTGGCCGGGATCGCGGCCTCCCCGCGGCCGTTTCTGGTCCTCGATCTCCTGTTGCAACCAAGGCTCGGCCAGCCTCTGCGGGTCGAGCGCCTGCTGAGCACCACGCTCGACCCGCGCGGCCTGCTCGGGCGCCCGGACCTCTCCGGGCTCGAGGCGTTTCGGCAGGTCGTGAAGGCGATCGCCGACGGGGGGACCGCCACGGTGTGGCCGGAGGCGATGCTCACGCCGGCCGCGCCCATCCCCATGTTCGCGAGCCTCGAGGCGTACGAACGCGAGGCGCTCGCCCCCCTGTACCTGGCGCCGTAAGCCGACCGTGAAGGCTTTCACAACTGGCATGAATCGGGGTATGATACGCGCGTCGTGAAAGTTTTCTCGCGGGATGGCCGGCAGCCTTCCGGGGGGGATGCCACGAGGCCGCAACTCCGATTCGAACTTTTGTTGACGCACGCGCCCGTGCCCCGGCGGGTTGTGTCGTCGGGACCTCCGGGCCTGGCGGTCCGGGACGTGCGGTGAAAGGGGAACGTATGGCGAAACTCAAGGAAAAGCTGGGCGCCAAGATCCAGGAGCACCGCCCGCGGACGCAGAAACTGCTCAAGGAGCATGGCAACGTCAAGATCGGCGAGGTGACCATCGCCCAGGCGATCGGCGGCGCGCGCGGGGTCCGTTGCCTCGTGACCGACATCTCGTACCTCGACCCGTTCGAGGGGATCCGGTTCCGCGGCATGACGATCCCGGAGACGTTCGCCGCCCTTCCGAAGGGGCCCGGCGACTACCCGCTGGTCGAGTCGTTCTGGTGGTTCCTGCTCACCGGCGAGATCCCGACCGCCGCTGAAGTCGACGAAGTGGTGAAGGACTTCCAGGCCCGGCGCGCCGTGCCCGAGTACGTCGGCCAGGTGCTGCGCGCGATGCCGCGCGACTCGCACCCGATGGTGATGTTCTCGACGGCGATCCTCGCAATGGAGCGCGAGTCGGAGTACGTCAAGCGCTACAACCAGGGGATGAAGAAGGACGAGTACTGGGATCCAACGTACGAGGACGCCACCAACCTGCTCGCCAAGCTGCCCTCGATCGCGGCGATGATCTACCGCCTGAAGTACAAGGGTGACGCGCAGATCGCCGCTGACCCCAAGCTCGACTTCGGCGGCAACTTCGCCCACCAGATGGGGATCCCGAAGCCGTACGACGACGTGGCGCGGATGTACTTCATGCTCCACTCCGACCACGAGTCCGGCAACGTCTCGGCGCACACGACGCACCTCGTCGCCTCGGCGCTCTCTGACGCCTACTACGCGCTCTCCGCCGGGATCAACGGCCTGGCGGGCCCGCTCCACGGCCTCGCCAACCAAGAGGTGCTGAGCTGGATCATGAAGTTCCAGGAGAAGCTGGGCGGCAAGGACCCCAACGAGGAGAACGTCAAGGCGGCGTTGTGGGACACCCTCAAGGCCGGACAGGTGATCCCGGGGTACGGTCACGCGGTGCTGCGCAAGACCGACCCGCGCTACGTGGCGCAGATGGAGTTCTGCCAGAAGCACCTGCCGAACGACCCGCTGTTCAAGGTCGTCAACACGATCTACAAGGTGGCGCCGGGCGTCCTCACCGAGCACGGCAAGACCAAGAACCCGTGGCCGAACGTGGACGCGCAGTCGGGCGTGATCCAGTGGTACTACGGCCTCAAGGAGTGGGATTTCTACACGGTGCTGTTCGGCGTGGGCCGCGCGATCGGCGTGCTGGCGAACATCACCTGGGACCGGGCTCTGGGCTACCCGATCGAGCGGCCGAAGTCCGTGACCACGAAGATGCTCGAGGACGTGGCCTCGGCGGCGATCAAGGCCGACGACCTCGGCTCCGACTAACGGCAGGGGTCCGGGCTCCGGGGTTAGGGGTCCGGAACGACAACGACGAAGTCGAGAGCGCCCGGGGCAACCCGGGCGCTCTCTGTTGTCCCGACGGAAGTGCCTGTCCTTCGGACATTGCTCGGCAGACGCAGGCTCACCGCGGCGCCGAAGGGACGCGGCCGCTCGGAGGCCATGTACCGATCGCGACGAGCCGTGGCGGCGAAGGATCGAACTCGAACACGTGGAGGGTCTCCCCCGGCCCCGCCTTCGGCGGACCGACCGGTCGCTGCTGCCATCTCTGGAGGAACTCGGAATCCACGTGGATCGACCGGTTCGGCATCTCGAGCTTGACCGCCTCGGCAAGATCCCCACCGAGGAGCCGCGCGCCGCGGTACTCGTCGATGTCACCGGCGACCCACACCGAGTGCACGCCGGGCCCACGTGTGGCCAGCTCGACACCTGCCAGGATCGCGTCACGGCAGCGGCCGGCCCCCAGCCACGGCAGTTCGTTGAGGACGGTCGTGGCGGCCCACACACTCAGCAGGAAGACGCCGACGAATTTCGTCCAGCGAGGCGGCGCGGCGGCCAACGCGATTCCGGTCGCGAGGGCGACGCCCATGCCGGTTATCGTGACGAACCGGCTGTGGCTCCAGACCAGGTCGATCGGGTTGAGGTATGGCATGGCTGGCAGCAACCCGCACACCGCGAGTACGAGCCCGGCGGTCACCGGCCTCACGGCTCTACGGCCTTCCCGGAAGAACAGCCCACCCAGTGCCGCGCCAACTGCGGCAATGCAAAGACCCGCAAGGAGGCGTGACGCCATGCCGTAGGTCGGGTTCACCGGAACGAATACGGTCCGAGCCACCATCTCCGGAAGGCTCTTTGCCCTCGACACCGCGGCCGCAATCGAGGTGCCAGCGTATCCTCCGATCCCTCCGAGAGCCAATATTCGGTACCCGAACGCCAGCGCGGCTCCCGCCAAGCCCGAGCCGCACCGGATCAGACGCATGAACGGCGTGGCGGGAGAGAGCACTCCCAGGGCTTCCCAGGCCAGGAGTGCGATCGGGATCGTGTAGGCGGATTCCTTCGCCAGGGGCGCAAGGAAGCAAATGGCGGCGAGCCACAACGCACGTGCGGGGCGGCGATCCCAGCCTCGGGAGGTCGCCAGCAGCAGCGCCGCGCTCGTCAGGAGCAGCGCCAGGAGGTCGAAGATCGCCGCGGTCCAGGCGACGACCTCGATTCTGCCGGGGTACAGGAGCGCCAGCGCCGCCACCCACGCCGCGGCCCGTGGCCCGGCGAGCCTGGAGGCCAACGCGCCCGCCAGGCCCGCAGCGAGGAGGAATAGGGCGAGCTGGCTCGCGTGGAACAGCCAGGCTCGGGCTCCGAAGAGGCTGAGCTCGCTTCGGAAGACGAGGAAACCCAGAGGCCTCAGGAACTCGAAGTCCTTGGGGTGCAGCTCCTGGACCACCAGCGCCCAGCCCCGCGGCCCAAGGTCGGCGATGCCAACGAAGTCATCGTTGAGGAACCCGACCCCGAGAAGGGGCAGCAGCAGTACGGCCGCAAGGAACCAGACAGGCATGCGTGCCCATCCAGCGCGTTCCGCCGTCGTCGGCACCGCAGAGGCAAACGAAGGGGATTCGTTGGGCGAGTCAAGCTGCCGGGCCCCGCTGCCGTCCTGGATTCCTCCTGGCTCCATCGCTTTCGGGAGCATACCAGCGCGTCAACCTAGCGTCGAACCTAGACACCTGTCTCGCCGTTACGCTTTCCTCCACTGTTTCCGAAGGCGAGGTGCGGCGGCCGCGGCGAAAGCGTTTTCGGATCAGGCGCGGGTACCGACGGAGACCGCGGCGCGGCCTGCGGCGAACGCGACGCGATTGAGTTCGAGGAACTTCTTCGGGACGCGCTGGGCGATGCACGCCCACCACGCCTCCTCGGGGAACGGGAGCAGGCGCGAGACGGCGCCGAGCAGGACGACGTTGGCGGCCTTGACGTTGCCGGCGTCCTGGGCGAGCGTCTCGCCCGGCACCATCACGAGACGCGCATCGAGGGCGCCGAAGACGCGGGTCAGGTGCTCATCGCCGGGATAGACGGACGTGCCCGAGGAAACCGTTACGGGCACGATCGCCATGTCGTTGACCACGGCCGTGCCGCCCCGGCGCAGGAACCGGGCGAACCGCAGCGCCTCCATCTTCTCGAACGAGAGGAGGACGTCGGCCTCGCCGAGGCCGACGAGCGGCGAGAAGACCTTCTCCTTGTCCCAGCGCACGTGGGAGGCGACGCTGCCGCCGCGCTGCGCCATCCCGTGCACCTCGGACTTCTTGACGTCGAAGCCGGCGGCGAGCCCAACCTCGGCGAGGATGTTGCTCGCGAGCAGCGTCCCCTGGCCGCCGACGCCGACGAGGACGAACGAGAACGCACTCTGGCTGGGCATGGCTCAGTTCCCTCCGTCGAGCGGGGTGGAGCAACTGGCCGGCTGGTGCTCCCGCGCCTCGCGCATCTGGTCGCGGGTGAGGATCGCGTCGTGGGGGCAGACCTGCGCGCACACCTCGCAGCCGGTGCAGGCGTCGGCGTCGATCAGCGCCAGGGGCTTGCCGGACTTCGCGTCCATCTCCTCGCTCTTGAGGATCGCCGGGCAGCCGATGCGGAAGCAGATGCCGCACCCGGTGCACGCCTCCTCGACGACCTCGAGCGCCACCCAGCGCTTGCGGATCTCGGGCAGGAGCGCGCACTCGCGCCGCGCCACCAGGACGGCCGGCTCGTCGTGCGCCATCAGTTCCTTGTAGGCCTTCTCGAGGCCGGCGACGTCGTACGAGTCCACGGTGGCGACGCGGCGGATGCCGAGGGCGCGCACCAGCGGCTCCAGCTCGATCACCCCGGTGTCCTGGTGTTGCAGCGTGAGTCCGGTGCCGGGGTTCGACTGGTGGCCCGTCATCGCGGTGGTGCGGTTGTCGAGGATGATCGTCAGCACGTTGGATCGGTTGTAGGCGACGTTGGCGAGTGCCGGGAGGCCGGTGTGGTAGAAGGTCGAGTCGCCGATCACCGCCACCATGCGCTCGCCGATTCCCGCTTTCGCCGCGCCGTGGGCGACGCCGATCCCGGCGCCCATGCAGCCGCAGCTGTGGATCGCGGACAACGGCGGCAGCAGGCCCAGGGTGTAGCACCCGATGTCGCCGGCGACCGGGACCTTCTTCTTCGACAGGAGCTGGAAGACGCCGCGATGCGGGCAGCCCGCGCACAGCACCGGCGGGCGGGCCGGCAGCTCGGGGAGATCGAGCGCCGCGGCCCCGACCGGCGGCCGGTCCACCGCCAGCCCGGCTGCGGCCGCCGCGCGGCGGACGACGGTCGGGTCGAGCTCGCCGCAGAGGGGGAAGATCGACTTGCCCTCGCAGGCGATGCCGAGGAGGCGGATCTCCTGCTCCAGCACGGGGTCCAGCTCTTCCAGGACGATCAGACGCTCGACGCCGGCGGCGAAGGCGCGGATGAGCCTCTCCGGGACCGGATAGACCATTCCCAGCTTGAGCACCGACGCGGCCGGCAGGACCTCGCGCGCGTACTGGTAGGCGATGCCGGCGGTGACGATGCCGATCGCTCGGTCGCGCCACTCGATGCGGTTGAGCGGCGTCTTCTCGGCCCAGGCGGCGAGGTCGAGCACGCGCTGCTCGACGAGCGGGTGGCGCGCGCGGGCGTTGGCCGGGATCATCACGTACTTGGCCGGGTCGCGCGGGAACTTCTTGCGCCGCGGCGCCACGTCCGCCCGCTCGCCGAGCTCGACCGGGGTCGAGGAGTGGTTGGTGCGCGTCGTCGTGCGCAGCAGCACCGGCGTGTCGAACTTCTCCGAGAGGTCGAACGCCGCGATCGTGAAGTCCTTGCACTCCTGCGAGTCGGAGGGCTCCAGGCAGGGCACGCGCGCGAACTGGGCGAAACGGCGGTTGTCCTGCTCGTTCTGCGACGAGTGCATCCCCGGGTCGTCGGCGGACACGATCACGAGCCCCGCCTCGGCGCCGGTGAACGAGGCATAGAAGAACGAGTCCGCCGCAACGTTGAGGCCGACGTGCTTCATGGTCGCGATGGCGCGCCGGCCCGCGTAGGCGGCGCCCACCGCCACGTCCACGGCCACCTTCTCGTTGGTGGACCACTCGCAATAGACGTGCGGGAAGCGCGACAGCTCCTCGAGGATCTCGGTGGACGGGGTGCCGGGGTACGCCGCCGCGAGGTGGACCCCCGCCTCCCAGGCGCCGCGGGCAATCGCTTCGTTCCCAGAGAGCATGCGCTTCATGACCGCTCCTCCTTGGGGGTCCGTCACGGGGGCGTGGTCCCGGTGCGTCGCCGCCGCGCCGATTCTACCTGGCGACGGCAAACGCCGCGGCGGCTGCACGCGGTGATGGGGGCGACATGCGCCGTCGCCCGCGGCGTTTTAGATAAAGAAACCCCCCGGCGGGGCGGTGGGAACCGAAAGTCGGATGACTTGGGGGGGAGATCCAACGGCGGTACCCTGCGGGGCACCCCACCGGGGAAGTTCTATTGTCAATCTCATCGCCCGCCGTTGCGCTTCATTTGTCGCCACAGCGCAACGTGAAGACGTTCACAAGGGCAAGCTAACACCGAATTCTCAAAAATGCAACCCCCACAGCGACGAGCCGCGCCGTTCGCCTTGTCGATGGCCCGGCGGCGGCATACAATGCTCGAAAGGAGAAGGGCATGCCGCGCACGTATGAAGGAATGCTCGACGCCAAAGGAGCCCGCTTCGGCCTCGTCGTGAGCCGGTTCAACGATCTGCTCACCGGCCGGTTGGTGGAGGGCGCCATCGATTGCCTGGTCCGCCACGGGGCGAGCGACGACGACATTACGGTGGTCAAGGTCCCGGGGTCGTGGGAGTTGCCGCTCGTTGCGGGCCGCCTCGCGGGTTCCGGCAAGGTAGATGCCGTGATCGGCCTCGGCGTGCTGATCCGCGGGGCCACGCCGCACTTCGACATCATCGCCGCCGAAACCGCTAAGGGCCTGGCGCAGGTCGGGCTCGCGGGCGGGGTCCCGGTGTCGTTCGGCGTGCTTACCTGCGACACGCTCGAGCAGGCGCTCGAGCGCTCCGGCTCGAAGGCCGGGAACAAGGGGTGGCAGGCGGCGCTGGCGGCGATCGAGATGGTGCAGCTGTACCGCCGACTCGGGGAGTGACGGATGGGTGTGCGGCGGCGAGGCCGGGAGCTGGCGCTCCAGATGTTGTACCAGCACGAGATCGCGGGGACAGGGGTGGATGCCATGGCGGCGTCGTTCGAAGAACTCGCCCAGGCGCCCCCGGCGACCCGCGACTTCGCGGTGAGCCTCGCGCGCGGCGTGATCGCGAAGCTGCCCGATCTCGATTCGCGGCTACTCGAGCAGGCCGACAACTGGCGGATCGAGCGCATGGCCGCGGTCGACCGCAACATCCTCCGCCTCGCGCTCTACGAGCTCCTGTTCGCGGGCGAGACGCCTGCGGCAGTGGTGATCGACGAGGCGGTGGAAATCGCCAAGCGGTTCGGGAGCGAGCGGTCGAGCCAGTTCGTCAACGGCGTCCTCGACGGCTTCCTCCACCGCGGAAAGGCGGCGGGAGGGGCGTGATGCGGCGCGCGGCCGGCGTCTTTGCGTTGGCCGTGCTGGCCGCCGCGGGCGCTCGCGGGGACGAGGCGAGGATCGTGGTCCCGACGGCCCTGGCCGCCAGGGTGGAGACGGGCCGGCGTTCCGGGCTCGACGTCGGCCTCGAGCCGCGGTCCGGCGGCGCGCTGGTCACCGTCAGCCGCAGCGCCCGCGCGTTCCCCGTCGCACCCGCCTATCCGCTGGCGCGCGCCGCGGCGTGCGGCGATGCCGACGCGCTCGCGGTCCCCGCGTCGTTCCAGCTCCCCCTCGAGCTGCGCCGGCTGGCGCAGCGGCCGGGTTCCGCGGTGGCGCGGCTGGTCTCGGCGGTCTCGTTCGTGTCGCGGACGGTGGTGCTGGACGAGGATGACGCCGGCCCTCAGGACGCGGTTTCGGTTTTGGCGTGCGGCCGTGGGCGCTGTTCGGGACGGGCCAACGCGGCGGTCGGACTGCTGCGCCGGATGGGGATACCGGCGCGCGCCGTGCACGGCCTTTTGGTCAGCGCCGGCGGTGCCCGCTGGCACCGGTGGGGGGAGGCATGGCTCGGTCCCCTCGGCTGGACGCCGTTCGACCCCGGCGCGGCGGTGGGCCTGGTCTCGGTGCGGTATCTGCCGCTGGTGGGATCCGGCGAGGGGGCGAGCCTTGTCGGTGTCCGCCTGGAGCGCATCGACGAGCGCGGGTACCTCGGGCTGGCGGTGCGCGCCGGGCTGCGGGTCTTGCCGGTCGGCGGTGTGACGTTGCGGTGCGTGGCGCCGGCCGGCGCGCCGGAGGTCACGGCGCTGCTGGTGGGGCCGGACGGGTCGCACTGGGCGCGCCGCGGCGGGCGCGAGGTGGTGTTCGGCGGGATGCTGCCGGGCCGGTACCGCATCCTGTGGCGCGCGGGCGGTCGTCCGGCCGCGCTGGATCTGGTCCTCGGCGGGGTCCCGGACGTGCTCGTGGAGTTGGGGGCCGGGGGAGAGGCGGGACGGTGAAGGCGATTCTCGGGCGATTGTCGGAGCTGGGGCTGCGGGAGATCAGCAAGCTTCTCACCGCGGCCGGCGCGGAAGGCGTGCTCGAGGTCGACGGGCCGGGGGGTGCCGCCCGCGTTGCGTTCAAGAACGGCAATCTCGGCGGCGAGGTATCGCCGGCGCTGCTGACGGCCTACTCGACCCGCAATGGCACGTACTGCTTCCGCCCCGGCGGGACGGGGCCGGCGGCGGAATGGCTGCCGCAGGAGGAGTTCTTCGCCCGCCTCGACGCCGAGGCGAAAACGGCGAAGGCGGGCTCTCCGACCCGCAGCGACGTCATGCGCGGCACCGAACCCTCCGGCACCGGCGATCCGCTGGCCGAGCTGCGCGACTCTCTTGCCCAGATCCCGATCCCGTTCGGCGCCGCCCGGATCCTGATCGCGGCGGCCGACCCGCGCCCGTACCGGACGTTGATTCCGATATGGCGCCAGCGCGGCTGGGAGGTGGTGCTTGACGACGCACCCCGCTGGCCCGAGGGGCCGGCGCCGCGCCTGGTGGTCGAGCACCTGCCGGTGACCGCAACGCTGGCCGGCCAGGACAAGAGCTGGCTCGCTCTCGCCAAGCGCGCCGCGGCGAGGCGGCCGCCGGTGCCGGTGCTCTGGGTCGGCGGGCTCGCCGATCCGTGGCTGCGGCACGAGGCGATCGGCGCGGGAGTCGAGTTCATGCTCCCCGCGCCGGCCGGCGACGCGGGCGAGACGGCCCGCTGGTTCCGCGACGACCTGACGCTTCTCGCCGACCGGTTCCTGAGCCGGCGGGGCGAGAGCGGTGTCGGCGAGGCGGAGGCGTTCCGCGACTTCTTTCTCGCCCTCCAGGTCGACGCCGACCCGGGCGAGGTGCGCGCCTCGCTGCTCCGCTTTTCCAGCACCTTCTTCGCCCGCGGGGTGCTGCTCGAAATCCGCGACGCGGTGTTCGAGTCGGTGGGCGGCTACGGCTTCGCGTTCGCAAACCCGGTGCGCGTCTCGCGCGGCGTCGCCATGTTGGAGGACGTCGTGATCGAGCGCCGGAGCGTCCGGCTCGACGCCTATCCGGAGGAGGGCAGGGGCGCGATTGCCCGAGTGGTGGCGGCTCGGGAGGGGCTGGACCGGGCGGAGGTGCTGCCGGTCCTCGCCGGCGGCGAGTGCGTGGCGCTGTTCCTCGGAGACCGGCCGTTGGTGGAGGCTGGGGGGACCGAGGCGCTGGCGGCGGTCTTGGCACGGAGCGGCGCACTCCTCGGCCTCACCCAGGCCAGGTAGGCGCCGCCAGGGGCGCCGCCGATAGCGGACTGTCTGCTGCGTTGCCCTTCGGCGGCTCGCATGCTCACGTAGCCTCCGGCTACGCTCCGCTGCGGCCGCCTCGGGCGCCTTGCATCCGGCCCACTCTCGGCGGCGCGGCTACACGCCCCGAGTGGCGAGGGGCTGCCTTCGGTGGGGCGTTCGTCTTCGAGGGAGGCGCTCGAGGCCGCGCGGCCTGCGGCCGGCGCAGCCGCCTCTGACCTCGGACCCCTGACGAAGCTTCTCCCGAGGCCCGAGCCCCGAACCTCGAGCCTCGAACGACGAACGACGAGCCCCGAACGCCGGTCTCTCGCAGTCGGCTACAATCGGCGCGCGGAGGGGATTGATGGCTCTACCGTACGACCCGCAACAGGTCGAACCGCGATGGCAGGAGTTCTGGGCGCGCGAGGCGTTCGCGTCCGTGGACACCGCTGGCGAGAAGGACCTCTACATGCTGATGATGTTCCCGTACCCGTCGGGCGACCTGCACGTCGGGCACGGGCGCAACTACATCCTCGGCGACTGCCTGTTCCGCATGTTCCTGATGCAGGGCCGCAAGGTCCTCAACCCGATGGGGTGGGACGCGTTCGGGCTGCCGGCGGAGAACGCGGCGATCAAGCGCAACATCCACCCGCACGAATGGACCGTGGCCAACATCGGCCGCATGAAGGACCAGTTCCGGCGCTGGGGAATCCTCTACGACTGGAGCAAGGAGATCGCCTCCTGCGAGCCCGAGTACTACCGCTGGAACCAGTGGCTGTTCAACCGCATGCTGGAGCAGGGACTGGCGTACCGCGGCAAGTCCCCGGTCAACTGGTGCCCGTCGTGCCGCACCGTGCTGGCGAACGAGCAGGTCGTCGCCGGCGGGTGCGAGCGCTGCGGGACGCCGGTCGAGCAGCGCGACCTCGAGCAGTGGTTCCTGCGCATCACCGCGTTCGCCGACCGTCTTCTCGAAGGGTTGGACCGCCTCCCGGACTGGCCCGAGAAGGTCAAGCTGATGCAGCGCAACTGGATCGGGCGATCCGAGGGGTGCGACGTCCGGTTCGCGGTCGAGGGCGTCGCCGAGCCGTTGACGGTGTTCACCACGCGCGTCGACACGATCTACGGCGCGACGTTCGTCGCGCTCGCCCCGGAGCACCCGCTGGTCGAGCGCTTCCGCGCCACGGCGCCGGACGCGGACTTCGGCGAGTTCGTGGACGCGCTGAAGAACCAGACCCGCCTGCAGCGCGAGTCCGAGGGGGGCGACAAGGACGGCCGCTTCACCGGCGCGTACGCGGTCAACCCGTTCTCCGGGGAGCGCGTCCCGATCTGGGTGGCCAACTTCGTCCTGATGGAGTACGGGACCGGCGCGATCATGTCGGTGCCGGCCCACGACGAGCGCGACTTCGCGTTCGCCACCAAGTACGGCCTCCCGATCCGGGTGGTGATCGCCGGTCCCGGGATGGGGCCCGACACCGTGCTCGCCGAGGCGTACAGCGGCCCCGGCGCCGTCGTCAACTCGGGGCCGTTCTCGGGGCTCCCGAGCGAGGAGTCCAAGGCGAAGATGGGGATCTTCGCCGAGGAGCGCGGGTTCGGCAACCGCAAGGTGCGGTACCGCCTGCGCGACTGGCTGATCTCCCGCCAGCGCTACTGGGGCACCCCGATCCCGGTGGTGTACTGCGATGACGACGGCATCGTGCCGGTGCCCGACAACCGGCTCCCAGTGGTGCTGCCCACCGACATCGAGTTCGGCGGCAGCGAGGGGAACCCGCTCGAGCGGAGCGCCTCGTTCACCGCGGCGAGCTGCCCGAAGTGCGGCAAGCCGGCGCGCCGCGAGACCGACACCATGGACACGTTCATGGACTCGTCGTGGTACTACGCACGTTTCGTCAACCCGCACGTGCGCGACGCGATGATCGACCGCGAGCGCGTCGCGCGCTGGATGCCGGTGGACCTGTACATCGGCGGCGTCGAGCACGCGATCCTGCACCTGATGTACGCGCGCTTCCTGTACAAGGTGCTGCACGATTTCGGGATGGTGCCTGGGGACGAGCCGTTCACCGTGCTGTTCAACCAGGGGATGATCACCGCCAAGAGCAAGACCTCGGGCAAGCTCGAGAAGATGTCGAAGTCGAAGGGGAACGTGATCGCGCCAGACGCGCTGATCTCCCGTTACGGCGCGGACACCGAGCGCGTGTACACCCTGTTCATGGGGCCGCCGGAGAAGGAGGCGGAGTGGACGGACGAGGGCGTACTCGGCGCGCACCGCTTCCTCCAGCGCGTCTGGGGCGTGCAGGACATGGTCGCGGACGCCGAAGGACGCGCCGGCGACGCGGCGGTGGAGGAGCGCTTGCGGATCGCCGCCCACCGCGCGATCAAGCGCGTGCACGACGACCTCGCCCGCTACCACCCGAACACCGCGATCGCGGCGATGATGGAACTGGTCAACGCGATCGCCGAAGCTCAAGCGAAAGTCGGAGCGCAGCCGTTGCGCGACGCCTACGAGACGCTCCTCAAACTATTGCACCCGTTCGCGCCGCACATCACCGAGGAGCTGTGGCGGGCGCTCGGCCACGACGGCTCGTTGCTGCGGGCCGGCTGGCCGGCGTACGACGCCTCGCTGCTCGCCTCGCAGCGTGTGACGCTCGCCGTACAGGTCAACGGCAAGGTGCGCGCCACGCTCGAGGCGGAACCCGGCCTCGCCGCCGACGCGGCGGCCGCCGCGGCCCGCGAGGCGGCGGCCCGGTGGCTGGAAGGGAAGGAGATCGTCAAGGTCGTCCACGTCCCCGACCGGATGGTCTCGTTCGTGGTGAAGGCATGAATATCGTGGTCCGTGGTCCGTGGTCCGTGATCCGAAGCTCGCTCCTCGCACTGGGTGTGCTGGTGGCAGGGGGGTGCGGATACCACCTGGTGGGGCAGTCGAGCACGCTGCCGGCCAGGCTGCAAAAGCTCTACGTGGCGCCGTTCGTGAACCAGAGCGGCCGCGCCGAGCTCGACCAGCGCCTCACCCAGGCGGTTACGCAGGAGTGGGTGCGCCGCGGGCGGTTCCAGCTGGTCTCGAGCAGCGAGCAGGCCGACGTCGTGCTCTCTGGCACGGTCACGGCCGCGGTCACGGCCCCGGTGCAGTTCGACTCGGTCGGGCGCGCCACCCAGTACCAGCTCACCGTCATGGCCGACATCCAGTTCGTCGACCGGAGCGGGCCGAAGCCGGTGATCATCTGGCGCGACCAGCATTTCTCCCGCAGCACCGCATACCAGGTGGACGTCAACGCCATCAACTACTTTGACCAATCGGTGGAAGCGATGGACACCCTCTCCAGCGACTTCGCCCGCGGCCTGGTGGTCACGATCCTCGAAGGGTTCTGAGCGGCGAGTGCTCCTCCAGCTTTCCTGACATGCGGGGGTGGTGTACTCTGGTTCGGTCTGAGACAAAGGAGGAGACAATGGCATTCATCCTACCGCCGCTGCCGTATCCCCGGGAGGCCCTCGCGCCCAACATCTCGGCCGAAACCATCGACTTCCACTATGGCAAGCACCACCAGGCGTATGTCACAAACCTCAACAACCTGACCGCCGGCACGCCCTGGGAGGGCAAGGCGCTGGAGGAGATCGTCCTGGCCGCAAAGGACGCGCTCTTCAACAACGCCGCTCAGGTCTGGAACCATACCTTCTACTGGAACGGGCTGAAGCCAGGCGGTGGCGGAGTTCCGACCGGTGTCGTGGCTGACGCCATCGCCGGCGCCTTCGGCGGCTTCGATGCGTTCAAGGAGCAACTCACCAAGGCGGCGGTCGGCCATTTCGGCTCCGGGTGGGCCTGGTTGGTGCTAGCCGGCGGAAAGCTCGCCGTCGAGTCCACGGCCAATGCGGGCTGCCCGTTGCGCGAGGGCAAGACGCCGCTGTTGACCTGCGACGTCTGGGAGCACGCCTACTACATCGACTACCGCAACGCCCGGCCCAAGTACGTCGAGGCGTTCTGGAATCTGGTCAACTGGGACTTCGTGGCCGCCAACCTGACCGCCGCGAAGAAGGGCTGATACTGAAGCACGGCGTTCAGAAGCATTGGCGTCCCAACGATTCAGGTCGCCTCAATTCGGGGATGCGGCGCCAACTCGTGCCCCTCGTTGTGGGCGGCCAGGCGGTGCGGGGGGCGGCGGCGCTCTGACGTCTTGCCTCATCCCGCCGCTCGCCCTGCCGACAGCGGCGTCCCGGTGAAGCCGGGTCCGGTTCGGCCGCCGGGCGGGGTCTCACCGCTGCCCCGGGTGGCCTAACCACCTTTCGCGGTCGCCCCTCGCCCACATGGACCCTGCGACGGCCCGGTCGGCTTTGACTCCATGGTTGAGTGGGTGCATCCTCGAACCCGGTGGAAGGCCAGTTCCTGTGCGTTGATATTCTGCGCGGAGTCGTCGCGGCGATCGCGTGGTCGACATTGGCGCTGGCCGCGCGGCGCCGCAGCCGTGCGTATCAGGGGAACCTCGGGTCGCGCCGGTGGGGTGAATGATGGGTGCCCGCGTTCCGGTCATCATCAATGCGTCGTCCGGCGCACCCAAGATCAGCGGGCTGTCGGCAGATCTCGCAGACCGCTTCAAGTCGGCTGGATTCGAACCGGACATTCGGTTCGTCAACTCCCCCGAGCTCGCCGCGGAGGTCCGGCGTGCCGTTGCCGCGAAGCCGGAGATGATCGTGATCGGGGGTGGCGACGGAACGCTCAGTGCAGCCGCGTCGTCGCTGATCGGCACCGGCACCGCGTTGGGCATTCTTCCCCTCGGCACGCTCAATCATTTCGCCAAGGACCTCCACATCCCGCTGGACATTGAAGGGGCGGTGCAAACGATCGCCGGCGGGCAGACGCTCAAAGTCGACGTGGGCGCGGTGAACGATCGCTTCTTTCTCAACAATTCAAGTTTGGGGCTCTATCCGAAGGTCGTCGCAGGCCGCGACGCGTTACAGCAACGGCTCGGCCGCGGCAAATTGCCGGCACTCATCTGGTCGGGTCTCGGTGTCCTTCGCCGCTATCCATTCCTGAATGTGCGCATCGCCATTGATGACACCGAGCTGGCACGGCGGACGCCGTTCGTCTTCGTTGGCAACAATCGGTATGAGATGGAAGGCTTCAGGATTGGCGAGCGCGCGCGCCTCGACGGCGCCGAGCTCAGTCTGTACGTCGCCAACCGCACTGGGCGCCTCGGGCTGCTGTTGCTGACGGTGCGGGCGCTGTTCAAACGACTCAAGCAGTCAAAGGACTTCGACATGGCGGCAGCGACAAGCATGCAGGTGGAAACGCGCCATGACCGGTTGCGGGTCGCGAACGACGGTGAGCTCTGTTACATGCGCACGCCTCTCAATTATCGGGTGCTGCCGGCCGCGCTGTCCGTTATCGTCCCAGGACCCGCAGCGACGTCGTAGGGATGGGGTGACGATCGCGATGCGTACGCTGGTGCATTTGTCGGATCTGCACTTTGGCCGGGCCGACGCGTCGCTGCTGGATCCCTTGGTCACGATGGTCCAAAGCCTCGCGCCCGATCTGATCGCGGTGTCGGGCGACCTCACGCAGCGCGCCCGCACGAGTCAGTTCAAGGCGGCCCGCGCATTCTTGGATCGGTTGCTGATCCCGCAGATCATTGTCCCCGGCAACCATGATGTCCCGCTCTATGACGTGGTCACCAGATTCGCGCGGCCGCTCGCCCGGTATCGGCGATACATCACCGACGACCTGGAGCCGTGGTTCATTGACGAGGAAATTGCCGTTCTTGGCATCAATACGGCACGCGCGCTGACGTTCAAGCACGGCCGCATCAACGAGGCGCAGATCGATCGCATGCAGGAGCGCCTTTGCTCGCTGCCCAAGAGCATGACCAAGGTGATCGTCACGCATCACCCATTCGATCTGCCAATCGGTTACGGCGCCGGCGAACTGGTCGGCCGCGCCGCGCTCGCAAGGGAATGGTTGTCAGCCTGCGAGTGTGATGTATTGCTCGCTGGCCATCTGCATCTCGGTGGCGCCGGCGAGGGGTCGCTCCGCCGCGGCGCACTCGGGCATGAGCCGCTCATCGTCCAGGCCGGAACCGCGACCTCGACGCGCGGTCGAGGCGAAACCAATTCATTCAATGTCCTCGCGATCGAACCACGGCACATTGAAATCAGGCGCTGGTCGTGGCAAGCGGCAGCCGGTGTTTTCGAATTCTCCGGGAGCGAACGCTGCGAACGCACCGATGCCGGGTGGAAGCACCAGCGGGCGCACTCGATCTCCAGCCATCAACCGGCCGGATAGGCGCTCAAGCAACGGACCAAGCGCCATCCATCAGATCACAGGCAGCGGCGGCCCTTGGCTCGACCGGGCGGACCTCTCTCCGCCGGGTGCGCTGGCCCGGAACCGGACCGCGCGACAACCAGCCGGAGCGTGACTGTCGTCAGCGGCGGGGTGGGGCGGGCGGAGCCCACCACACGACGCGGCCGACGATCACGTCCGAGAGGGGCTGTCCGGCCCTGAGGCGGATCGCCCGAGGCAGGTGGGCGGGGTTGTCGGAGAGGAGGATCAGCACGCGCGAGGCGGCGTCGAGGACGAGGCGCTTGATCGTGCAGCCGGTTTCGCCTGCCGCGTCCTCGCGCACCGCATAGATCCCCTGCGGCACGATCTCGCGCCGCGGCGCGCGGTCGAGCAGGACGGTGGCGCCCGGCGGGATCGTCTCGGCCATCGAGTCCTGGTCTTTCCCGACCCGCACCAGCATCGCCTGGGCGGGGTCGACGCCGAGGCTGCGCAGGAGCGCGCGCGGCAGCGGCTCGTGCCCCTCGATGTGGTCGGCCAGGAGGAGGGGGGGGCCGGCGGCGATGCGGTCCGCCACCAGCGGAACCGCCACGGCGTCGCCGGGCTCGCCGGCTGCGGATGCCTCCCCGAGCAGCTCGCCCACGGTGGTGACGAGGGCGGCGGCGAGGCGGCTCACGGTGGCGACGGTGGGGGTGGACTCGCCGCGCTCGATCTGCGCGACGAAGTTGCGCGAGAGCGCCGCCTTGTCCGCCAACGCCTGCTGGCTCATCCCCCGGCGGACCCTGGTCTCGCGCAGGACGGCGCCAAGTTCTTCGATGCCCATTCGACAACTCCTGTTGTCAATGTAGGACGAACCGCGCATGTTGTCAACTTCAGGGGTTGACAACGATCGATGTTAGACGTACATTTTTAGTGACCATGATGGTTGCCCACAATCTCGCGCCCGATCTCGCGGGACTCCGGCAGGCCAGCCAGCGCTGGGTGCAGAGGGAGCGCACGCGCCCCCGGATCGCCACCGGTGTGGCGGCGCTCGACGCGCTGCTGGGCGGGGGGTGGCCGCAGGGGAAGGTGGGCGAGTTGGTGGGGCCGGCCTCGTCGGGCCGGTCGGCGGCGGCAGCCGCCGCGGTGGTGGCGGCCACCGCCCGCGGCGAGGTGACGGCGTGGCTCGACCCCGCCGACGCGTTCGACCCCGGTTCCATGGCCGCAGCGGGCGTGGATCTCGAGCGGGTGCTGTGGGTGCGCCCGCGCGGCGTCGAGGAGGCGGTGCGCGCCGCCGAGCTGGTGCTCGGGACCGGCGGGTTCACCGTCGTGGTCCTCGACCTCGGGGCGGTGGCCGCGGCCGTCCGGGAGCGCAAAGGCGCGAGCCGGGGCGCGCTTGCCCTGCGGTTGGCG
>PKYI01000140.1 GCA_003133645.1 Acidobacteriota bacterium | reverse complement strand
CCGCGTTGGCCGTGCTGGCGCTGACGTGCGGCGCCGCCGTGACGTCGGCGCGCGCCCAGGTCGCGTGGGCGACGGCGCCGCCCAGCGGCGAGCAGCGCATCGCCGCGTGTCTGCGGCAGGCGCTGCCTCAGGGCGGGACCGTGGTCATCGGCGGCTATTGGCGCCTCGGCATCACGTACCACCTGGGGACGTCGGCCGGCCACTACACCCTCGTCAACGTGCCGGCCGAAGCGGCGCGCCACCCGGGGTGGTACGACCCTCGCGCCGATGCCCCCCGGAGCGATGAGGTCGAGGCCCTGGCGCGGCGGTTGCTTGGGTCGCGGACCCCGGTCGCGATCGTCGCCACGCCCGGCATCGCCACAGCCCAGCCCCTCGATCGCCTGGCGGGACTCCTCCGCCTGCACCCGGCGATCGCAGTACCCGGCGCCATTGTTTTCGTCCCCCCCGTCACCACGAGGTAGGCCGGCGCGGAACCGGTCCGGTTTCGTCCGCAGCGGCGCCCGGCGCGGGCGGACCCGGCCGCCGCCTCCACGCCAGGAGAATCAGCCCGGCGACGCCGGCGAGCGACAGGGCGATGCCGGCGACGTCTTCCGCCAACAGCGTCTGACGGGCCACGACGCGATGCGCTCCGGGCGCGACCCCGATCGTGATCAGCCCGCGCTCGTTCGCCCACCCAACGCGCCGCCCGTCCACGGTCACATCCCAGCCGTCGGCGGCCAGCAGCGGGAGGCTCACGGCACCGCCGGCAGAGGGGTCGCAGCGGAACTCGAAGCGGTCGGGCGAGGGGCGCCCGACCGCCGTCACCAGCTCGCGCGCGCGGGCTGCGGCGGCGAGCGACTCCGGAAGGTCGACCCCGCGCGGCAGGTAGGCCGGAAAAGATGGCAGGATCGGCGGCACGCCGTAGCGCACCGCGGCGCGGGCCACGGCGCCGCCGGAGTCGCCGGGGCGCAGCGGCGCCCCGGGAGCCAGCCGCCAGCGCGTCCAGCTCACGCCGGCGAGCGGGAGCAGGAGCAGGCCGATCGCGACGGCGCGCAACCCTCGCCGCGCCGACCGCAGCGCCGCGAGCGTCGCCAGGCACGCCGCCACCCCGATCCACCGCCACGGGAACTGCAGCAATGCCAGGCCCGGCAGATGGCGGTACAGCGGGGATGCCAGCGGCGTCACCATGAGGGCCGCCGCGACCGCCGCCACCCCCAGCCCGCGCGTCGCGCCGCGGTCGAATCCGGCCAGCGCCAGCCCCGCGGCTGCCGCCCCCGCCAGGGCGAGCAGCAGCTGGCGGCCGAGCAGCGGGTCGCCCGCGAGGCCGCCCGGCAGGAAGTGCCCCGCGAAGTTGAACGCGCCTTCCATGTGGAGATTGGACGCGGTGCGGCCGAGCGCAGCGACGTTCGGCAGCCACGAGATCGCCGACAGCCCCGCTCCCAGCACACCCGCAGCGATCACCCGTGCGAGACGTCCACGCTCCGGCCTCGCCAGCTGAAACGCCGCAACCACAGCGCACGCCATCACGCTCAGCGGCAACTGGGTGGCGAGGAGTACGGCCCAGGCGAGCGCCGCCTCGGCCGTCTCCCTCCGAGACGCCGGCCGCGGCGGCAACGAGACGTCCAGCACCCACGGAAGGATCGCGAGGCCCCACCCCTCGGCGAGCGAAACCCGCTCGTGGAGGGCGATCACCAGGTAGGGGCTGGCCGACCAGGCCACTGCGGCAACCGCCGCCCACCCCGGCCGCACACCCCGCCGGAGACCCATCCGCAGCATCGTGCACCCCGCGAGGACGGCGATGAGCACCGTCGCCAGTGAGGTCGCGGCGACACCGTCGTTGGCCGCCAGGGCAAGCGCGGCGTGGATCGAGAGTGGAACCAGGGGATAGGCACGCGCCTCGGGGCCGCCCAGGCCGGCGTTGAGATCCGGGTACCAGCGCGGCAGCGCCACGCCGCCGAGCCAGCAGTGCGCGTGCTGTTGGGCGCGCATCGCGTGGTAGTACGCGTCGTCCCCGCCCGGCGGCCCGACCAGCAGCGGCGCGCCGCCCACGACCAGGCCGAAACCGATCACCACCAGGATCGACCAGCGACCCCAGCCGCCCGCACCGGTCGGGGCCACCTCACGCATTGGAACCATCCGGCCGCAGCCTTCCCCAATCGAGCGCCAGTCTGGTCGCAACGATGAAGGACGACCCGACGCGAGGGGTAAGCACGGCCACATCATGCACGACGCGCCGACGGGAGTGAAGACCGCCGGCGGGCCTGGGCCGTCGAAGCGGGTGCCGCAGGCCGGCGCCGCCGCACCATCGCCGGCGCACGCCCTACCGGAGGCGGTTGGCTCGGAACCACTCGACGAAGCGTTCGATCCCTGCCTCGATCGGGACGCGCGGCTCCCACCCCCACAGGCGCTTGGCCTTGCGCACATCGGCGAAGGTGATCGGCACGTCGCCGGGCTGCAGCGGCAGTTCCTCGACCCGCGGCTCGACCCCGAGCGCCGCCGCAACCAGCTCGATCAGCCGCGCGAGGGTCGTCGTCCGCGAGCCGCCGAGGTTCACGATCTCGAACCCAGCGGCCGCGTCGAGCGCCGCGAGCGTCCCGGCCACGATGTCGTCGACGTACGTGTAGTCGCGGGCGGTCGAGCCGTCGCCGAAGCGCGGCACACTCAGGCCATGCGAGAGCTTGTCGGCGAACAGGCAGATCGCCATCTCGGGGCGCTGTCGCGGACCGTAGACCGTGAAGAAACGCAGGCAGGTCACCGCCAGGCCGTAGAGGTGATGGTAGGTGAACGCCATCAGCTCGGCGCCCCGCTTGGTGGCGGCATACGGGGACACCGGGCGGGTGATGGGGTCCTCCTCCGCGAACGGCACCTTGGAGTTGATCCCGTACACCGACGAGGTCGACCCGAAGATGAAGGTGTTGGCGCCGGTCCGGCGGGCCGCGTCGAGGAGGTTGAGCGTGCCGGTGCCGTTGACCTCCTGGTACAACCTAGGATGCCGGATCGACGGGCGCACGCCGGCCCGCGCCGCCAGGTGCACGGTCGCCGCGACGCCGAACCGGCGGTACGTGTCCTCGACCAGCGCGGCGTCGCGGATGTCCCCCTCGACGAGGCGAAAGCGCCGGTTGCCTCGGGCCGGCTCGAGGTTGGCGCGTTTGAAGGCGGGGTCGTAGTAGTCGTTGAAGTCGTCGAGACAGACCACGTCGGACCCGCGATCCAGCAGCGCCGCGACGACGCCCGAGCCGATGAAACCGGCCCCTCCGGTGACCAGGATCGTCCCCATCGCTCACTCCTTCGGCTTCGGCGTCGGCACCCCTTCGGGGCCCAGGGCTCCGGTCGGCCTGGCCGCAGCCCGCTCCCCGGCGGCACGGCGGTTGCGGATGAACCACGTTGTGAGCTTCGAGTCCTGCACCCCGCGCACCACGTTCTCGAGATCGTTCACGAGCGTCGGATCGTTGATCAGCCGCGAGGCGCTGCCCTGGCCGTGGTCGAGCTTGTCCGCCACCTGGCGCATCGAGTAGGTGAGCTCCGCGAGATCGGCGAGGAACCTGCGCGCATACTCGCCGTCGTTGAGGAGGCGCGGCAGCACGCCCTTGCCTTCGGTCAGATCCTTGCCGGCGGCTGCCGCCGCCGTCCCGGCCTCGGCGATGCTGTCGAGGGCGCGCTGCAACCGCTGGCGCCCCTGCGGGTCCTTCAGCAGGCCCGCAGCCACCGAGTCGTCACGCGCCAGGTCCCGCGCGAGCGCCTCGCCGACCGCGCGTCCCGCATGGGCCATCCCCGCGAGGTCGTCGACCAGCTGGCTCGCGAGCTTGGGGTCCGCGATGAGCCGGCCGAGGGTACCCTTCCCCTCCCGGAGGTCCTTCAGGATGCCGTCGGTCTGCTCGAGAACCGAGCTCAGCCGGTTCACGACCTGGCGCCCGCTCTCGGGGTTCACGGTGAGCTCGCCCAGGACCCCCTCGCCGCGCTCGACGCGCTCCAAGATCTTCCGCAGCGAGGTCGAGATCGCGAGGACGTTGGTCATCGCGTCGCCGCCCCGCGAGAGCACCGCGGAGACGTCGGTCGGCTCCTCGCTCGAGATCACGCTCCCGGGGCGCAGCACCGGCTGCGACACGCTGCCGGAGGAGATCTCGAGGTAGCGGTCGCCCAACAGGCCCAGCGTGCGGATGCGCACCCGCGAATCGGCCCGGACCCGCTCGGCCAGGCGAGCGTTGATCCGCAGCACAACCGTAATCTCCGGCTGGTTGGGATCGGATGGCAGCTCCACGTCGTCGACGGAGCCGACCACGACGCCGTTGAGCCACACCGCCGCGCCCGGGATCAGCCCGCCGACGTGCTCGAAGCGAGTCTCGTACGTGACGTGGCTCTGGAAAAGCCCCTGCTTCTTCCCGAGCATCACGATGATGAGACCGAGCACGATCAGCAAAGCCGTCGTGAACAGACCGACCTTCAGTTTCCGGCGACGATCAGCTTCAGCCATACACTCCTCCAGCCCGTACGAACGCCCCCACGGCCCCCTCCTGGCGCGCAGCCTCGGCAAGCGCCCCGGTGAACGCGAACGTCCCCCTGGCGAGGAACGCCACCCGGTCGGCGAGCTCCCTGGCCACCGCGAGGTCGTGGGTCACCACCAGGGAGGTCGCGCCCGTGCCCCGCGTCACCTCCTTGATCAGCGCCACGATCGCGAGGCCGGTCAAGGGGTCGAGCCCGGCCGTCGGCTCGTCGTAGAGGATGACCTCGGGATCGAGCGCGAGGCCCCTCGCGAGCGCCACCCGCTTGCGCATCCCTCCCGACAGCTCCGCCGGCGAGAGCCGCTCGGTCCCCCCGAGCCCGACGCGATCGAGCAGCGTCGCAACGCGCGCCGCGACCTCGGCCTCGTCGAGCCGGGTGTGTTCCTGCAGCGGGAACGCCACGTTCTCGCCGACCGTCAGCGAATCGAAGAGCGCCGCCTGCTGGAAGATGTAGCTCACCCGCCGGCGCAGCTCCACGAGGGCGTCCTCGTCCAGGTGCGACACCGGGCATCCCAGCACCTCAACCTCGCCGCTGTCGGGCTGCAGCAAGCCGTTGATGTGCTTGAGGAAAACCGACTTCCCTTCACCCGAGCCGCCGAGGACAACGACGGTTTCGCCGGGCGCGACGTCGAGGCTGACACCGTCGAGGACCTGGTGCGACCCGAAGGCCTTGCGGAGCTGCCGGACCGAGAGCGTGCGGGGAGATCTCTCGCTCATAGCGCCAGGAACAGCTTCGTGAGGAAGAAGTCGAGCACCAGGACCGTGATCGCCACGCCGACAACCGTGTCGGTGGTGGCCTTGCCGACGCCGTCCGCCCCGCCACGGGCGCACAAACCGTTGTACGACGCGACCAACCCGATCGCGAACGCGAAGAACACCGACTTGCCGAGTCCGGAGAAGAAGTCGCCGTAGGTCATCAACCGCAACGTGTGGCCGAAGTAAAAGCTGGGCGTCAGGCCGAGTTCCCAGGTCGAGATCAGGAGACCTCCGAAGATCCCCATGACGTCGGCGAGCACCACCAGCAGGGGGAGGCCGATCAGGAGCGCCACCATGCGCGGGACGACGAGCTTGCGCAGCGGGTCGGCCCCCAGCGAACGCATCGCCTCCACCTGCTCGCTCACGGTCATGCTGCCGAGTTCCGCGGTGATCCCTGCGCCGACCCTCCCGCCGACCATGAGCGCCGTGAGGACGGGCCCGAGCTCGCGCACGAGCGACAGGCCGACCACCTCCCCGATGTAGAGCTTGGCGCCGAACGCCGCCAGGGTATATGCGGTCTGCAACGACAGCACCATGCCGGTGAACAGCGCAATCACCGAGGCCAGGTTCGTGGACTTGACGCCCATGACGTCAAGCTGGCGCACCATATCCCGCACGCTCCACGGCGGCGTGAACAGGCGCACGGTGATGGCTTGCCCGAGCAGCACCACAGCGCCGAGGTGCCGCACCCGTCTCCAGGTGAGGTCGTACAGTCGTCCGAGCACGCCCACCGCCCGATGGTAGCAGCCGCAAGGCCGGTTCCGATATCCCGGGGCCGCCCGGTGGTATACGATGAGTTCATGGCGGCGCCCGAGTACTTGATCTGCATGGAGTGCGAGACCCCGACCTACGTGTTCGAATGGGCCGAAGGCAAGGTGGTCGAGGCGATGTGCCCGGTGTGCGGCAACGACGACCCGGCCTCGTTTCTCTCCGAGGACGATTTCGAGACAATGACGGCGGGGAAGAATGACGAGGACGAGGAGGAGTAGCGCCTTGAGGTGCTCGCCCCAGCTCCGCCCTGTACTCGCCCCGGGGGGGCTCCGATGGTCCAGATCCTGACCGGACCGCGGTTGGCGCGCGCTCTGAGGGCGGGCGCCCTCGCCGTCGCACGCGAGGAGGAAACCCTCAACCGCATCAACGTCTTCCCCGTCCCGGACGCGGATACGGGGGCGAACCTCGCCTCGACGTTGCGGGCCGCCGCCGCCGCGCTCACGACGCCCAACGAGCTGACGGTCGGCCAGACCGCCCGCACGGCGGCGGACGCCGCGCTCGACGGGGCGCGCGGCAACTCGGGGGCGATCTTCGCGCAGTTCCTCCACGGGATGGCCGAGGCGATCGGATCCCGGGTCAGCGTCACCACGCGAGAGTTCGCCGCCGCCGCACGGCGCGGCGCCGACTCGGCGCAACAGGCGCTGTCGCAGCCGGTGGACGGGACGATCCTCTCGGTCGTGAAGGCGTGGGCTGCGGGGCTCGAGGAACAGACCGCCAGAATCCACGACTTCGGCGAGCTGCTCTCTAGGGCCCTCGTGCAGGCGCGCGAGGCGCTGGCCAACACGCCCAAGCAGCTGGCGGTGCTGGCCAAGCACGGGGTCGTGGACGCGGGCGGGCAGGGGTTCGTGTACTTCCTCGAAGGGGTCTCGACGCTCATGCGCGACCGCAACGCGGCGAGCTGGCGGCGCGCCGGCCTGTCGCTCGCGCAGCCGACGCCGTTCGCCGCGGCGCACGCCGACCTGGACCTTGCCTACCGGTTCTGCTCGGAAGGGCTGCTGTCCGGCAACCAGCTCGACCGCAAGGCGGTCGCGCGCGCGGTGGAGCCGCTGGGCGGTTCCCTCGTCGTGGCCGGAGGAGGCTCACGCCTGCGCGTCCACCTGCACACCAACGAGCCGCAGAAGCTGTTCACCCGGCTCGCCGAGTTCGGCACCGTCGAGCGCACCAAGATCGACGACATGGTGCTGCAGCAGCTCGCCGCCCGCGAGGCCACGGTGGCGGTCGTCACCGATTCCTCCTGCGACCTCTCGGAAGCCACGTCCCACGCCATCGGACTCGTGCGCGTGCCGCTCACGGTCAGCTTCGGCGAAGAGACGTTCACCGACGGCGTGGACATCACGCCTCCGCAGTTCTACCAACGCCTCGCATCCTCGCCCGCGATGCCCAAGACTTCACAACCCGCGGTCGGCGAGTTCCGCTCCACGTTCCAGCGCCTGCTCGAAACCCACGAGGCGGTGATCTCGGTCAACCTGTCCTCGGGAGTGTCCGGCACGTACCAGGCCGCCGCCGCCGCCGCAAAACAGGTGGACCCACGCCGCATCCGCGTTGTGGACACGAAGCAGGTATCGGTCTCGCTGGGCCTGGTCGCCGAGGCGGTGGGCGAGGCGATCGCCGCCGGCCTCGGACTCGACGACCTCGTCGCGGTCGCCGCGAAAACCAGCCGCGAGGTCAAACTGTTCGCGTCGCTCGCCTCGCTCGACATGATCGTGCGGGGAGGCCGCGTGTCGCCCGCGCAGGCCCGGATGGCGAACCTGTTCGGTCTCCACCCGATCCTTACCGTCGGCGACGACGGCAAGTCGGCGAAAGCTGGGACCCACGTCGGCTTTGCCGCCTCGCTGCGCGGCCTCGTGAAACGCGCCGAGCGGTTCGCCGCGGGCCGGCCGGTGCGCCTGCTGATCGCGCATGCCAGCGCGATCGGCGCCGCAGAATACGTCGCGGAACGCTTGTGTTCCCGCTTCGGGGTGGCGGACATTCCGATCGTGAACCTCACGGCGGTGCTTGCGGCGCACACCGGTCCGGGCGCGGTCGCCCTGGCCGTGCGGCGGCTCGAGGGGTGAGGTTCTTGCATCCCGCGTGCGGGGTCGCTACATTTTGCTACGACCGGCGGAGGACGGAACGAATTCGGCGGTGACGGAGGACCGAATGGCTCGACCCGACTATCTCATCTGCCTTGAGTGCGAATCCGAGGTGGCAGACTTCATCTGGCGGGACGGTGAGATCCGTCGAGCCACCTGCGAAGTCTGCGGCAACTCCGATATCGACGCGTTCTCCCTTCCCGAGGAGTTCGAGCCGGAGGATGACGAGAAAGAGGACGAGGACCTCGAGGACGAGGAAGAGGACGAGGACCTCGACGACTACGAAGAAGAAGAAGAAGAGGAAGAAGAAGACCGGTAGTCCCGGCCAGCCGACGGGGTTCGTCTCGGATAGTTCGCAGGCCGGCGTCGTATCCTGCGGATGAGGCAACCCCCTCCACAACGCCGTTCAGGCACGCCTCCGGGTCGAATGAAACCAGTCATCGAGTCGGGCCGCCGGGTGGAGCGCCATCCAGTCGCCGCGCCACCGCAAGCAGCCGCGCTATGAGCGAGAGTTCCCCGAAATCCGGGGTCGCGGCGCCGGGCACCAACACGAGCACCGGCAGTTCGGCCGACTTCAGCGCCAAGACGTGCTGGCCGGCCAGCGTCACATCGACGCCCTCGGGTGAGGCGGCGCCCCGGCTGCCGCGCACCAACTCCGCGCATTCAGGGTCCTCCAGCACACGGCTCACCTCACCGTGGGCGGCGACGACGGCCACCTCACGCCCGAGTCTTTCGAGCACCGCGGCGCCCTTGAGCCCCCGGGAGCCCACGAGCCATTCCACCAGCCCCGCCTGCGCCCCCTGCCCGCCGCTCGCCCACCGCGCCAGGAGCAGGTCGAGGCTGTCGCCGACGAGCGCCGGCATCTGGTCGCTGGTCGCAGACCTGAGGCCGGGCCCGGGACCATCCGACCCGATGCCCCCCCCGGACGCCGCCACCTGAGTGTCACCGCCCTGATCGCCGCCGGGCGGCACGAGCTGTGCGATGACGGAGGAGAATCGCAGCAGGTCCCCGGCGACGGCCTCGGCCTCCTTGACGCGCCGACCGTTCAGATAGGTCCCGTTCGTGCTCCCCAAGTCGAGCACGATGACCTTGCCGCCTCGGCAGGTCAGCAGCGCGTGGGTCCGGGAGACATCGAGGGCCGCCAGGCGCACCGAGCAGTGCGCCGCCGCCCCGACCATCAACTCAGTGTTCTCGGCGAGCGCAAAGCGTCGCTCGCTGTCGTCGAGCAGGATCAGTTCAAGCACCGGCCCTCCTTGCCTCCCGTGGCGCCAACCCCAGCCGCACCGGATATGGGTCGCACCCGGCGTTGCGGCGCATGGCGGCCGGCAGGCACGCGAGCTGACGCCGCGCGTGCTCGCGGCTCTCGACGAGCGACGGCAACGCGCGGCTCAACCGCCCGGCCGTGATCCAGGGCTCCAGGAGCGGTTCCCACGCCCCTTGCCCCGGCTCATCCCCTGCGGTCGCGATCAGGTCCTCGACCATGCCGCCGTCGGCACCGCGGCGGCGCCATACCTGCTTGGTCCCGGGCGCCGTACGCTTGCCCGCCGATCTCTTGGCCACGCCGCGCACGGCCCGGCCGGCCTCCTCCACCGCGACGAGCTTGTACACCGCCTGCAGCGACGGCTGGTCGGAGGACGTCACCATCCGCGTCCCGACCCCGAAAGAGTCGACCGGGGCGCCCGCCGCCACGATCGCCGCGATGCGTTCCTCGTCGAGATCGCCGCTCGCGAAGATCCGCACGTCACGCCGGCCCAGACGATCGAGGATCGCCCGCGTCGCTCGGGCGAGGGCGACGATGTCGCCGCTGTCGAGACGGATCCCGACGAAGCGGAGATCGCGGTCGGCAGCCGCCCGCTCGACGGCGGCAACGGTGTCGAACGTGTCCACCAGCAGCACCGTCCGGTCCGGAAAGGTGCTGGCATAGGCGTGGAAAGCCTCGAGCTCGCTTGCGAAGGCGAGCACGAACGAGTGCGCCATCGTGCCGGAGGCCGGGATCCCGAGACGAGAGGCCGCCCAGACGTTCGAGGTGCCGTCCAGGCCGGCGAGGTACGCCGAGCGGGCCGCCCAGCACGCCGCCTGGGGTCCGTGCGCCCGACGTGAGCCGAAGTCCACGACCCCGCGGTCACCCGCGGCGAAGCGGACCCGGGCGGCCTTCGACGCGACCAGGGTCGAGAACGAGATCGCAGCCAGCAGGTATGTCTCCACGAGCTGGGCCTGCTCGATCGGCGCCTCGACCCGCAGCACGGGCTCCCCGGCGAACACCGGCGTGCCCTCGCGAACGCCCCACACGTCGCCCGTGAACCGGAGGGCCGCGAGGTCGCTGAAGAACCCCTCGTCCATGCCCGCGAACGCGTCGAGACGCCGCACGGCGTCCACCTGCTCGGGCGGGAAGCGTAACGCCAGCAGGTAGGCGAGGGCGGGTTCGAGCCCGGCGGCGAGGAGAAAGTCGCGGCCCTGGGGAAGGTCTCGAAACCAGAGTTCGAAACAGCCCCGGACCCCGCGCCGGTGTTCCCGGTACGCGGCGAACATCGTGAGCTGGTAGAGGTCGGTGACCAGCCCGAGGTCGTCCTCGCACAGCAGCAGGGGGTTGAGGGCGCGCATACCTTTGTCGAGCCTAACACGCTCCCCGATCGGGCGGGAGGCTCGACCAGTGTCACGCCCGGCTACAATAGGCCGTGCCCGATTCGTTCTTCCCCGTCCGCCTGAAGGCCCGCTACGCCGAGACCGACCAGATGGGCGTCGTCCATCACAGCGTCTATCCGGTATGGTTCGAGGTCGCGCGCACGGCGCTCTCGCACGCCGTCGGCCTCCCATACGTCGAGTGGGAGCGGCGCGGCGTTCTCCTGATGGTCGGCGAGTTGGCATGCCGGTACCGGCGGCCGGCCCGCTACGACGACGATGTCACGGTCTGGGTGCGCGTCGGCGAGGTCGCGAGCCGGCGCGTGGTCTTCGAGTACCGCGTCGAGGGACCCGACGGAAGCCTCCTTGCCGAGGGGGAGACCCGACACGTGGTCGTGGACAAGGCCACGGGCCACCCGACAGTGATTCCCGCCGAGTTGCGGCAGTCGCTTCGCCGCTCCCCGCTTAACGCTTCGCCGGGGGGGAGAAGCCAACGAGCTTGAAGACCTTCTCGGGATACGCGCTGACCCAGAGCACGAGCGGCAGCGCGAACGTGACCGGGATGTCGAAGAAGTAGCGGAGCGTCCCATACACGTTGCGGGCGAGGCTCGAGTATGCCGCACGGCTCCACGGCCCCATCGACAGCGCCTCGAGCGCCTTGATCTGCCATACCAGGCCGAGCACGTGCGACGCCGCGAGCACGCCCAGCGCGGCGAGCAGCCGGCGCCAACCGCGCCCCGCGAGCCACCCCGGCAGGGCGAATACGAGCGCGAGGAACGGCACCAGGTTGAAGTCGATCTGCGTCAACGGGAACTTCAACCACTCGGATGTCGCCCGCATGTCCGACCTGCCGAGGAGGGCGTCGTTCCCCTGGTGCAGGACGAGCGATGCCGCAGGAACCTCGCCAAACCGCGCCAGACCCTGCGCGGCGGCGCACAGGATCGGGTTGTACACCGGCCTCGCGACCACCCAGATCGCCACCGCGGCCGCCAGTGCGAGCGGCAGCCGCTTCAGGAACGCGCGCAGGTCAGCGTTTGGCGTCCGCGAGGGCATACCGGCGCACCCACACCAGCCAGAGCACCACACCGAAGATGATCACGAGCGACTGCCAGACGAAGACGTGGGAGACATCAAACCACGCCGGCCGGAATACCCCGATGTAGAAGAGAGAGACGACCCGGATGACGTTGAACACCTGGATCGCGGCGAAGCCCAGGACCACCCCGGCCACCTTGCGCCGCCACGGCGCCGGAAACGCGATCACCCCCGAGACGAAGATCAGGATGGCCTCGAGGCCGTTGCAGCCGTTGAAGATCGTGACCGAGAACCGGCTCGAGCTGAGGACCTGGCCGACGACTCGCGCGTGCTCGCCAAGGAGGTTGAGCACGACGCACGACTCGTCGGCCACGAACGTTGTGTAGGGGTTGACGACCCAGTCGTTGACCGGGCGCAGCGCCAGCACCAGGAAGCCGGCGCTGAGCACGGCCACGTAGCGGCCCACGAACCGGCCGGCAGGGGTCGAGAGGAAACTTCGCAGCCAATGCATCGGTGGATTATCGGGAGGTCCCGGCCTGCGGTCAACAACAGCCACCGCCCGGGCCTCGATCGCGGACAAGATGGCGCCCGGAGATGACGGCCTGGCCGCCGTGGTCGCGCCCGAACGCAATCGAACGTGGCACGCGTCTTGTACTATACCTTCCGATATGTTCGGCGCCCCCGACCGCGATCCTTCCGAGGACCTCGAACCGCGAGAAGCGGCCCCGTCGCGGCTGTCCAGGCTGCTCGAGCCCGACGTTGACGACGCGCCATGGCCGCTGGGCAACGACCCGTCGGGGCTCTTCCTGTTCAACGAGCGCGTCTCCCCGCGCCCATTGCGACTGCGCGATCGCCCGCTCCTCCTCGCCCTCGTAATCTCGGTCCTCTTCCACCTGCTGCTCGTCACCCAGCTGCGCACGAACTCCCTGCTGCAGACGATCATGGGGGTCGCGAACCCCCAGGTCCGCCCCAAACCGCCGGAGGACAATACCCCGTTCTACGAGTTCGTCCAGCTCCCCAAACAACTCAGAGAAAAGCCGTCGCGCCGGGCCCCAGCGTCCGACCTCGACCGGCGCGCCCACGGCGGCGTGGGCGCCCCTGCCCTCACCCCCGGCTCCCGCGGCAACACCCCCGAACTCCGGCTCGAGCCCGATGCCGCCCGGCAGGCGGCGAAGCCGAGCCGGCCGGCGGAAGGCGAGCGCAGTGCCTCCCAGACACCGGGCCACGGCGCCCAGACCGGCGAGACGCAGGACTCCGAGACCAAGATGGCCGACAAGGGGGCGGGCGCGATCCTCCTCCAGCCCAAGGCGGGGGGCGCGCCGCAGGGCGCCGGGGGCCTGAAGGGCCTCAGTGGCTACGGAGCGCTCGGCTCGCCGGGCGGCGCCGCGCCGGAACGCCGCGGCGGGCAGGTGGACCTCGGGCCGCTCAGCTTCGACACCGAGTGGTACGACTGGGGGCCGTACGCGGCCGAGATGTTGCGCCGCATCCGCTACCACTGGGAGATCCCCGAGATCGCCCAGATGGGCGTGCCCGGGGTCGTCCGCATCCACTTCTTCATCGAGCGCAACGGGACCGTGAGCGGGATCGAGATCCAGAGCGGCTCCGGCCGTCCCCCCCTCGACTTCGCGGCGCACGACGCGATCGAGAACGCCTCGCCGCTGCCGCCGCTCCCCGCCGACCTCGGCGGCGTCTTCCACGAGGGCGTGACCATCACGTTTTACTACAACACCGCGGTCCCGGAGCGCAACCAGGGCGGTTGAACGCCCCGACCACCCACCCGGACACGTGGCTCCGAGGTCGCCAGGGGGTGTGAATCAGGCGCCGTCGGCTCCGGGTTTCAAGCTTGGCCCCTCGCAGGCGACCACGACACGACGCAGCGCGGCGCCCACGCTGGCGCCCACGGCCGCGAGTTCCGGAATGCCGACGATCCCCATCACGCTCTCGGGGTTCATCGCCCGCACCACCGTCCGCCCCCCCTCGACCGACACCGCCACGTTGCACGGGAGCAGGACGCCCACCTGAGGTGCCGCAGCCAGCGCCCGATGGGCCGACTGCGGGTGGCAGGCGCCCAAGATGAGGTAGGGCTCACCCTCGATGCCGAGCTTGGCCTTCATCGTGGCCTGCACGTCCATCTCGGTGAGCACGCCAAACCCCTCGGCAGCCAGCGCCTTCCGCACCTGCGCGACGGCCTCGGCAAAATTCAACGCCGACACGGCTTCGAATGCGACGTTCGTCTCTTTCACGGCGTTCCTCCGGACCAAGCGACGGGCTCGACCGAGCCCGCGTCACGACGCTCAGGAGAAGCCCCCGGACCCGCACGATGACGCACTCGAGGCCCCGCACGGCAGCGAACCCGAGCCCCCGGCCCCTGCAATTGCGCTCGCAAACGTGGAGTGCTGCTTGGCAACCTCGCGCCCACCGCACTTCGGGCACGCGGCCTCCGATGCGCCCGCCCCGACGCGCTGGAGCACCTCGAACCGCGTCCCGCACCCTTGGCAAACATACTCGTACAACGGCATCGTCACCCTCCACAACTGGTCCAGAGAGAGTCCCAGATGTTGCTGGGAACACCCGCCGGAAAGACCTGGTCGGTCGAGTAGATCGCCCCACAGCTCTGGCACCGCCAGAGCAGCGACCCTCAGGTCGGCACCGGCAGTAGCGATTTGCCGCACCCGCGGCACAGCGCCGCCGGCGCCTTGTCGTCGGTCTGTTCCATCGCTTCTCCAATCACGGTTTCGACTCTTCCTTACTGGCAGGGTCCGTTTCGGTTGCCTCCGGCTGCGCCGGTCCGGAGGGACCGCATGCGGCGTCCCTGGGTGCGCGCTTACCCGAGCCGCCGGCCGGGTTGGGCACCGCTCAGGTGGGCACCCCGAGCTTCGGCAGCACCACCCACTGAATGAGCAGCCAGGCCGCCAGGACTCCGAGCAGGACAAGGGTGTCGCTCACGCCGCTCACCTCTGTCCCGCGAGCATCGCCGCCCGGCCCTGCTCGATCTCGCGCTTCTCGGCGTTGACCTGTCGCTCGAGCGAGTCGCACACCGTGGCGCAGATCGCGAAGACCGTCGGGTCCTCGATCCGGTAGAACATGTTGACGCCCTCGCGGCGACACTCGACCAGACCGACCCGGCGCAACACCGAAAGGTGCTTCGATACGTTAGCCTGACTCCCGCCGACGATGCCGAGAATATCGGTGACGCAACGCTCCCCGTCCTGCAGCACGTGCAGGATCCGCAGCCTCATCGGATCGGCCATCGCCTTGAGTCGGTCCGCAATCCTCTCAAGGAGTTGTTCCGATTCTGTTTGCACAAGGCCTCCCAAGTGCAAGTATAACCACGATGGAATATACGAGCAAGTGGGCGGTGCGGCCGCAGCGGCGGAGCGTCGCGTGCGGCTCACAGCACGCCCTCGACGCCCCAGACGATCGCCTTCAGCTTCTCGCCGCAGTCCTCGCAGTGGACCTTGAGGTCGCGCACGAGGGTGTCGACGGCGGCCGCTTCGACCACCGTGAAGATCACGGCGGAGGTCTTGGGGAACGCGCGCGAGCCGAGCCGCGGTCCCGTGGTGCCGACCCCGACCGCATGCGGGATCTCCGTGTATCCCACCACGCCGGCGCGGTTGAGAAAGATCTCGAGCTCCTCTTTCCTGGCCTCGTCCACGATCAGCATCAGGAGCTTCATCGCCCTACTCCTCGACGCCGAGCGCCCGCAGCAGCGCGATCATCGGGCACCAGCCGGTGAACGCGGACTGCAGCAGGTTCGCGCCCAGGAACGCGGTGAACAGGTAGAAGCCGGCGTGCACCCAGTGCCCGAGTGCGACCGAGGCCAGCACGAACGTCCCGGCGATTGCGCGGAGCCACGCATCGAGTTTCACTCTGCACCTCCCTTTCACTTCGCGTTCTCGTCGACGGCCACCACGCGATCGACGCCGGCGGCCTTGACGTACATGTAGTAGAGCAGCGGGATCACCACCAGCGTCAGCACGGTGGAGACCACCACGCCCGAGATCAACGCCACCGCCAGGCCCTGGAAGATCGGGTCGAGCAGGATCACGAACCCGCCCACGACCAGCGCCGCCGCCGTAAGCGCGATCGGGCGGAACCGCACCGCCCCAGCCTTGATCACCGCGTTCTCCAGGCTCTCCCCCGCTTCCAGTTCGAGATTGATGAAGTCGACCAGGAGGATCGAGTTGCGCACGATGATGCCGGCCAGCGCGATGAACCCGATCATCGAGGTCGCGGTGAAGAACACGCCGGAGAACCCGTGGGCGGGCAGGATCCCGATCAACGTCAGCGGGATCGGCGCCATGATGATGAGCGGGGTCACGAAGGAGCGGAACCAGCCGACCACCAACAGGTAGATCAGGACCAGGACCGCAGCGAACGCGATGCCCATGTCGCGGAACACCTCGTAGGTGATCTGCCACTCGCCGTCCCACTTGAGCGCGTACCGGGTGGCGTCCTCCGGCTGATGCGTGGAAAGGACCTCGATCGGCTTGCCGTCGGGGCCGCGGAGCGCATCGATGCGCTTGGCCATCGAGAGGATGCCGTAAACCGGCGCCTCGGCCGCCCCCGCCATCTCGGCGATCACGTACGTCACCGGGGCGAGGTTCTTGTGGTAGATGAACCGCTCCCGGCCGGTCTCCCTGACGTGGACGAGCTCGCGCACGGCAATGAGCTGACCGCCCGCGCCCTGCACGTTGACGCTCAGCAACCCGTCGAGGCTGGACCGCTGCGCGCGTTCCAGGCGCAGCACGATCGGGACCGCCTCCCGCGCGTCGTCGTCGTGGAGGAGCCCCACTTCGCTGCCGTCGAGGGCGACCCGCAGCGTGCGCACGATCGCCTCAGGGGTGACCCCCGAACGTACCGCCTTCTCGCGGTCTACCTCGATCTCCCACATCGGCGCGGGCTTCTGCACCAGCCAGTCGGTGTCGACGATGCCGGGCGTGCTCTCGAAGATCGCCCGGACCTGGCGCGCCAGCTCGACGCGGCGGCCGAGGTCCGGCCCGTACACCTCGGCCACCACGGTGGAGAGCACCGGCGGCCCGGGGGGCACCTCCGTGATCTTGACGTTGGCGCCGGTCCGCGTCCCGATCGGCGCCAGCAGCTCGCGCACCTTCTTGGCGATGTCGTGGCTGACCCGGCTGCGCTCGCCCTTGGGGACCAGGTTGACCTGCAGGTCGGCGACAAGCGGACCCGACCGCATGAAGTAGTGCCGCACCAGACCGTTGAAGTTGAACGGGGCGGAGGTTCCCACGTACACCTCCACGTCGCTCACCTCGGGGAGCTGGCGGACCACACCCGCCAGCTCGCGGGCGACTCCGTTCGTCGTCTCGAGCGTCGTTCCCTCCGGCATGTCGACCATGACTTGAAGCTCGCTCTTGTTGTCGTACGGCAACATCTTGACCGTCACGACGTCGAACGCGACCAGCAACACCGACGCGAGTAGCAGGACGACCACACCGCCGAGCAGCGCCCAGCGCCACAAGGCCTTCTCGAGCAAGGGCGTCATCAGGCGGGCGTAGAACCGGTGCAGCGTGCCTTCCTCCGGCGTCTCCTCGTACGGCTTCGTCCCGGCGTGGGCGTGCTCCTCGGCGAACTTCCGGAACAGCCGGTAGGTGAGCCACGGCGACACGACGAACGCGACGAGCAGCGAGAACAGCATCGCCGCCGAGGCGTTGATCGGGATCGGACGCATGTACGGGCCCATCAGGCCGGACACGAACGCCAGGGGCAACAGCGCCGCGATCACGGTGAAGGTCGCGAGGATCGTCGGGTTGCCGACCTCGTCGGTGGCGACCACGGTCGCCAGGCGCGGGTTCGCCCAGCCCAGCTCGTAGTGGCGGTGGACGTTCTCGACCACGACGATGGCGTCGTCCACCAGGATGCCGATCGCGAAGATCAACGCGAACAGCGTGACCCGGTTCAGGGTGTAGCCGAAGAGGTACGACGAGGCGAGCGTCAGGGCGAGGGTGGTGGGCACCGCCACCGCCACCACCAGCGCCTCGCGCCGGCCGAGGGCGAACGCCATCAGCAGCACCACCGCCAGCGTCGCGATCCCCATGTGTTCGATGAGCTCTTTGGACTTCTCGTTGGCCGTGAAGCCGTAATCGCGGGTCTTGGTGAGATGCACATTCGCAGGGATCACCGGCCCGGCGAGCTTGGCGACCCGGGCGTCGAGGTCGCGGACGAGGTCGACGGCGTTGGTGCCGGGCTTCTTTGCGACCGCCACGGTCACCGCCGGCACGTCGAGGTTGGCAGGGAGGCCCTTGCTTGCGCCCGCAGCCCCGGCATCCATCCAGACATACTCGAGCGGTTCCTCGGCCCCGTCCCGGATCCTGGCGACGTCGCTCAAGTACACGGGGCTTCCGCCGTAGACCCCGATCACCGCGCGACCCACCTCGTTCGCGGACCGGAAGAGCGAGCCCACCTCGACCGGCATCTCGGCGTTGGCCTCGGAGAAGCTCCCGGCCGGCAGCTTCCAGTTCAGCCCGGCGAGCGCCTGGTACGCCTGCAGCATCGACACGTGGTGGCTCGCCAGGCGTTCCCGGTCGAAGTCCACGCGGACGACCCGCCGTTGCCCGCCGATGACCGTCACCTGGGCCACCCGCGGGTGCCGCGTCAGCTCCACCTTGAGCTCCTCGGCCACGCGGCGGAGCTGGACGGGCGTCGCGTCGGCGGACCACAGCGTGTACGCCAGGACCGGCACGTCGTCGATGCCGCGCGGCACGACCACGGGCGGGAGGGCGCCCGGCGGCAGGTTCGGGGTTTGCTCCGCCAGCTTGGTGTGGACCCGCACGACCGCCTGGTCCGGGTCGGTCCCCACCAGGAAGCGCACGATGATCATGCCACCCGAGGGTTGCGTGGTCGAGTAGACGTATTCGACGTTGGGGATCTCGGCGATCACCTTCTCGAGCGGCGTCGTCAACCGGCGCTCGACCTCCTGCGCCGACGCGCCGGGGAAGGCCAGCATCACGTCGATCATCGGCACCTTGATCTGCGGCTCCTCCTCGCGGGGGGTCACCATGACCGCGAAGACCCCGAGCAGGAGCGAGAACACCACCAGCAGCGGCGTCAGCTTGGAGTCGAGGAACGCCTTCGCGATGCGCCCGGCGCCGCCGAGCGGGCGGCGCGTCATCTTGAGGCGCAGCGCCTCCCGCCGCGCCTGTTCCTGCGCGGCGCGGCTGTCGTGCTCCGGGTGCCCGCTCACGACCGTGCCTCCAGAGGCGTGCCGTCGGGCGGCACCACCGCCAGCCCCACCGCCACCTCCTCGCCGGCGGCGAGGCCTGAGAGCACCTCGACCCGGCCGTCAGGGAGGACGCCGCCGAGCGTCACGGCGCGCGAGCGGGACAGACCCTGCGCGTCCCGCACCACGACGAGGTCGAGGCCGCCGGATTTGGCGAGCGCCTCCCGCGGCACCGCCACCGCGGACCGGGTCCCGACGGTGATCGCCGCGTGGCCCGAGACCCCCGCCGCGACCTCCCCGTTGATCGCGACCTTCACCGTGAACGCGTGCGACATCGGATCGGCGCTCGGGTACACCTCGCTCACCCGCCCGTCGGCGCCGCCCCCCGGTTGGGTGTCGATGCGCACCGCGACCGGCGCGCCGACCTTGAGGCCGGACGCGGCCAGCACCGTCTCGGGGACCGCCAGTACGAGTCGCCTGCCGGTCGCGGATTCGACCATGACCAGCGGGCGTCCGGGGGCGGCGAGGTCGCCGACCTCGACCAACTTGGCTGCGACCCGACCCGCGAACGGCGCGACCACTTTCCACTCCCGCGCGACCGAGGAGGTCGCCTCGACCGCTCCTTCGCCCTGGGCCACGGCGCCCTTGGCCTGTTGGTACTGCATCGTCGCCATGTCGAGTTCGAGCTCCGATGCCGCGCCCTTGGCGGCCAGCGCCTTGAAGCGCTCCAGGTTGCGCTCGGCGAGTGCCAGCGCCGCCTGCGCCTGGGCGAGCCCGCCGCGTGCTTGCCCCTCCTGGCCGCGGGTGGTCGCGGGGTCGATCTCCACCAGCACCTGCCCCTGCCGGACAACGTCTCCGGGTTGCACTCTCACCGCGGTGACCGTCGCCATCACGCGCGACGAGACCGCCGCCGTGCGCTCCGCCTCGACCGTGCCGTACAGGTCCACGACCTGCGGCACCTGGCCGGCTTCCACCTTGACGACCTTGGCCCCGACCGGCGCAAGCGGCGTCTCGGACCCCTTGACCCCACCTCCGCACGCCGCCGCGGCGATCGCGAACATACCCAATAGCACGCTGGTCCTTGCCATCAACCCCTCCAAAGCTCTCCGCTCGCGAACCGCCGCGGACATCTCAGCGCCACAAGCGCTCGTTCTCGTTGCTCTTCTGTGCCCTGTGCCCTGTGCCCTCTCCTCACGGCAACACGCTCTCTGCCGGGCGTCCCGCCTGCACCGCAAGGCGGAGCGCGACCGCGGTCGCATCGGCGCGGGCGACCAGTTCTCGCGTTTCCGCCTCGCGGCGGGCCGTGGTGGCGTCGAGCAGGTCGATCATCTTCACGACCCCGGTCTTGAAACGCTCCTCGGTGATGCGCTCCGCCTCACGGGCGGCAGCCAGCGCCTTCACCGCCGTGGCTTGCCGCTGGCGCGCGGTGACCGCCTCCTGGAACGCCTGCCGGACCTGGAGCTGGATCCCTTGCGCAAACCGGGCGACGTCCTCGGCCCCCGCTTTGGCCTCCCAGCGCGCAGCCGCGACCGCCGCGCGGTCGGAGCCTCCGGAGAAGACGTTCAAGCTCGCGACCGCCACGATCGACGTCGAGCTGCCGTGGCCGCCGAACAGCGTGTCGTCCACCCAGTCGCCCCGCCCCACCAAACCCACACGCGGCAGGAAGGCCGCCCGGCGCACCGCCGCTTCCAGTTCGCCGGCCTGCAGCCCCCGTTGGGCGGCCGCCAGGTCCTTGCGCGATGCGGCCGAGGCCAGCCACCCGTCGAGGCCTTCCGCCAACGGCGCCGGCGGCGACAGGGGGTCTAGCTCCCAGGCCATCCCCTGGTCGGACCCGAGGCGGAACGCCAGGTTGGCCTCGGCGACGCGTTCCCGCCCCTGCGCCTCCTCCACCAGGTCGTCCAGCCGCGCCAGCTCGACCTCGGCCCGCAGGACCTCGGAGCGCACGATCATCCCCTGCTCCGAGTAGGCGCGGGCAAGCTCGACGTGCGCCTTCACCGTTTCGCGGGCCCGTTGCAGCAGCGCCACGTACTCCCGCGCCTGCTCCACCGTCACGTACGCCTCGGCGGCGGCGAGCGCGGCCTGATCGCCGGCCCAGCCGGCGGTGTCGGCGGCCGCCGCGGAAGCCAGCCGGGCCTGCGAAACCCGGCCAGACAACTCCCCGCCGGTGTACAACGGCAGCGACAGCTCCACGCGGCTGATCGCGGTGTTGAGGAAATCCGGCCGGTTCGGGTCGCCAGCGGTGAACGCCGCGAACGAGAAGCGTTGCTGGTTCAGCTGCAGGGCGAAGACCTCGGCCGGCGAGTTGGTGCGCATCCAGGTTTCCTGCAGCGACACCGACGGCAGACGAAAGCCCTCGGCCTGCTTCAGGCGGGCGCCCGCCGCCTGCGCGCGATCAACGGCGGCCTTCGCCTCCTGAGCGTGCTCGTGCGCCCGGGCCATCGCCTCCCTGAGGGTGAGGCGCTCCGCAGCACCGGCTGGGAGCGCGGTGGCGACGAGCAGAACAACAGTCAAGTGAAGACGGCCACGCATACCACCTCCATCGCTATATGGTTATATAGGATTCAGCCCAGGGTGTCAAGCCCCTCCCCGCGGCAAGCGCGACGAACCGCCCGGCCGGACCCACCGGCACGACCGTCGCGCCGACGATGGCACGGCGCTCCATGGCGTAACCGGCCCGCCGGCCATCACTAGCACAGCCGGCGCTTCGGACATCGTTGTCTCGTTGCAGTATAGGCCCGGGTAACGAAACGGCGCCCGGGTGACCCCGGGCGCCGAGAGAGTTCCTGCTGCAGCCGGCTGCTACTTGCCGGGTCCCGCTGCCTCGGCCCTCGCGGCCGCGGGCGCCTTCTTCTTGCGCTCCTTCTTGGCCTCACCCTCGGCTTTGGCCTTCCCCTCGCCGAGCTTGAAGTCGACGAACTCGAGGATCGCGAGCTCCGCCCCGTCGCCGCGGCGGGGTCCCAGCTTCACGATGCGGGTGTACCCGCCGGGCCGGTTCACGAAACGCGGGCCGATCTCGGCGAACAGCCGGTGCACGAGGTCACGGTCGGTGAGCCACCGCGCCGCCAAGCGCCGCGCGTGGATGGACTCGGACTGACGGCCGAGCGTGACGACCTTCTCGGCGATCGGGCGCAGCTCCTTGGCCTTCGGGAGGGTGGTGATGATCCTCTCGTGCGTGATCAGGGACTTGAGTTGGTTGCGGAAAAGCGCCCGCCGGTGCTCCGACGTCCTCCCCAGCTTGCGCTTCGACATGTTGTGTCGCATGACTCTCCTCCGTTACGACTGCGGCAGGTCGAAGCGCATGCCCAGGCCGAGGCCGAGCGTCTCGAGCTTCTCCCGCACCTCGGTCAGCGCCTTCTTGCCGAACCCGGAAATGCCATCCAGGTCGTCCTCGCCGGCGCTCACCAGGTCGCGGACCGTCTCGATCCCCGCGTTGCGCAGCATGTTGTTGACGCGCCCGCCGAGTTCCAGGACCTCGATCGTCCGGTCCAGGACGCCTTCGTCCTTGGCCGCCGGCGCAGCCTCATGGCTCTGGTCGAGGTTCGAGAAGATCGGGAGATGGTCGGCCAGCAACCGGGCCGCCTCGACCACCGCCGCGGCCGGCGTCACGGCGCCGTTGGTCCACACCTCGAACACGAGCTTCTCGTAGTCCGTGGCCTGCCCCACGCGCGCGGGTTCGATGCGGTAGTTCGTCCTGCGCACCGGCGAGTACGCCGCGTCGAGATGGATGAAGCCGACTCCGAGGTTCTCGGCGTTCTGCTCGTCGGCGGGCACGTACCCGCGTCCGCGCCGGATCACCAGCTCGGCCTCGACCGCGCCCTCCTCGGCCAGCGTCGCCAGGTAGACATCCGGGTCGACGACCTCCAGCTCCGTCCCGCCCTTGATGGCGCGCGCCTGGAGCACTCCGGGATCGCTTACCTCGATGGTGGCCGTGAGCGTTTCGGGCCCCACCAGCCGCAGCGGCACACGCTTCAGGTTGAGGATCAAGTCGGTGACGTCTTCCATCACGCCGGGGATCGAGTCGTACTCGTGGTCCACCCCGGCGAAGCGGACGGCGGTGATCGCGCTCCCCTCGACCGACGAGAGCAGGATGCGCCGCAGCGCGTTGCCGACGGTCACCCCCCACCCGCGTTCGAACGGTTGCGCTGTGAATACCCCGTAGGTAGGCGTGCTGCGTTCGGCGTCCATCACGACCGCCTGGGGTCGATGCAGCTCCAATCCTCTCATTGCGACCTCCTCACCGCGAGTACAGCTCGACGATCAGCTGCTCCTGGATCGGCAAGCGGATGTCCTCGCGCGTGGGCAGCGCCAGAACCTTGCCCTTGTAGTTCTCGCCATCAAGCTCGAGCCACGGCGGCACGCCGCGGCCTTGCGCCGTGTCGAGCGCCTCGTTGACGAACGCGTTGGCGCGCAGCTTGTCCTTCAGCGCGACCTCCATCCCCGGCTTCACCTGGAAGGACGGAATGTCGCTCCGCCGCCCGTTCACCAGTACGTGACCGTGCCGGATGAGCTGGCGGGCCTGCGAGCGCGACGACGCGAAGCCCAGCGAGTAGACCACGTTGTCGAGGCGCATCTCCAGCAAGCGCAACAAGTTTTCGCCGGTGACGCCCTTTTGCCGGGCGGCCTCGGCGAAGTAGCGCCGGAACTGCGCCTCCAGCACGCCGTACACGCGGCGCACCTTCTGCTTCTCGCGCAGCTGCAGACCGTACGGCTGCATCTTGTTGCGACGTTTCCCATGCTGTCCCGGCGCGTAGGAGCGCCGCTCGACGGCGCACTTTTCCTTGAAGCACCGCTCCCCCTTGAGGAACAGCTTCATCCCCTCGCGGCGGCACAGCCGACAGACGGGCTCGTGATATCGTGCCACTAGTACCTCCCTATTGCCCCTTACACCCGACGCCGCTTCGGCGGCCTGCAGCCGTTGTGCGGGATGGGCGTCACGTCCTTGATGCTCTTGATCTCGAGACCGGACGCGGCGAGCGCCCTGATCGCGGACTCCCGCCCGGCGCCCGGACCCTTGAGTTCGACGTCCACGGTCCGAACCCCGTGCTCCTGGGCCTGTTCGGCCGCGTTACGGGCCGCCAACTGCGCCGCGTACGGCGTCCCCTTGCGGGAACCTTTGTAGCCGATGCGCCCGGCCGAACTCCAGCACAGGGCCCCGCCGGTCGGATCGGTAATCGTCACGATCGTGTTGTTGAACGTAGCCTGAATGTGGGCCACGCCGTGCGGCACGCTCTTGCGCTCGCGCCGGCGGGTGCCCTTCTTTGCAGCTTTGGTCGCCTTTGCCATGACGTGCCTTCCTCTGCCCTAGGTCTTCGTGGCCCGCTTCTTCTTGGCCACCGTGCCGCGCCGTGGGCCCTTGCGGGTGCGCGAGTTGGTGTGGGTGCGCTGGCCGCGCACCGGCAGACCGCGCCGGTGCCGGATGCCGCGATAGCTGCCGATTTCCATCAGCCGCTTGATGTTCATCGCGACTTCTTTGCGCAGATCACCTTCCACCTTCACGTCATCCTGGATGACGCGGGTGATGCGGCGCACCTCGTCTTCGGAGAGGTCTTTGACGCGAACCATCGGATCGACCTTGGCCTTGGCGAGCACCGCCAGCGACAACGAGCGGCCAACGCCGTAGATGTACGTCAGACCGATCTCCACGTGCTTGTTCTGGGGAAGATCGACGCCCACAATGCGTGCCACAGCCTACCTCCTCATCAACCCTGGCGCTGCTTGTGCTTGGGGTTCTCGCAGATCACACGCACGACCCCCTTGCGCACCACGATTTTGCACTTGCTGCATATCTTTCGGACCGAAGAACGAACCTTCATACGCGTTAACCCCTTCCAAAGCTTTCCTTCACCGCCCCCCAAGCTTCTCGGGATCCTTCGTGGCGCCAAAGGTGCCACTCAGGATGATGCGAATTCGCATCACTTGTACCGGTACACGATCCGTCCCCGCGTCAGGTCGTACGGCGACAGCTCCACCAGGACCTTGTCGCCCGGCAGGATGCGGATGAAGTGCTTCCGCATCTTGCCCGAGATGTGCGCGAGGACCTCATGACCGTTCTCCAACTCCACGCGAAACACAGCGTTCGGTAGGGCCTCCACCACGGTGGCCATCACCTCGATGGCCTCCTCTTTCGCCATACCCTCTCCCTACCTTCCGCCCACACCGAGAACCCAGGGGCCGTTCTCGGTCACGGCCACCGAATACTCGAAATGGGCAGAAAGCTTACCGTCTTCGGTGCGCGCTGTCCAGCCGTCGTCGTCGAAGGAGACGCCGGCCTTCCCCGCGTTGATCATCGGCTCGATCGCCAGGACGAGGCCGGGCCTGAGCTCCGGCCCCCTGCCGCCGGGCCCGTAGTTGAACACCTGCGGGTCCTCGTGCATCGCCCGGCCGATCCCGTGCCCGACCAGTTCGCGCACCACCGAGAACCCGGCGCCCTCGGCGTGCGCCTGGATCGTCTCCCCGATGTCGGTGAGCCGCTGCCCGGAGCGGACGAAATCCACCGCCAGCTCGAGACACTCCTTCGTCACCCGCATGAGGCGCGCGGCCTCGGCGGGGACCTCGCCGATCGCCACCGTCACCGCCCCGTCCCCCACGAACCCGTCGAGGACCACCCCGCAGTCCACTCCCAGGATGTCGCCCTCACGGAGCAGCTGCGAGCCCGAGGGGATTCCGTGCACGATCACGTCGTTCGTGGAGGTGCAAAGCGTCGCCGGGTACCCGCGGTACCCCTTGAACGCCGGCTTGCCGCCGCGGGAACGGATGTGCTCCTCGGCGATCCGGTCGAGCTCCTTCGTCGACACCCCGGGCGTGGCGGCGCCCGCCACCAGACGCAGCGTCTCGTGCACCAGGGTGTTGGCCCGGTCCATGATCGCCAGCTCCTCGGGGGTCTTCAGGATCATCATGCCCGCACGGTCTCCATCGCCTCGCGGACCCGCTTGAACACCTCGTCCGGGCTCAGTCCGCCGTCCGCCTCCCGCAGGATCTTGCGCCCGCGGTAGTAGTCGAGCAGCGGCGCGGTGTGCTCGCGGTAGACGCGCAGGCGCTCGCGCACCACTTCCTCGCGGTCGTCCTCGCGCTGCACGAGGGCGACGCCGCACGCGTTGCACACGCCATCCACCTTCGGCGGCTGCGTCCTCACGTGGTAGACGGCGCCGCACGACGGGCACGACCGGCGGCCGGTGATCCGCGCCAGAATGTCCGAGTCCGGGACGTTGAGGTAGAGCACCGCGTCAACGCGCCGGCCGAGTTCGGCCAGCAGCCCGTCCAGCAGGATCCCCTGTGCGCTGGTTCTCGGATAGCCGTCGTACACGCAACCGAGCGCGGCCCGCTGGCTGTGCAGCCGCTTCGCGAGCATCTTGCCCACCAGCTCGTCCGGAACCAGCTCGCCCCGGTTCATGTACCCCTTGGCCTCCTCGCCGAGGGCGGTGCCCTTGGCGACCTCCTCGCGGAGCAGGTCACCGGTCGAAATGTGCAGCAGCTCGAACGCCGCCGCCACGCGCTTGGCCTGCGTTCCCTTCCCGGCGCCGGGCGGGCCGAGCATCACCACGTCGAGGGCTCGTGTCACCATTCGTTCATCCCCTGCGGCCGCGCAAGCGGCGGCCTTTGACGAAACCGTCGTAATGGCGCATCACCATCTGCGCCTCGATTTGCTGCACGGTGTCCATCGCGACACCCACCACGATGAGCAGCGACGTGCCGCCGAAGTAGAACTTGATCCCCAGGCCTTCGGTGAACCACCGCGGCAGGAACGCGTCGAGGGTGCCGCCGATGAACGGGATCGTCGCCACCTTGAAACCCGCGATCAGGATCTCGGGAAGGATCGCGACAAGGGCCAGGTAGATCGCGCCAACCAGGGTGATGCGGGTGAGCGTCATGTCGATGAAATCGGCGGTGCGCTGGCCGGGACGGATCCCGGGGATGAAGCCACCGTACTTTCGCATGTTCTCGGCGGTGTCCTGCGGGTTGAAGATGATCGAGGTGTAGAAGTAGCAGAAGAAGATGATCGAGACGAAGTAGACCAGGTTGTACAGCGGCTCCCCCCACTGCAGAGCGCGGGTGAGCGACTTGATGATCGGGTTGTCCACCATCTGGCCGATCGTCTGCGGGAACGAGAGGATCGAGGCGGCGAAGATCACCGGGATCACACCGCCGGTGTTTAGGCGCAGCGGCAGGTACGTGCTCGCCCCGCCGTACATCTTGCGGCCCACGATACGCTTGGCGTACTGCACCGGGATACGGCGCTGGGCGCGCTCCATCAGGACGATCGCCCCCACCACGATCACCGCAAACACGATGAAGATCAGGGCCGTGATGATCGACATGCTGCCCGTGCGCAGGTCCTCGAAGGTGTTGATGAGGGCCCGCGGAAGGCCGACGACGATGCCGGCGAAGATGATGAGCGAGATCCCGTTGCCGACGCCGCGCTCGGTGATCTGTTCGCCGAGCCACATCACGAAGGCCGTCCCGGTCGTGAGCGTCAGCACCGTCATGAAGCGGAACCCCCAGCCCGGGTGCGGCACGAGGGCGAGTCCGCCCGGGGCGGAGGTCTTCTCGAGGAAGAACGAGATCCCGAGCGACTGCACGATCGAGATCACGACCGTCCCGTACCTTGTCCACTGCGTGATCTTCTTGCGTCCCAGGTCGCCTTCCTTGGACAGCTTCTCCAGGTACGGCCAGACCACCGTGAGCAACTGCAGGATGATCGAGGCCGAGATGTAGGGCATGATCCCGAGGGCGAAGATCGTCATCCGGCCGAGCGCCCCGCCGGAGAACAGGTTCAGGAAGCCCAGGAGCGTGCCCTTGGCCTGGTTGGTGAACTCGGCGATCGCCACCGGGTCCACGCCAGGCGTCGGGATGAACGCCCCCAGCCGGTAGACGGCGAGGAGCAGGAAGGTGAAGATGACCCGCTTGCGCAGGTCGGGGATCGAGAAGATATTGCGCAGACTTTCGATCATTGCCCGATCACCTCGCAGGCGCCGCCGGCGGCCTGGATCGTCTCCTGAGCCTTCTTGGAGAACTTGTGCGCGCGCACCGTGAGCTTGCGGGACAACGATCCCTCGCCGAGGATCTTCACGCCGTCGCGCAGCCGCGAGATGACGCCCTCGGCGAGCAGCAGGTCCGGCGTGACCTCGGCGCCGACCGGAAAGCGCTCGAGTTGCCCGACGTTGACGATCACGAACTCCTTGCGGAAGATGTTCGTGAACCCGCGCTTGGGCATCCGGCGCACGAGCGGCATCTGACCGCCCTCGAAGTTGCGCTTGTGGCTGTGACCCGACCGTGACAGCTGGCCCTTGTGGCCCTTGCCGGCGGTCTTGCCGTTGCCCGAGCCGGGCCCGCGGCCGACCCGCTTACGGTCCTTTGTAGATCCTGCCTTTGGTGAGAGGTTGTGGAGCTCCATGGCCTACTCCTCGTCCTTCGCCGCGGTGCGCGTGCGAGGGGCCCGCGCCGGGGCCTTGGCCGGCGTGTCAGCGGCCTCCGCCTCGACGGCCTTCTTCTTGCGCGGCGCCTTCTCGGCGGTCGCCACCGCCGCGTCGACCAGCTTGTCGACCGCGTCCGGCACCTCAACCGTTGCCGGCGCGGGCTTGGCGGCGTGCGCGTGCGCGGCCACCTCCTCGAACGTCACGATGTGCGCGGCCTTGGCGATCATCCCGCGGGTGTAGGGGTTGTCGGGCAGCACGACGGAGCGGCCGATGCGGCCGAGCCCGAGACCGTCCGTGACCACCTTCTTCACCCGTTCCTGGTTGCCGATGATGCTGTGCACCTGTGTGATGCGCAGCGTCGCAGCCGTCGTCTTACGCCGGGCCGTCATACCTCGACCTCCGGGAGCGGGCCGCTCACGAGCTCGGCTTCCTCGACGACCTCGGTCTCGCCGACGCCGCGCCGCAACAGCGATACTTCCTCCGCAGTGGTGAGCTGCTCGAGCGCCTCGAACGTCGCCCGCACCAGGTTGTGCGGGTTGGTCGTGCCGAGCGACTTGGTCAGGACGTCCGCGATCCCCGCGGCCTCCGCGATCGCGCGCACAGCGCCGCCGGCGATCACGCCGGTGCCGGGCGAAGCCGGCCGGAGCAGCACCCTGCCGGCGCCGAAGTGCCCGATCACCTCGTGCGGGATCGTCGTGCCCTTGCGGCGCACGGTGATCATCACGCGCCGGGCCGCCTCGGTCGCTTTGCGGATCGCCTGGGGCACCTCACGGGCCTTGCCCGTGCCGAAGCCGACCTTGCCGTTCCCGTCACCGACGACCACCAGGGCGGAGAACGAGAAGTTCTTGCCACCCTTCACGACCTTGGTGACGCGGTTGATGTTCACCACGTGATCGATAAATTGGCTATCCCGATCGCTCATCGCTTTACCCCTAGAACTTCAGACCCGCTTCGCGGGCCGCGTCCGCCAGCTCCTTGACCACGCCGTGGTATCGGAAGCCGGCTCGGTCGAACACCACCGAGGTGATCCCCTTGTCCTTCGCACGCTCGGCGATCGCCTTGCCGACGGCGCGGCCCGCCGCCTTATTGCCGCCGTGGGCCAGATCCTTGCGAAGGTCGTTCTCCACCGTCGAGGCGGCGACCAGAGTCGCGCCTTTCGCGTCGTCGATGAGCTGCGCGTAGACGTTCGCGAGCGACCGGAAAACCGCCAACCTCGGGCGCTCGGCGGTGCCGGCTACCACCTTGCGGATTCGCAGGTGGATGCGGTGCCGCCGCTGCCTTCTGTCCTTCAATTGCGCCATGGCGTTACGCTCCCGTCTTCCCGGCCTTGAGCTTCAAGACCTCGTCGGAGTACTTGACACCCTTGCCCTTGTACACGTCGGGCGGGCGCACGCTTCGGATCTCGGCCGCGACCTGGCCGACCCTCTGCTTGTCGATGCCCTCGATGGTGAGCCGGTTGGCCTTCGCGTCGTAGCGGATCGCCACGCCCTCCGGCGCCTTGTAGGTCACCTGGTGGGAGAAGCCGAGCGAGAGCACCAGCTCACGAGGGCCCTTGAGCTCGGCCTTGTAGCCGACGCCGACGATGTCGAGTTCGCGCTTGAAGCCCGAGGTGACACCGCTGACCGCGTTGGCGAGAAGCGCGCGGATGAGGCCGTGCAGGGCCCTGACGGAGGGAAGATCGCCCGTTCGAGTCACCACGACCTGCTCGCCCTCGACGGCGACGTTGATCCCAACGGGAAGGGGGTGCTGCAGCGCGCCCTTCGGCCCCTTGACCTGCACCACCCCGTCCGCGACGGTCACCTGGACCGCCTTGGGGATCGGGATGGGGTTCTTTCCAATGCGAGACATGGCAGCCTCCCTACCACATGCGGCACATGACCTCGCCGCCGAGGCGCGACTCGCGCGCCTTGGCGTCGGTCATGAGCCCCTTGGAGGTCGAGATCACGGCGACGCCCATGCCGCCCCGGACCTCGGGCAGCTCCTCGACGCCGCGATACACCCGCAGGCCAGGCCGGGAAACGCGCTCCAGACCGTGGATCGCGGGCTCGCCGTCCGGCGAGTAGCGCAGGTAGAGCCGCAGCGTGCCCTGGGGGCCTTCCTCCAGCACTTTGAAGGTGCGGATGAACCCCTCCTCCTGGAGGATCTTCGAAAGCTCGAGCTTGACCTTGGACGCCGGCGCGTCGCAGCGGTCCTTGCCTACGAGCACCGCGTTGCGGATCCGGGTGAGGAGGTCGGCGATCGGATCGGTCATCGTCATCACACACCCCCTACCAGCTCGCCTTGGTCACGCCCGGGAGGTATCCCTCCAGGGCGAGCTTGCGGAAGCACAGCCGGCAAAGCTCGAACTTGCGCATGTACGCGCGCGGGCGGCCGCAGAGCTTGCAACGGTTGCGGTGCCGCACGCGGAACTTCGGCGGCCGCAGCGATTTGGCAATAAGACAGATACGAGCCACAGCGCCCTCCTAACCTTTCGCAAACGGGAAGCCGAGTTCCTGCAGGAGGAACCGGGCCTGGTCGTCGGTCCTGGCCGTGGTAACCACGGTCACGTTCATTCCCTTGGGGGTCTCGACCTTGGTGTAATCGATCTCCGGAAAGATCGAATGGTCGCGGATTCCCATCGTGAAGTTGCCACGTCCGTCGAAGCCCTTCGGCGACAAGCCGCGGAAGTCGCGGACACGCGGCAACGAGATGTTGACCAGGCGGTCCAGGAACTCGTACATGCGGTCCCGCCGCAGCGTCACCGCGCAGCCGATCTGCATCCCCGCCCGGAGCTTGAACTGCGCGATCGACCTGCGGGCCTTGCGGACCGTCGGCCGCTGGCCGGTGATCGCCATCAGCTCGTCCACCGCCTGGTCCATCAACTTGTTGTTGCGCGGCGCCTCGCCCAGGCCGAGGTTGCAGACGACCCGGGTGATCCGCGGCACTGCCATCGCGTTGGAGATCCCGAACTCCTTCTCGAGTTTCGGGATCACTTCCTTTTCGTACTTCTCTTTCAAGCGCGCCATCGCACCCTCTCTTCCTTATTGGTCGAGAATCGCGCCATCGACCTTTGCGAGCCTGACCTTGCGGCCATCCTCGAGAATCTTGTAGCCCACCCGCGTCGGGCGGTTTGTGTCCGCCGAGATCACCATCACGTTCGACACCGCGATCGGCGCCTCCCGCTCCACAATCCCGCCTGCCACGCCCTTGCCGGGGTTCGCCTTGGTGTGGCGCTTGAGCATGTTGACGTGCTCAACCACCAACCGGGCCGCCTTGCGGTCCACCCGCATGACCTTCCCCTTCTTGCCCCTGTCCTTGCCGGCGATGACCTGAACCTGATCGCCCTTCTTGATCTTGAAGCTCTTCGCCATCGCCGCCTCCTAAAGCACTTCCGGCGCGAGCGACACGATCTTCATGAAGCGTCGCTCGCGCAATTCGCGCGCCACCGGCCCGAACACGCGGGTTCCGATCGGCTCCTTCTGGGCGTTGATCAACACCGCCGCGTTGTCGTCGAACCGGATGTACGAGCCGTCCTTGCGCCGGTGGCTGCTGCGGGTCCGGACGATCACCGCCCGCACGACCGTCCCTTTCTTCACCTGCGAGTCGGGGACCGCTTCCTTGACCGCGCAGACGATCACGTCCCCGATCCGGGCGTACCGGCCGGCGTTGGAGCCGCCGAGCTGGCGGATCGCCTGCAGCTTTTTGGCCCCTGAGTTATCGGCCACCGTCAGCATCGTTTGCATCTGGATCATAGCCGCCTCCTCACGAAGCCCGCTCGATCACGCGCACGACCCGGAACCGTTTGCTCCGGGAGAGCGGACGGCACTCCATGATCTGCACCTTGTCGCCGACCTTGCAGACGTTGGTCTCGTCGTGCGCCGTGAACTTCCTGGCGCGCTGCACGAAGCGGTGGTAGAGCTTGTGCATGACGAGTCTCTCCACCCTAATGACCACCGTCTTGTCCATAGCGTCGGACACGACGATGCCGACCTTCGTGATTCCCCTGGTCTTGGTCGTGTTATCCATGGCTCACTCCGCTTCCCTGAGGCGCTCGGCGAGGATCGTCTCGACGCGCGCGATGTCCTTGCGCGCGAGACGGATCTTGGCCGGGTTTGCGATCTGACCGGTGGCCTTCTGGAAGCGCAGCTTGAAAAGCTGCTCCTTGAGCTCGGTCTCGGAGTTCCGGAGCTCCTCGATCGACTTCTCCCGCAGTTCCTTCGCTTTCATCGCACCTGCCCCCGTGCCACGAAGCGGGTCTTGATCGGAAGCTTGTGAGCCGCCAGACGCATTGCCTCACGGGCCACGTCCTCCGTCACCCCCTCCATCTCGTAGAGGATCCGCGCCGGCTTGACGACGCACACCCATTCCTCCGGCGCACCCTTGCCCTTACCCATGCGGGTCTCGGCCGGCTTCTTCGTGATCGGCTTGTCCGGGAAAACCCGGATCCAGATCTTGCCGCCGCGCTTCACGTGGCGCGTCATCGCAACACGGGCCGCCTCGATCTGGCGCGCCGTGACCCAGCCGGGTTCGAGCGCCTGGAGACCATAGTCGCCGAACGACAGCTCCCCGCCCCGGGTCGCAAGGCCCCTGCGGCGGCCGCGCTGTTGCTTGCGAAACTTTACTTTCTTCGGCATCAACATAGCAGCACCTCATCCCTCACAACGCGCGCCGGTGAGCCTTGCTCCGGTGCAACTCGCCCTTGTAGATCCACACCTTGACCCCGATCGCCCCGTAGGTGGTGAAGGCTTCGGCAAAGCCGTACTCGATATCGGCCTTGAGGGTGTGGAGGGGGAGCCGCCCCTCCTGGTACCACTCGGAGCGGGCGATCTCGGCCCCGTTGAGGCGACCCGAGCAGCGGATTTTGACGCCTTGCGCGCCGAAACGCAAGGCGTTCTCCATCGAGCGCCGCATCGCGCGCCGGAACGTGATGCGCCGGACGAGCTGGCTGGCAATCGATTCGGCGATCAGCTGAGCCTCGATCTCCGGCCTCTGGATCTCCTGGATGTTGATGTGGATATCCTGACCGTAGACGGCGCGCAGCTCGGCCCCGAGCTTGTCCACCTCGGCACCCTTGCGCCCGATGATGATCCCCGGCCGGGCGGAGAAGATGTTGACCCGGATCTTGTTGGCCGTGCGCTCGATGTCGATCTCGGCAACGCCGGCGTGCGACAGCCGGCTCTTGAGCGCCTTGCGCAAGCGGAGGTCCTCATGCAGGAGCTTCGCGTAGTCGGCGTCGGCGAACCAACGCGACCGCCACGTCTTGTTGTACCCAAGCCTGAAACCGTACGGGTGCGTCTTCTGGCCCACGATCGCCTCCTACTTCTCGCGCTCCGCGACCTGCACGGTCACGTGGCAGAACTTGTGCAGCCGGGGGAAAACGCGCCCCATCGAGGCCGCACGGAATCGCTTCAGGGACGGGGCCTGGTTGACCTGGATGCTCGTGAGCACCAGCTTTCCGGCATCCACCCCGGGCATCTTCTGCTCGAGGTTGGCCACCGCGGAGCGGACGAGCTTTTCGATGTCGCGCGCGCAGCGCTTGTGGGTCAGCTTGAGCATGGCCAGCGCCCTTGCGACACCCTGGCCGCGCACGACGTTGGCGACCAGCCGCACCTTCTGGGGAGAACCCTTGTAGTAACGCAGTCGAGCTTCGGCTTGCATAGCTTCCCCCTAGTGGGCGGCGCCCTTTTCCTTGCGCGTCGCGGAGTGGCCGCGGAACGTGCGGGTGAGCGCGAACTCGCCCAGCTTGTGGCCGACCATGTTCTCCGTGACGAAAACCGGGACGAACTTCTGGCCGTTGTGGACGGCGATGGTGTGGCCCACCATCTCGGGAATGATGGTCGACCGGCGCGACCAGGTCTTGATGACCCGCCGCTCGCGCGAGTCGTTGAGCTGCTCCACCTTCTTCAGCAGGTGGCCATCGACGAACGGTCCCTTGTGGATTGAACGAGCCATCCCGACCTCCCCTACTTCCGCCGCTTCACGATGAAGCGAGTGGTCCGCTTGCACGTGCGGGTCTTGTAGCCCTTGGTCGGCTGCCCCCACGGGCTGACCGGGTGCCGGCCGCCCTTGGTCTTGCCCTCGCCACCGCCGTGCGGGTGGTCGACCGGGTTCATGGCCGTGCCGCGCACGTGGCCGCGCCGTCCGAGCCAGCGGGTACGGCCCGCCTTGCCGATCGACACGTTGGAGTGGTCGGCGTTCCCGACCTGACCGACCGTGGCCCAGCACGTGGCGAGCACCAACCGCATCTCTCCGGACGGCAGCCGCAGCGTCACGTAGGCGCCCTCCTTGGCCATCACTTGGGCGCTGGCGCCCGCGGAACGCACCATCTGTCCGCCGTGACCGGGCTTGAGCTCGACGTTGTGAATCAGGGCGCCAAGAGGGATGCTCTTGAGCGGCAATGCGTTGCCCGGGACGATCTCGGCCTTCTCGGCGGCCACGAGCGTGGTCCCCACGCCGACACCGTCCGGCGCCAAGATGTAGCGCTTCTCGCCGTCCGCGTAGACCAGCAGCGCGATGCGCGCCGACCGGTTGGGGTCGTACTCGATGGTAGCGACGCGCGCGGGCACACCCCTCTTGTCGCGGCGGAAGTCGATGGTGCGGTAGCGCCGCTTGTGGCCACCGCCGCGGAAGCGCAGCGTCTCGTGCCCCTCGTTGTTCCGGCCGCCGCTCTTCGTGATCCCGCGGGTGAGCGACTTCTCCGGCCGGTCCTTCGTGATCTCGCCGAAGTCCAGGCGAGTCATGAAGCGGATGCCCGGAGAGGTCGGCTTGTATGATTTGAGCGCCATGGTCCTTCCCCCTACACCTGATCAAAGAACTCGGTGGTCTTCTCGCCCGCGGCGAGGCGCACGTAGGCCTTGCGCCAGTCGGGGCGCTGGCCGGTGTAGCGCCCGAACCTGCGCTGCTTGCCGCGGACGTTGACCACCCGCACCTCGACAACCTTGACCCCGAACAGGGTCTCGACCGCCTTGCGGACCTCGATCTTGTTGGCGTTTCGTGCGACCTGGAAGCACACCGTGTTCGTGCTCGCCTTGAGGTCTGCGGTCTTCTCCGTCACGATTGGGCGCAGAACGATCTGGCGTGGATCCTTCATGACGACAGCACCTCCGAAAGCTGCACCAGCGCGCGGCGCGAGAAGACGAGTTGCTTCGCCCGCAGCACCTGGTAGACGTGGACGTGCATGGCGTCCGCGGTGTTCAACTCAGGCCGGTTGCGGGTGGCCAGCAGCAGGTTGAGGTTGTCGTAGCTGTCGATCAGCAGGACCTTCTCCCCCGCCAGCCCGAGCTTCTCCAGACGCGCCACGAACTCCTTGGTGCGGTGTGAGTCGACATCGAGAGACTCGAGGACGCGGAGCTGTCCGCCGGTCAGACGCTCGGCGAGCACCGACTTGAGCGCGTTCTTCTTCGCCTTGATGTTGACCTTGGCCTTGTACGAGCGGGGCTGCGGTCCGAACGTCGTGCCGCCGTGCCGCCAGAGCGGCGAGCGGGTCGAGCCGTGCCGCGAACGCCCGGTCCCCTTCTGCTTCCAGGGCTTCTTGCCGCCGCCCGAGACCATGCTCCTGGTCTTGGTCGCATGGGTGCCGCTGCGGAGGCCGGCCAGGTAGGCCTTCACCACCTCGTAGACGAGATGAGGGCGGGAGGGGTACGAGAAGACCTCCTGCGGGAGCTCAACCTCGCCCACCACTTCGTTGTCCCAGTTGCGCACGTCAAGCTTCATGGTCCGCCCCCTTACCCCTTCACGAGCCGCAGCAAGGCGTTGCGGCCGCCAGGAACGGCACCCTTGAGGAAGAGCAGGTTGCGTTCGAGGTCCACCTTCACCACCTTCACGTGCTTCAACGTGACCTTGTCGACGCCCATGCGCCCGGCCATCCTAGTGCCCGGGAACACCCGCGAGGGGTACGCCGACGGCCCGATGCTGCCCGGCGCCCGGTGGAACATGGAGCCGTGGCTGGCGGCGCCGCCGTGGAAGTGGTGGCGCTTCATCGCGCCCTGGAACCCCTTGCCCTTGGAGGTGCCGACCACACGGATCACCTCCCCGACGGCGAAGATGTCGCAGAGCACTGTGTCGCCGGGCTTCACTTCGGACCCGTCGGCCACGGGGACCTCGGCGAGCACCCGGGTTGGCGGCACGCCGGCCCTGGTGAACGAGCCCAGCAGGGGCTTGCTGACCCGCCGGGGCGGCTTGCCTGCGACGAGCCCGATTTGCGCCGCCTCGTGCCCGTCGGTTGCGGTGGTCCGGCGCAGCACCACGACGCACGGCCCCGCCTGCACGACGGTGACCGGCACCATGGCGCCGGAGTCGTCGAACACCTGGGTCATGCCGATCTTCTTGGCGAGAATTCCTTGCACCATGCCCGACCTCACTTCTTCCCGCCGTAGGCCTTGATCTCGACATCCACGCCGGCGGGCAGCTCGAGCTTCATGAGCGCATCCACCGTCTGTTGCGTGGGATCGAGGATGTCGAGAAGCCTCTTGTGCGTGCGGATCTCGAACTGCTCACGCGACTTCTTGTCCACGTGCGGCGAGCGCAGGACGGTGAAGCGCTGGATTTGCGTCGGCAGCGGGATCGGCCCCGATACGCTCGCCCCCGTGCGCTTCGCCGTGTCCACGATTTCCGCCGTGGACTGGTCCAGGAGACGGAAGTCGTACGCCTTGAGCCGGATCCGGATCTTGTCCTTGACCATGGCCACTCCTACTCGATGATTTCGGTGATGGTG
>PKYI01000065.1 GCA_003133645.1 Acidobacteriota bacterium | reverse complement strand
TACGCCGACCGGATGACCGATTCGCTCGCCAAGGCGATCTCCGAGACGAACAGGCGGCGCGCGGTGCAGGAGGCGTACAACCGCGAGCACGGGATCGAGCCGAAGACGATCATCAAGGACATCGCGAGCCCGCTGCTGCAGCTCTCCAACCTCGACTACCACGACGCCGGCCTGCTGCCGCCGCGGGTGGGGGAGGCGGAGCTCACCGACCCGGCCTCGCTCGCGAAGGCGATCGCCGAGCTCGAGAAGCAGATGAAGGCGGCGGCCAAGCGGCTGGAGTTCGAGGAGGCAGCGGGGTTGCGCGACCGGGTCAAGGAGCTACGCGCGCAGCAGATCTACAAGACGTGACCGGTTTTTGGTGTCAGGCTTCGGGTGTCAGGTGTCGGTCCTGGTACCTGTCTTGCGCCTATTGCCTATCCCTGATCCTCGGGTGTGTTCGGATCGCGGTACGGCGGCAGGACGACGGCAAAGAAAACGTATCCGAGGGAAGTGACAGCCGAGATGACGGCAACCGTATACGCCAGCGACCGCCCATGCCACAGCCCGTCGAACCAGGTCTGGAACTGGACCGCGAGGACGTTGGCGGTCCCGCCGTAGAGCTCCAGATCCCGCAGGTATTTCTTGGAGGTTTCCGGCGAGAACTCCAGGAGGGTATCCGGCGCGTTCCCGGCCCTCAAATAGATCACGATGGCGCCGATCAGACCCGCGAGCAGAATGATCGCGGCGATCAGGTAGTGGCGCGTCCGCGGATCGGCGAACCTCCAGCGCATGCGGTGTCAGCGTCTCCCCTCACCGGCGATTGAAAGAACCCTCCTCGCCGAACGCGATGGTACTGCCGCGCACGAGGCTGTCAACCTCGTTCCGGGCACCAAATCCGAGTACCGGAGAACTGGGTTCCATGAGGCCCTCACGCGGCGTGCGGCGAACGGCGCCGACGGGCGGCGTCTGCCCTCCGTACCTTTCGCGATGACCTGGCTACCCGTATCATCGATCACGGTGAACGAAGAACATTCGATCGATTACGGGGAGGCGTCCCGCTGACCCCGCTCCAGGCGTTGACCTACTCGTTCCTCTTCGGGTTGCTGCACGGCATCCTGCCGGACGAGCACACGTGGCCGATCACCTTCAGTTACGCCATCGGGGGCGCCAGCGGACGACGGGGCATGCTCGCGGGCCTGTACTTCTCTGCGGCGTTCACGCTCCAGCGCATGATCGTTTCGGAGCTGGCCTACCTGGCACTGGCCCCCATCCTGCTGCGGCCCCTGATGAACGCGATCGTGTACCTGGTGGTGGGATCGGTCATGGCGGTGGCTGGCGCCACGGTCTTGCGTCGCAGCCGGTATCCGCACGTCCACCTCTTCGGCCACCACCACGAGGCGGGGGGGCAGATGGAGGCCACCGGCCGGGTCTTTTCTCGGCGCCACGACGCCGGTCCCAGTGGCTCGCAGGAGTTCCCCCTGCGTTGGACCCTCGTCCACGGCTTCATCGCCGGTTTCGGTTTTGGCCCCTTCTCCATCTTTGTGAACACCGCCGCCGCGCCGGTCATGCGCAGCCCGTGGCTGGGTTTCCTGCCCGGCCTCTTCTTTGGCCTCGGAACCATGGCCACGCTGGCCGCCGTGAGCGCCCTGTTCGGGGCCTCGCTCCGGTGGGTGCACAAGCTTTCGGAAGGGGAGATTCGCCGGGTCGGTTCGCAGACCGGAGGCCGGACTCTCTTCTTCGGCGGTCTTCTCTTCGTCCTGGCGGGGGTTTCCTTTCTCGCGGGCTGGGACCGCCTCCTTCCGCTGGATTCGGGGTTCGTGCTCATGGCGCTGTTCCTGGTGATCGTGGTGTTGCCGGCCCTCGTGTACTCCGTGAAGGAGGTCCTCGGTGCGCGGCCGGGGACGGCCGGCACCTGATACCACGCCAGGCCGCGGTCTGGCGGACCTTCCGACCGGTACGTATCACCCTCACCTCGAGCGGCCAGCCCCGCGTGCGTGCCCCGCTTATGGGCGATCGGGTTTCGACGCCTTGTCGGGGTACGCCGGCGGCGGCGGGACCGGCACCGGGTGGTCGCGGATCTGCCCCTGAAGATAGCGGACCGCGGCGTCGAGCTGGGTGTCGCCACCTCGAGCGTGCGCTTCTCCGGGATTTGGGGTTGTGTGCCAGGTGTGTTTGGCGGTGCTGGCCGCCGCGCCGGCCCACGCGCAGGAGTGGTCCGTCGCTCAGAAGGATGTCTGGAAGAGCGTGGAGGCCTACTGGGCGCTCGATGCCAAGGCCGACGTCGAGGGGTTCATGGCCTACTTCGATCCGAGCTACGTCGGCTGGTCGTACGACAGCCCCGTCCCGGGCGACAAGGCCACCGTGAAGAAGTTCATCACCCAGGAGTACCAGATGTCCAAGACCCTCGTGTACGACATCAAGCCGGTGGCGATCCAGGTGCACGGTAACTTCGCGTTCGCCGACTACTACTACATGCAGCTGGTGAAGAACGCCGAGGGCAAGACCGAGGCAACCAAGGGTCGCTGGACCGACATCCTCATGAAGGAGGGTGACCGCTGGATGCTGATCGGGGACCACGGCGGAAGGATCAGGAAAGCGGACTGAACAAGGCGCGCGGGAGCCGCCAGGGCTGGTAGGCCGGCTGCACGAGGCCTGCTGTTCGAAGCGCGCGGCTGAGGTTGTCGAAGGCGAGGTGTGAGGCGGGGTGGGGGCTTTGACCCTCACCTCCGCCGTACTCACTCCGGCGTCCCCAAGGGGTTGAGCGCCGGCTCCCGTCCGCCACCCGAGGATCGGCTCGAGCCCGGCGGGCGGCCCGCCTGTCCGGCCAGGCGCCGGCCGGGGTCCGTTAGCAAGGCGCGATGATGCGGTCGGCTGCGGCGAAGAGTTCGACGGTCTGCTGCATGCCGCCCACGGCTCCGAGCCGGAGCCTGTCCCTGCGCTGCAGGCGATCGAGGCACGTGCCGCAAGTGGTGACGGTGGCGCCGCGCGCCTCGAGCGCGCGCAGCGAGTCGAGCGCCGGCCCGTCCTCGGTGGTCAGGAGGGCAGCCCCGTTGAGACAGGCCACGAAGTCGACCCTCACCTCGGAAGCCACGAGCTTCTGGAGGAAGAGCAACAGCAACGTGCGCCCGAGTTCCGCGTCGCCCTGTCCGATCCGGTCCGAGTTGAGGTACAGGAAGGTCATGCCGGTCTCCTCGCCGTCACGATACCCGATCGCGGCGTGCCTCGGCGGGCCGTGGACATCCGCGGGCGACACGCTTAGTGTTCGCACAGCCGCCCTTGCCGCGGTCAGTGCCTGCCGGTGAGCGCCGGCGCCATGATGCTCTGAGGGTTCGAAGCGGCGGCGGGTTGAAAGGGAGATCGGCATGCGCAAGGCGTTCCTGATCGTTGCTGTGGTGGTGCTCGTTGTCTCCGTCCGTCCGGTCCTCGGGTGCACGAACATCATCGTGACCAAGGGGGCTTCGTCCGACGGGTCGGTGATCATCTCGTACTCCGTCGACGGCGAGTTCTACCCGACGCTGCGGTACGTCCCGGCGGCCGACCACGCCCCGGGTGAGGCGTTCGAGGTGCGCGGCCGCGACGGCTCGCTGCGGCTGCGCATCCCGCAGCCGCCCCACACGTATGCCGTGGTCGGTATCATGAACGAACACCAGCTGGCGATCGGCGAGACGACGTTCGACGGCCGCCTCGAGTTGCAGAACAAGCAGGGCGGCATCCACTACTGGGCGCTGATGCAGCTCGCGCTGCAGCGGGCGCGGACGGCGCGGGAGGCGATCAAGGTGATGACCGACCTGGTCGCGGAGTACGGCTACGCCTCGACCGGCGAGTCGTTCTCGATCGCCGATCCGAACGAGGCCTGGATCCTCGAGATGATCGGGGAGGGCGAGGGGATCAAGGGGGCGGTCTGGGTGGCCGAGAGGGTGCCCGACGGCCTCATCGCGGCGCACGCCAACAAGTCCCGCATCGGGACGTTCCCTCTCGCGGACCCCGAGAACTGCGTCTACTCGCCCGACGTCATCGAGTTCGCCGTGCGCAAGGGGTACTACAACCCGAAGAGCGACGGACCGTTCCGCTTCTGCGACGTCTACTGCCCGGCCACGGCCAAGGAACTCCGCTACACCGAGACGCGCGTCTGGTCGATCTTCCGGCGGGCGGCGCCGTCGCTCGACCTGTCCGTGGACTACAGCCGCGGTACGCCCGGCGCGAATCCCTACCCGCTCTGGATCAAGCCCGACCGCAAGCTCTCGGTGCGGGACGTGATGGCCCTCATGCGCGACCACTACGAAGGGACGCCTCTGGACATGACGCAGGGCGTGGACGCCGGTCCGTTCGGCTCGCCGTTGCGGGCGCGGCCCATCACGTTCCAGGTCGACGGCACGACGTACTCGTGGGAACGGCCGATCTCCACGCAGCAGACCGGTTGCTCGTTCGTGGCCAACTGCCGGTCGTTCCTTCCCGACGAGGTCGGCGGGGTCCTGTGGTACGGCCTCGACGACACGTACACGAGCTGCTATTTCCCGCTCTACGCCGGCATCACGGCGGTGCCGGCGTCGTACGGTCGCGGCAGCCTGCAGAAGTTCTCCTGGGACTCGCCGTGGTGGGTGTTCAACCTGGTGGCCAACTATGCGCAGCTGAAGTTCTCCTACATGGTCAAGGACATCGTCAAGGTCCAGCAGGAGCTCGAGGGGAACTTCTTCGCGCTGCAGCCCGCGATCGAGGCGACCGCCCGGGAAATGCTGCAAAACGACCCCGACCGGACGCGGCGGTTCCTCACCGACTACTCGGTGTCGGCGGGGGAGCAGGTGGCCCGGCGCTGGCGGGAGCTGGCCGAGGCCCTGTTCACCAAGTACAACGACGGCTACGTGCAGAACGAATCGGGGGAGCCGCAGGAGCTCGGCTATCCCGAGTCGTGGCTGCGCGAGGTCATCCGGTCCCGCCCGCAGCAGTTCAAGCTTCCCGGCGGCGACGCCGTCAAAAGCCCGGCATCCAACTGACGCCCTCCGGGGTCAGGCTTGCGTTCTTGCAGAGCGCCAGCGTTGAGCGCGCGAAAAGGGCGCGGCCGGTGGCCGGGCCGGGGTCCTGATCGTGGCCGGCACGGGGTCGCCGGTCTGGGCAGGTCCCCCGCGCCGCCCGTGACGGTGTGGGGACTTGACACGCGAAGCGTTGAGAACTAATATCAGAATCGTTATGGATTCGGAACCGCTTCGACCTGCTGATGACGGTGGCTCGGCCGCCCGGCAACGGGCCGAGAAGCTCCAGGCGGCCGGCCTCAAGGTGACCGCGCCCCGCCTCGCGGTCATGGAGTACCTGGAGTCCAACTCGACCCATCCCAGCGCGGAGCGGCTCTTCGCGGACCTCAGGGAGCGCCACCCGTCGCTGTCCCTCTCCACCGTCTACAAGACGCTCGAGGCGTTCCTTCGCGCCGGCGTGTGCCGGCGCATCGCCGGCGAGGGCACGCGGTTGCGGGTCGACGGCACGCTCCACCCCCACGACCACGCGGTGTGCCGCTCATGTGGGCGGATCTTCGATGTCGCGGCTGCGCTCTACCCGCGCTCGCGGCCGCCCGCGCAGCTGCCCGGCGGCCTCGCGGTCACCGGGGTGCGGGTCGAGTACGACGTCATCTGCAGCGCGTGCGCGACCCCGGTTCATCTGGCAATCGGGGTCGCCCCCCACAAAGGTAAGAACCGGCCGGACGCCGTCCGCGCCGGAGTCCGCGCAACAAACAGCACAAACAAGGAGGCGTGACATGGCAGAACTCAAGGGAACCAGAACCCACGAAAACCTGAAGGCGGCATTTTCCGGCGAAGCGCAGGCCAACCGCCGCTACCTGTACTTCGCGAAGCAGGCGGACATCGAGGGGTACCCCGAGGTCGCCGGGCTGTTCCGCGACACGGCGGAGGGCGAGACCGGCCACGCGCACGGGCACCTCGACTACCTGAAGAAGGTCGGCGACCCGGCCACCAACCTGCCGTTCGTCGACGTCAACGAGATGCTCGCCTCGGCGGTCGCGGGCGAAACCCACGAGTACACCGACATGTACCCCGGCATGGCGAAGGCCGCCCGGGAGGAAGGCTTCGCGGAGATCGCCGACTGGTTCGAGACGCTCGCCAAAGCGGAGCGCTCGCACGCGGGCAAGTTCCAGAAGGCGCTCGACAGCTTCTAGCACCGCCGGCCGGTCGCGGGCGGCGGCGGTCGTGCCGCCGCCCGTTCCGTCCGGTCGCGCCGCAGCGAGGGGGTACACGCCGATGGACACGCTGGGAACTCTCCCCGACATCCGGTTTCAACCCACCGACGGCTTCTGCCTGAACCCGAACCAGGAGCTGTACTGGGATGCGACGGCGCTCGGCAAGGAGCTGATGCGCAGCTTCGAGCTGTGCCACAGCTGCCGGATGTGCTTCAAGTACTGCCAGTCGTTCCCGACCCTGTTCGCCGCCGTTGACCATCACGGCGGCGTGGCCAGCGTGCCCGCGGCGACCGTCGACAAGGTCGTGGACGAGTGCTTCCAGTGCAAGCTGTGCTACACGCAGTGCCCGTATACCGACAAGGAGAAGCACCCGTTCCGCCTCGACTTCCCCCGCCTGATGCTGCGCGCCAAGGCGGTCAGCCGCAAGCGCACGGGGATCCCGCTGCGCGACCGCCTGCTCGCCGACCCCGACCGTCTTGGCCGGGTCGGGACGATGCTTCCAGCCCTCGCCAACTGGGGCAACACGCTGCGGCCGCAGCGGGTCGCGATGGAGGCGCTCGCCGGCATCCACCGCGACAAGCTCCTCCCGCGTTTCGCCGACCGAACGTTCGCGGCGTGGTTCGCCGCGCGCGCCGGCGGGGTCGAGACGCCGGACGGGGAGAACCCCGTGGTGCTCTTCGCCACCTGCTTCGTGAACTACAACAACCCCGCGATCGGCGAGGCCGCATTCGACGTGCTGCGCCACAACGGCTGCCGGATCGCCTGCCCGAACGTCGAGTGCTGTGGCATGCCGGCGCTCGACAGCGGCGACATCGGCCTCGCCCGCCGCAAGGCCCGCAGCAACGTCCGCGCGTTGCTGCCGTGGGTCGAGCGCGGCTACCGGATCGCCGTGATCAACCCGACCTGCAGCCTGACGATGCGCGAGGAATACCCCGAACTCCTCGACGATCCTGCCGACCGGCCGCTCGCCGAGGCTGCCCGCACGGTCGCGGGTGCCGTGCGCGACCTCTCCGAGTACCTCTTCGAGCTGCGCGGCGAAGGCAAGTTCAAGGAGGACTTCAAGAGCACGCCGGGGGGCAACGTGGCGTGCCACGCCCCCTGCCACCTGCGCAAGCAGAACGTCGGCTTCCGCGGCCGCGACCTGATCCGGCGGATCCCGGGCGCGAAGCCCCGGCTGGTGGCCGAGTGTTGCGGTCACGACGGGACCTGGGCGATGAAGAAGGAGAACTTCGCGTCGGCGCTCACCAATGGCGAGAAGGCGTTCGCCGGCATGCGCGAGGCCGAGGCGGAGATTTGGTCCACCGACTGCCCCCTCGCCGCGCTTCAGTTCGAGCAGGCGTGCGGCAAGAGGGCGATGCATCCGGTCGAGGTCATCGCGCGCGCCTACCGCCCCGACGGGTTTCCTCAGCAGATCGCCACGACCGGGGAAGGCGCGGGCGCGGAGCCCGCCAAGGAAAGGGAACTATGAAACCGATCACACGGGACGATGTCCTCGGGCGTGAGGAGTACGCGCGCACCCGCGCCGACGTCAGGCGCCGCATCATCCAGTTGAAGGCCAGGCGGAGGGTGCCGCTCGGCGAGCACGCCACACTCAACTTCGAGACCCGCGACACGATGCTCTACCAGGTCCACGAAATGCTCCACGCCGAGGGGAGCTGGGAGCGGCCGGGGGCGATCGAGGACGAATTCGAGGCGTACAACCCGATCGTGCCGGCGGGCGGCGAGCTTTCCGCCACCCTGATGCTGGAGTACGAGACGGAGGAGGAGCGCACCGTCCGGCTGCAGGAGCTGCTCGGGCTCGACGCCCACCTCTGGCTGCACGTGAGGGAGACGCCGCCGGTGGCGGCGCGGTTCGACCACGCGCAGGTCTCGCCGACGCGCATCTCCTCGGTGCAGTACGTCAAGTGGCCGCTCTCCCCCGGGCAGGCCCGGCTGGTCGCGACGGAAGGCGCCGTGCTGCGGGTGGTGGTCGATCACCCCAAGCTGCGCGCGCAGGCGATCCTTTCCGAGGAAACCCGCCGGGAGCTGGCCGCCGACCTCGCCTGAGCGGGGCGGCGCCGGCCCGCCGAGTGACCTCAGATCATCGGCGCGCAATGGTGATGCAGAGGCATTGCGCCTCTGCGTATGCTGGCCCCTCATTGCCGAAGAGTCGTCCGTGGACCATGACCTTGCGTCCCTCGGCGGAAACCACGCGGCTTTCGAGCGTGACCACCTTGTGCAGCGGCAGCATGGTGCGGAAGCTCACGTTCAGGTTGCCGACGACGACCGGATAGCCGGCCGCCCAGGCCGCCAGCCCCAGCGCCTCGTCCATCGCTGCCGCGATCGAACCGCCGTGGGCGTGGCCGGGAGGGCCTTCCGTCTCGGGACCGAACCAGACGCGGGCGTGCAGGCGCCGCTCGGCGTCGAGAAAATAGCGCACGCGGCAACGGTTCCCGTCCGGCTCACCGGAAACGAAGCGCAGCGATTCCCCCACCAGCGATGACGCGTCGAGCGGGGTCCAGTCCGCTTCACCGCGCAGGTCCACCGCGGGACAGGACAACTCAGGAGCACGGTCGTGATTTGCTGCTTCCACAGGTGAATCTCCTTATAAAGTCGAGGGATGGGGAAACCCTCGCACCGGTTTCGAGTGTAGGACCGCTCGGGGCGCTGTCAAGGCGCGGCGTCTTGAGGAACCGGGCACCGGGCACAGGGCACAGGGCACAGAATAGGCGTGGGCAGTGCTCCGAGAAGTGCAGCCGGCCACGCACGCGGTGTAAGCGCCAGAGGGGCGCCGCCGCCCGGGTGTGGCACCATGGCCGCCGTGCCGACCGTCCATCACCCACGCGGGCGAACTTCGCGGCCGGAACGGAGCACGATCCCACCCGTGGCCGATGGGGCCGATGATGCGGCCGAGTGCGCGAGGCTGGCGACGCTCGCCGGCTCGCCGGTCGTCGCGGCGGAGCCGGCGCGGTGGGGGTTCTCCAACCGCACGACGCTGGCGACGCTCGCGGACGGCCGGCGCGTCGCGGTGCAATGGCTGACGGACCGCGCCGTCGCGCGGTGGCGGCTGCGGGTCGAGGCGCGCCTCGCGGAACGGCTCACGGCCGTAGGGATCCCGACGGCGCCGCTGCTCGGCGGCGACGCGGGCGCGGCCACCCCGTTTGCGCTCCACGCTTTCGTCGAGGGGCGCAACGGCGCCGAGTCGCTGGTCACGGACGCCGGCGCCGTGCGCCTCGCACGTCTGATGGGCGCGCTCGTGCCGCTGCTCGCCGCCGTGGACGCCCGCGGCCTCCGTCTACCCTCCACGTGGGCGGACCCGGCGCGCCTGGCAGGCGCCGCGCAGCGCTGGCTCGAGCGCGCCGAGCCCCGCCTCGACGTCGCCGCTTCCCGGGCGCTGCGGGCCGCGATTGCTAGCCTTGAGACGTTGTTCGCCGGCCGGAGGCCCGTGTTTACGCACGGCGACTTCGCTCCGGTCAACGTGCTCGTCGCGCCCGCCCCGGGGCGGCGCGGTGGAACGATCGCGGCGCTGCTCGACCTTGAGTTCGCCCGCCTCGCCGATCCGCTCCTCGACGCGGCGTGGTGGGGCTGGATCGTGCGCTTTCACCACCCCGACCGCTGGCCGGCGGCGTGGCTGGCGTTCCTCGCCGCGGCCGGCGGGCCCAACGCGTCGGCCGCGTTCTCCGACCGGATCAAAGTGCTCCAGCTCCTGCGGCTCCTGGAGCTGTTGAATCGTGCCGGCCCCCGCGCTGCCGCCAGCTGGGCCGCCCGGCTCGCAGTCACGGCGCGGTGGTAGGCGGGGCGCACGGCGGGCGCCGAGCGGGGCCCGGCCGGAGACCCCTCACCGCCCGATCAGCACGACCGTGCTGTGCGGGTTGACGAGGTAGAACCCGGGCGGGTCGATGAGGACCTCGGCGCCGGGAAGAACGATCTCTTCGCCGGCCGGCAGGGAGGTGTCGACGAGGCGGTGCCACGCCGCCCCCAGGGGCAGCGGCGGCAGGGTGAAGCGCTGCAGCGCCTCGCCGGCGTTGAGGATGAAGTAGAGCCGGTACGGCCCCAGATCGGAACGCTCGGCGCCGCCGTCGAGCTGAGCGGCGACGCTGTGCGCCTGGGGGTCGTCCCATACCGGGGCGGCGAGGTCGCTGCCATACCACACGACGTCGGGGACGCCGTCGCCGTCATGGTCGCCGTCGTCGAGGAACCGGCGCCGCTGCAGGATCGTGCAACGGCGGGTGAGCGCGATGGCGGCGCGGAAGAAGCTGAGGATCTCGGCGTTGGCCTCGATCTCGCGCCAGTCGAACCACGACAGTTCGTTGTCCTGACAGTAGGCGTTGTTGTTGCCGCGCTGGGTGCGGTAGAACTCGTCGCCGCCGAGGATCATCGGGGTGCCGGCCGCGAACAGCAGGTGGCAGATGAAGTTCTTGGCCTGCTGCCGGCGCAGCCGGTTGATCGCCGGGTCGCCGGTTGCACCCTCGACCCCGCAGTTCCAGGAGTCGTTGTCGTCGGCGCCGTCCCGGTTGCCCTCCTGGTTGGCCTCGTTGTGTTTCACGTCGTAGGTCACCAGATCGCGCAGCGTGAATCCGTCGTGGCATGTGACGAAGTTGACGCTGTTGTAGGCGGCGCGGCCGTCGTTGCGGTAGAGGTCGGCCGAGCCGGTCAGACGCGCCCCCAGGTCGCGGAGCTGCCCGGGATCTCCCTTGAAGAAGCGGCGCACGGTGTCGCGGAACCGGCCGTTCCACTCCGACCAGTCGATCGGGAAGTTGCCGACCTGGTAGGTGCCGAGGTCCCACGGTTCTGCGATCAGGGTGACGCGCGAAAGCACGGGGTCCTGCGAGACCGCGTCGAAGAAGCCGGCGCTCGCCCGGAACGTGCCGTCCTCGGCCCGCCCCAGCACCGAGGCAAGGTCGAAGCGGAAGCCGTCCACGTGCATCGCGCAGACCCAGTAGCGCAGCGAGTCCATGACCAGCCGGATCACCGCCGGCCGCGCCACGTCGAGGGCGTTGCCGGTTCCGGTGTAGTTGAGGTAGTAGCGGTCGGGCTGGCCAGTGGGTCCGCCGAGCGCGTAGTAGGTCGGGTTGTCGATGCCGCGCAGCGAGAGCGTCGGACCCAGCTCGTTCCCTTCCGCGGTGTGGTTGTAGACCACGTCGAGGATGATCTTGATCCCGGCGCGGTGTAGCTCGCGCACCATCGTCTTGAACTCGCCGACCTGGCAGCCGGGCGACGAGCAGGTGCTGAAGGAGAGTTCGGGTGCGAAGAACGCGAGCGAGTTGTACCCCCAGTAGTTCGAGAGGCCGCACTCCTCGAGCAGATCCTCGCTGTAGTGTTCGTGCACCGGCAATAGCTCGACCGCGTTGATCCCCAGGCGCTGCAGGTGGGAGATCTTCTCCGCGAAGCCGAGGTACGTCCCGGGGTGGGCGACGCCGGATGAGGGGTGGGCCGTAAAGCCCTTGACGTGCACCTCGTAGATCAGGAGCTCTTCCAGCGGGGTGTCGGGGGTCGAGTCGCCCCGCCAATCGAACGCGGCGTCGTCGACGACGATGCACTTGGGCACGATCCGGGAGTTGTCGCGAGTGTCGAGCGAGAGGTCCCGGCGCGGGTCGGCGGGGTCGTAGGCGAGGAGGAGGTTGCCGGTGTTGACGGCCTTGGCGGTGAGGGCCTTCGCGTACGGGTCGACGAGCAGCTTCGACGGGTTGAAGCGCAAGCCGCGGGCGGGGTCGAAGCCGCCGCGGACGCGGTAGCCGTACAGCTGGCCGGCCCCGATCCCGTGCACGAGCGCGTGCCAGATGTCGCGGTTCCGGTTCTCGACGGGGATCACATCGGTCGGATCGCCAGCGGGGTCGTCGAACAGCAGCAGCTCGACCTGACTAGCGTTGCGCGAGTAGAGCGCGAAATTGACCCCCTCCGGGGTGAGCGTCGCGCCGAGCGGGACGATCGCCCCGCGCGAGAGCTTCTTCGCGGCGCCTGCTCGGTTGCTCGCGCCCATCCGACCTCCCTTCTCCGGCGGCGACGAGTATACGGCCGAGCACATCCGGCCGCGGCGGCGCTAAGCTGAACACCTTGAGCGCGCCACCGCACTCCCGTGCTGCGACTCTGCGGGGTTTCCTGAGAACCCTGGGCAAGGATGGCCATCGGCTGTTCGCGACGCGTCTCGTGCGGCTGTTCGCCTACGGCTCCTTGTCGGTGGTGCTCGTGCTCTACCTCGCCCAGGCCGGCCTCTCGGAGGCGCGCATCGGGCTCCTGCTGACGCTGACGCTGCTCGGCGACACCGCGGTGTCCCTCTGGCTGACGACCACCGCCGACAGGTTCGGCCGCAGGCGCACGCTGGTCGCCGGTGCCGCCCTGATGCTACTCGCGGGCGTGGTGTTCGCTCTCACCGGCAACTTCCTGCTGCTGCTGGTCGCCGCGACCGTCGGGGTCATCAGCCCGAGCGGCAACGAGGTCGGCCCGTTCCTCGCGGTCGAGCAGGCGGCGCTCACGCAGGTCGTGCCGGGGAGCGACCGCACCAGGGTGTTCGCGTGGTACGGCCTCGTCGGGTCGTTCGCGACGGCGGCGGGGTCGCTCGCCGGCGGAGCTGCAAGCCAGGCGCTGCAGGGGACGGGGGCGTCGCCGCTCGCCAGCTACCGCGCCGTCGTCATCGGCTACGCGGCGTTCGGCGTGCTGCTAGCCGCGCTGTTCGCCGGGTTGTCCCGCGGCGTCGAGGCGCCGGCCGGGGAAAGTGCCTCGGTGGCAAGGCGATTCGGCCTGCACCGCTCGCGCGGGGTGGTGGCGAAGCTCGCCGCCGTCTTCTCGCTCGACGCGTTCGCCGGCGGCTTCGTGGTGCAGAGTCTGGTGGCGTACTGGTTCCACCGCCGCTTCGGCGTCGAGCCCGCGGCGCTGGGTGGCATCTTCTTCGGCGCCAACATCCTCGCCGGGATCTCGGCGCTCGTCGCGGTGCGAGTGGCCAGGAGGATCGGACTCGTCAACACGATGGTCGTCACTCACCTGCCGTCCAACGTCCTCCTCCTGTTGGTGCCGCTGATGCCGACGCTGCCGCTCGCGGTCGCGGTGCTGTTCCTGCGCTTCTCGATCTCGCAGATGGACGTGCCAACGCGGCAGTCGTACACGATGGCGGTCGTGAGCCCCGACGAGCGCTCGGCGGCGGCCGGCGTGACAGGGGTCGCCCGCACGACCGGGGCCGCGCTCTCGCCGGTGATCGCGGCCCCGTTGTTCGCCTCGCCCGCGCTGATGGGCGTGCCGTTCTTCCTCGCGGGCGGGCTGAAGATCGTTTACGACCTCGTGCTGTGGCGCTCGTTCCGCGCGCTCAAACCCCCCGAAGAACCATAGCGCCCGCCGTGCCTTCGCCCCCCTCGCTCGGGATCACTGGTCCTTCTTCCACTGCGTGGAGGCTTTCCTTCTTGCCGGTCCCGCGGGTGGCCGGATGCGGGCACGGGCGCCCCCGCGCCCGAGCCCGCATGCTCCTGCGCCCGCGACCGGACAGGGCGATCCGCGCCGGGACCCCTCGCTGTTCTCCTCCCTCGCATGAGGCGCTCGGTCGGAGCCATCGACACCCCGGCGCGGCTCGCCCGTCCGGGGCCCGCGGGCGCAGGAGCCGATGGCCACCCGCGGCACCGGCGGATCAACGACCCCCCCGCCCACCAACCGGAGGTCCTGCTGTGGGTCGACGATCCTTGCCAAGCCAAAGGTAACCAGCAGCGCCTCGACCAGGCGCGGGGGTGGGTGGGCAAAGACCGCCCAGCGGGCGAAGGC
>PKYI01000071.1 GCA_003133645.1 Acidobacteriota bacterium | reverse complement strand
GCACGCTCCGGCGAAATCGGCCTCCGCCCGCTGGGCGGTTTTGTCCCCACCCTCCCCTTGGCGGAAGCGCTGCCGATGGCCTTCGGCTTCGCCAGGACTCTCGATCTCAGCACTACCTCCAAGTGGTGGGTGGGGGGCATTCCATCCGCCCCTCGGGTGAAGCGCCTATTGCTCCGGAGGCCGCAGGGCCCCAGCGCGCGCATCGCCGCCGGGAGACGCTGGCTCCGACCGAGCGGCTCCACGCGAGGGAGGAGAACAGCGAGGGACCCGGCGGCGAGGCGCGCTGCTGGGTCGCGGCCGGAGGAGCTTCGGGCCGCAGCGAGCGGGGGCGAGCAAGGCCCGAACGCCGCTTCACCCGAGGGGCTAAGCAAGAGGCATTCACGCGGTGAAAGGGACACCGCTCACAGACGACACTCGTCTCTCCGCGGTCGATGTCAACGCGGTATCAACCGGGCACGAGCACGAGGGCGCCGGTGATGCGCGACTCCTTGACGCGCAGCAACGCCTCGTTGGCATGCGCGAGCGGCACCGCCTCGACGCTCGTCGCGATCGGGATCTTCTCCGCCAAGGCGAGCAGCTCGGTCGCGTCGGCGCGCGTGGCGTTCGCCACCGAGCGGAGCACCCGCTCCTGGTAGAGCAGTCCGTAGGGGAACGCCGGCAGGTCGCTCATCGTGACGCCGGCGCAGGCGACGCAGCCGCCGCGGTCGAGGAGGGACAGGGCGAGCGGCACCTGTTCCCCGGCCGGGGAGAAGATCACGGCGTGGTCGAGGGGGGCGGGCGGCGTTTCGCCGGGCGTGCCGGCCCAGTCGGCGCCGAGCGTGCGGGCGTGGTCGTGGTGGCGGGGGGCGCGGGTGAAGACGAAGACCCGACAACCGGCGTGACGGGCGACCTGGATCGCCACGTGCGCCGAGGCCCCGAAACCGAAGATGCCGAGGGTGCCCCCGGCGAGCGCCCCGGCAAGGCGCAGGGCGCGGTAGCCGATCACGCCCGCGCAGAGCAGGGGCGCGGCCTGGACGTCGTCGAAGTCGTCGGGGATCGGATAGGTGAAGGCGGCGTCGACGGCGACGCGCTCGGCGTACCCCCCGTCGCGGTGCAGCCCGGTGAAGCGGGCACTTGGACAGAGGTTCTCGCGGCCGCTGCGGCACCACGCGCAGCCGCCGCACGCGCCGGCGAGCCACGCGACGCCGACGCGCCGGCCGACCATGTCGGGCCCGAGATCGGGCGCGGCTTCCTCGACGACCCCGACGACCTGGTGCCCGGGAACGAGGGGCAGGCGCGGCAGCAAAAGCTCGCCCTCGACGGTGTGGAGGTCGGTCCTGCACACCCCGCACGAGAGCACCCGCAGCACGACCTCGCCCGGTCCCGGCCGCGGGTCGTCGAGTTCCCGCGCGACGAGCGGGCGGCTTGCCGCCGGTCCCGGCCTGTCGAGCACCATCGCCCTCATTTCCGGCCCGTCCCCGGCGATGATTCTAGCCGCGATCTGGTGCTAGAATCACCCGCCGCCGACGCGGCTGGAGGTTCCAATGAGTTTCACGAGGTTTTCCGGAGCCGTTCTCGCCGGGTTGCTCCTGGCTGGGGGCGCATGGGCGCAGCAGACGGAGGTCGCCCCCGCTAAGATCGCGTTCGTGTACGTGCAGAAAGCACTCGCCAGCACCGACGAGGGGAAGGCGCGCCTGAAGGACCTCGACGAGTGGGCCCGCCCGCGCCAGGACGAGCTTGCAAAGCTGGACAAGGAGGTCAACGACCTCAAGGGCCAGATCATGAGCAAGCAGGGCGTGGCGAGCGACGAGGCCATCGCCGAGCTCAACCGCCAACTGGTCGCCAAGCAGCGGGAGTTCGAGGACCGGCAGCGCAACGCCAAGCGGGACTTCGAGGCCAAGCAGCAGGCGGTGTTGAAGGACATCGGCGGCAAGCTGCAGGAGGTAGTCACGACGTACTCCGAAGCGAACCACTACACGGCGGTGTTCATCTTCAACCCCGACCAACTGGCCTACCTCGCGCCGTCGGCGGACATCACGAACACCGTGATCAAGCTCTACAACGAGCACTACCCGCTGGGGGCGAAGGCGCCAGCGGCGCCGGGCAAGTAACGGCCCGCGAGGGAGTGGCACGTGGGACGCCGACTGACACGCAAACAGATCAAGAAGGACGAGTTCATCACGTTCGTGGACAGGGCCGTCCAGTGGACCGGCCAGAACTGGCGGCAAGCCTTGATCGGGCTCGGCGGGGTCCTCGCCGCGGCGCTGGTCTGGTGGGGGGTGACGGCGTTCCTCGGGAGCCGGACGGACGCCGCGAGCCAGGCGATCTCGGACGCGCTCGCGGCCTACAACGCCCCGGTGGGGAGCGCCGGGCCGGCCGATGCGAAGGTCAAGTTCGCGACCGATACCGAGCGGTTCGCGGCGGCGGAGAAGGCGTTCAAATCGGTCGGGTCGCGCTACCGGTTCACGCCGCAGGCGAAGGTGGCGGAGCTGTTCCTCGCACGCATCGCCGCGGACCGCGGCGACGCACCCCAGGCGATCAGGCTGCTGGGCGAGATCGCCAGCAGTCGGTCGAGCGACCCGGTCGTGCGCCTGGCGATGCTCGACCTCATCCGGCTCCGGGTCGCGCGCGGCGAGGGGCTGCAGCTGGTGAGCGAGCTCGAAGCGATGGCGGCGGGGAAGGATCCGCGCCTGCCGCGCGATGCCGCTCTGTTCCACCTCGCCGAGATCTGGCAGCACGAGGGCAAGCCCGAGGAGGCCGCCAAGCTGTACCGAAAACTCGTCGAGGATTTCCCGGACTCGCCGTACCGCGCGGACGCCCAGCAGCGACTTGCGTCCGCGGGCTAGCGCCGGAAACGCGGGGCGCGACGGGCGTTCGCGCCCAACGCGGGCGGCGGCCGACCGGCCGGGCGCGCCGGGCTTCGGAGGTGCAGGTTGAACTTCGTCGAGGTCATCGCCAGGAAGCGTGACGGCTCCGAGCTCTCCGCGGAGGATATCCAGACGTTCGTGCGTGGGGCCGCGAGCGGTCAGTTGCCGGACGAGCAGCTCGCGGCGATGTTGATGGCGGTCTGCATCCGCGGCGCCAGCCGCGCCGAGACCCAAGGACTCGTCGAGGCGATGCGCGACTCCGGCGCGCTGTGGAAGACCGGCGAGAGCTTCCCCGACGCGGTGGACAAGCACTCGACGGGCGGGGTCGGCGATACGGTGTCGCTGGTGTTCGCGCCGCTCGTGGCCGCGTGCAGCGTACCGGTGGTGATGATGGCGGGAGCCGGGCTCGGCCATACGCAGGGGACGCTCGACAAGCTTGCGGCGATCCCTGGCTTCCGGACCGCCGGGAGCCGGGCGGAGGCGTTCGACCGCCTGGCGCGGTGCGGGGCCTTCTTCGCCGCCCAGAGCCAGGAGATCGCGCCGGCCGACCGCAAGCTGTACCTGCTGCGCGACGTGACCGCTACGGTGCCCTCGCTGCCGCTGATCGTCGCATCGATCATGTCGAAGAAGCTCGCGGTGGGCGCACGCCACCTCGTCCTTGACGTCAAGTGCGGCTCTGGGGCGTTCTGCAAGACGCTGGACGAGGCCCGAGCGCTGGCGGAGGCCCTGGTGGCCGTGGGTGAGGGCGCCGGGGTGGCGGTGGCAGCGATGATCACCGACATGAGCCAGCCGCTCGGCGACCGCCTGGGGTGCGCCAACGAGGTGCGCGCGGCGGTCGAAGTGCTCGGCGGCGGCGGCGACGCGCGCCTGCGGCAGCTGAGCGTCGAGCTCGCAACGGACGCCCTGGCGGCGTCCGGCCGCCCGCGCGCGGCCGCACTCGCCGAGATCGAACGGCGGC
>PKYI01000085.1 GCA_003133645.1 Acidobacteriota bacterium | reverse complement strand
ATGACGCTGAAGCATCGCATCGCCGGCCGCCCGCTCGAGACCGACGTCTCGCTAGGCCTCGCCATCGAGATCGCTGACGCGCTCGATGCCGCCCACTCCGAGGGCATCGTGCACCGCGACATCAAGCCCGCCAACGTGCGCGTCCTCGAAGACGGCACCGTCAAGATCATGGATTTCGGCATCGCGAAGTCGCTCGAGGCCGAGTCGACGCTGACACAGACCGGGGTCGCACTCGGCACGGCGGGGTACCTCGCGCCGGAGCAGCTCTCCGGCAAGCCGCTCGACCCCCGCACCGACCTGTTCTCGCTCGGCGTGATGGCGTACGAGATGGTCACCGGCGTGCGCCCTTTCACCGGGCCCAACCTCTCCAACGTCATCTACCAGATCCTCAACCAGAAACCGGTGGCGCTGCGCCAGCTCAACGCGGCGTGCCCGGAGCGGCTCGAGCGCGCGATCCTGAAGGCGCTCGCCAAGGACCCCGCCGACCGCTTCGCGGACGTCCGCGAGTTCGCCGCCGACCTCAAGGAGGTCCTGGCGGCGCTGCCGCGCCGCGGCACGCCGCGACGCCGCGAGACGACCACCGCGATGGTCCGCGATGAACTCGCGCGGATCGCCCATTTGCCCCCGGACCAACTCACCGCCGCGACGCAGCTCGCCGTCCAACCCCTGGACCAGATCGCCACCGACTCCCTCGACCCCGACCCGTCGAGGCCGCCGCACCGCGCCGCGATCGCCGTCGCCGTCTGCCTCGCGGCGGCCGGTGCCGGAGCGTGGTGGTTCCTCGCCGGCCCCGGCTCAGCCGCGCGTCCGCCGCACACGCTTGCCCGCGGCGCCAGGCCCGCTGCCGCCCCGCCTCCGGCTGCGACGCCGGTGCCGACGACGGCCCCCTCTTCCGTCCCGACGCCGGCCGAGGTCGACGTCGATCTTTTTGTCGATCCCCCCGCGGAGGTCGCGATCGACGGCAAGGCGCTCGGCAAGGTGCAGTCGGCAAAGGTCCGCCTGGCGATCGGCCGGCACGCCGTCATCCAGAGGATCCCCGGCTACCGCGAGGAGACCCGCGACGTCGAGGTGACGGCTGCGGGCCAGCGCATCGCCCTGAGCCTGCCGCCCTTCGGGATCCTCTCGGTCGTCAACGATTTCAACGTCCCCGTCCAGGGCGCCAAGGTCTTCCTGGACGGGCGGCAGCTCGGCCCCCTTCCGGTGCGCGGCCGCAAGGTCGAAGCGGGCGTGCACGAGCTCAAGGTCGTGTGGCCGGACGGGTCGGAGTACCGCGAGGCGGCCCGGATCGCGGCCGCCAGCGCCGTGACCCGCGTCGTCCGCCCGCAGTGACCCGGCGGCGGCGCCCCCGCCGCGGCGGAGTGGTATTAGACTCTGTCCATGCGCCTCCAGACCGTCGCCGCCGTGCTCCTGGTGTTCGCCGCCGGGTCAGCGTGGGCCCAAAGCCCCCTCGCCGAGGCGGACAAGGCCTTCAGCAACGCCGAGTTCCAAAGGGCCGCCAAGCTGTACGCGGCCGCGGCCGACAACGAGGCCGACGCCGGCAAGAGGGCCGAAATCAGGGTGCGGCTCGCGGTCACTTTCTTCAACATGAGAAGCCGCGCGAAAGCCGAGGACGCGGTCGCCCAGGCTCTCAAGGACAACCCGCAGCTCGAGCTGGTCCAGGACTTCTACACCGCCGACTTCCTCAAGCTGGTCGCGCGCGTCAAGGCCAGGCTCGCCGCCGCCGCGCCTCCGGCGCCGTCGCCGACGGCGACGCACGCACCAGACTCGCTGCCGCAGATCCGCCAGCGCCTCGCGCAGGCGACGGACAACGCGGCCGTCGAGGCGCTCCTGCCGAGCATCGACGCGCTCGAGGCCGCCGCACCGGCCAACCAGCTGACCGACGTGCTCGACGTCAAGGCCAACGCCTTGGAGCGCCTCGGGCGCACGGGCGAGGCGCTCGAGCTGCACGGCCGCGTGGGGGCGCTGCGGGCGGCGGCGCAAGCCGCCCCGGGGACGTCGCCCGTGCCGCTGGAGACGCTGCTCGAGGCGCGCCGCCTGCTGGCCGCGGGGCGGCCGATGGACGTCGTCTCCCTGCTCCGCGGCGTGCTCGCGGCGCAACCGTCGTGCGTCCCCGCGTTCGAGGTGCTGGCCGAGGCCTACCTCGACGCCGGGCGGCTGGACGAGGCGTACAACGCCCTGCGCACGGCGCTGCTCGGCAACGAAAAGCCGGAGTTGCTGCTGGCGCTCGGCGAGGTCGAGCTGCGCCGCGGCCGCCTCAACGGCGCCCGCGACGCCTTCCGCCGCGTCGTGGAGGTGGACCCGGGCAACGACCGCGCCTGGGCCGCGCTCGGCCTGCTGGCGTCGCGGATGGGCGATGTGACGTCGGCCCGCGAGGCGCTCGACAAGGCGCTGGCGGCCAACCCGATGCTCTTCGAGGCCAGGGTGGTGCGCGCCGAGATCGCGCTCGCCGACGGCCAGCAGGCTACGGCGCTCGCCCACCTGCAACGCGCCCTGCAGGTCAAACCCGACGATCCCTGGGCGTCGGGGTGGCTCGGCGCTGCGTACCTCGCGGGCGGCGACACGGGCGCCGCGGTCCCGCCCCTGGCCCTCGCCGTCCGGAGCGGGCTGGCCCAGTTCACGCTGGCGCTCGCGGACGCCCTCCGGCGATCCGGCAAGGTTGACGAGGCGCTCGCGACCCTCGCCACGACCAAGGGGGACGACCTCCGCTCGGGTCTCGAGCGCGCCCGCTGCCTGCTCGACGCCGGCCGTTTCGCGGAAGCGCAGGCGACGCTCGCCCAGCTCGCCGCCGCCAACCCGGCCAACGTTGAGGCCCGCTATCTCCTGGGCTGGTCGCTGCACGCGCAGCGCCAGTGGCCGGCCGCGGCGCAGGAACTCGCGAAGGCCGCGGCGCTGCCGGATGCGCCGGCCGTCGTCAAGGAGGGTGCTCAGCTCGCTGACGCGACCCTCCGGGCGCAGGAGTTGCTCGACGCCGCCGTCCCGGTGCCGGCGCCGCCCGCCCGCCGCTGAGACGCTTTGGCCCGCGGGCTGCGGCCGGGTCGCCCTGCCTCTTCTTCCACTGCGTGGAGGCTGTTTTGCTTGCCGGTGCCGCGGGTGGCCGGATGGCCACCCGCGGCACCGGC
>PKYI01000005.1 GCA_003133645.1 Acidobacteriota bacterium | reverse complement strand
GCGGCGCGGCTACACGCCCCAAGGTGCGACGCCATGCCTATCGGCGGTGTGTTCGTTTTCGAGGGGGGCGCTCGAGGCCACGCGGCCTGCGGCCGGCGCGGCCGCCTCGGACGAAGGAACACGCTCCGCGTCTTTCAGTGCCCGGACCCCGGGCCCCGGTGCCCGGTCCCCAGCTTTTCCTCCTTGACTTCCTTGTGAGCGATCCGCACAATCGCGAGCCTCCATGCGGGCACTCCCCGCGGTGGGCGGAGGCCTTTGTGACAGAGCATCAAGACGCACGGCGGCCGGTGGCGGTCATCGCCTTCGGGGGCAACGCGCTGCTCCGGCCGCAGGACCACGGCACCCAGGAGGAGCAGTTCACGCTCACCTGGAAGGCGACACGCTGGCTGGTGGAGATCATCCACCGGGGGTTCGAGCTGGTGATCGTCCACGGCAACGGGCCCCAGGTCGGCAACATCATGATCCAGGTCGAGGAGGCGATCACCAAGATCCCGCCCCAGAGCCTGGAGGTGTGCGTCGCGCAGACCGAGGGCTCGATGGGGTTCATGCTGCAGAACCAGCTGCGCAACCGGCTCAACGAGGAGCAGCTGGCGAAGCCGGTGGTCACCGTCCTCACCGAGGTCGAGGTGGCGCGCGACGACCCCGCGTTCGAGAACCCGAGCAAGCCGGTCGGCCCCTACTTCACGGCGTATCGCGCCAATCTCCTGATGCAGGAGCAGGGGTGGCAGATGGTCGAGGACGCGGGGCGCGGCTGGCGCAAGGTGGTGCCCTCGCCGCGGCCGAAACGGATCCTCGACGTCGGCGTGATCAGGCGCCTGGTCGAAGGCGGGGCGGTGGTGATCGCCGCCGGCGGCGGCGGGATCCCGGTCTACCAGGACGTCGGCAACTACTTCAACGGGGTCGAGGCGGTGATCGACAAGGACTACACGACCTCGCTGCTCGCTCAGGAGCTGGACGCCGACCTCTTCATCGTGCTCACGCAGGTGGCCCAGGTCGCCGAGAACTTCGGGCGTCCCAACCAGCGCTGGCTGCAGGAGATCACGGTGGCCAAGGCGAAAGAGATGCTGGAGCAGCACCAGTTTCCCCCCGGGTCGATGGGGCCCAAGATCAGGGCCGCGATCGAGTTCGTGGAGAAGACAGGCAAGGAGGTGCTGATCACCGACGCCGAGCACCTCAAGGACGCGCTCGCGCGCACGTCCGGCACCTACGTCGTGGCCGACGGCGCCGGCAAGGAGGCGTGAGATGTTCCACGGCCCGTGGCAGAGGCACAAGGACCTGGTTTCGATTCACGACCTGAGCGCGGCGGAGGTCGAGGCGCTGTTCCAGCTCGCGGCCAACGTGAAGGCGCGCCCCGAGCGCTACCGCACGGCGCTGTCGGGCCAGACGCTGGCGATGATCTTCGAGAAGTCCTCGACGCGTACGCGGGTCTCGTTCGAGGTCGGCATGTACCAGCTCGGCGGGCTCGCGACGTTCCTCTCGAGCCGCGACATCCAGATCGGCCGCGGGGAGACCACCGAGGACACCGCCAAAGTGCTCTCGCGGTACGTCAACGGGATCATGGCGCGGACGTTCGCGCACGCGACGGTCACAGACCTCGCCCGGTACGCGACGGTGCCGGTGATCAACGGTCTCACCGATCTGCTGCACCCCTGCCAGGCGCTCACCGACTACTTTACGGCGCGCGAGCGGTTCGGCACGATCAAGGGCCTGACCCTCGCCTACGTCGGCGACGGCAACAACATGGCCCACTCGCTGATGCTGGGCGGGCCGAAGGCCGGGATGAACGTGCGCGTGGCAAGCCCGGAGGGGTACAAGCCGAAGCCGGCGATCGTCGAACTGGCCAAGCAGGACGCCGCCAACGCCGGGACGACGGTCGAGGTCGTCACCAGGCCCGAGGACGCGGTGCGCGGCGCCCACGTGGTGTACACGGACGTCTTCGCTTCGATGGGGCAGGAGTCGGAGGCGCAGGTGCGCCTCAAGGCGTTCGCCGGGTATCAGGTGACTCCCGAGCTGATGGAGACCGCGGACAAAGAGGCGGTCTTCATGCACTGCCTGCCGTGCCACCGCGGCGAGGAGGTCGCCGCCACCGTGGCGGACGGAGGCGCATCCGTGATCTTCGACGAGGCGGAGAACCGGCTGCACGTGCAGAAGGCGGTGATGCTGATGCTGATGATGAACCGCCACTGATTCGGCGCCGCGAAGCCTCGGCGCCATCGCCGGAGGGCGCCGCCGATAGCGGACCATCCGCGGCGTTGCGCTCGCCCCGCTCGCGTCCTCATGTAGCCTCCGGCTACACTCCGGCGCGGCGGGGTTCGCGCGCCTTGCGGCTGGCCCACTCTCGGCGGCGCGGCTACACGCCCCAAGTGGCGAGGCCCTGCCTGTTGGCGTCGTTCTCATCTTCGAGGGAGGGGCTCGGGGCTGCGCGGCCTGCGGCCGGCGCAGCCGGCTCGGGCCACTGACCACTGACGACGGACCACGTCTTTCGGTGCCCGGTGCCCGGACCACGGACCACGGTCATCACTGCCACGTTGGCGCGTCGGGGTGGCGCCGTGGCGCGGCGGTGCGCTTGAGACCGAGGTGAAAGTTGGCAGGGCGATTGCTTGAGGGTGCTGGGATGGCGGACCGTGGTTCGCCCGGATAGGGTGTGCGCCCGAACGCGGACCGCGCCCGTGCCGCCGGAGGTGAGAGGTGATCGAGGTCGAGGGACTGACGAAACGCTTCGTCGACAAGGACGTCGTTGCCAACGTTTCCTTTTTCGTGCCCGAGGGCGAGGTGCTCGGGTTTCTGGGTCCCAACGGCGCCGGCAAGACCACTACCATGCGCATGATCACCGGTTTCTTGCCGCCGACCTCGGGCAGCGTCAAGGTGGCCGGTCTGGACGTGAGCCGCGACTCGCTGGCGGTGCGCGCCCGGATCGGGTACCTGCCCGAGAACGTGGCGCTCTACCCCGAGATGCGGGTGGAGGAGTACCTGCGCTTCCGCGCCGCCGTCGAGGGCGTGGGGCGGGCGGAGATGCGGGCGCGGGTGGACGAGGCGGCCGAGCGCTGCATGATCGCGGAGGTGCGCCGCCAGGTCATCGGTACGCTCTCGAAGGGGTACCGCCAGCGCGTCGGCCTGGCCGGGGCGCTCATCCACCGCCCGCCGGTGCTGATCCTCGACGAGCCCACGGTCGGGCTCGACCCGCGTCAGATCGTCAAGATCCGCGAGCTGATCATCGAGCTCGGGCGCGAGCACACGGTGATCCTCTCGACGCACATCCTCCCCGAGGTCGAGCAGGTGTGCCGGCGGGTGCTGATCATCGACGACGGCAAGCTCGTCGCCGACGGCACGCCGGAGCAGCTGCGCGGCGGCTTTTCGGGCGCGGCGCAGCTCGCCGTGCAGCTCGAGGCGCCCGAGGGGGAAGCCCGGGCCGCGCTGGAGGCGCTTTCCGGCTCTTCCGGCGTGAAGAGCGAGGGGAACGGGCATTTCCGCATCGCGGTGGAGGCCGGCTCCGACCTGCGCCGCGAAGTGTTCAAACTCGCGGTCGCCAAGGGGTGGATGCTGCTCGAGCTGGCGCAGACGACGCCTTCGCTCGAAGACGTATTCCTGCGCCTGACGACCCACGACGCCGCGGCGGAGGCCGAGGCGCCGGTCGCGGAGGTGGCCAATGCGTAAGCTCTTCGCGCTCGTCCAGCGCGAGCTGCTGGCGTACTTCTCCTCGCCGCTCGCCTACGTGGTGCTGACGGCGTTCCTGTTCATCAACGGCTACGTCTTCTACCTGATCGTCGCGTTCCTGAACGACCCGCGCACCCAGGCCATGGCGCCGCTCAAGCTGCTGTTCGGCGGCACGATCTTCTTCTGGCTCTTCCTGCTGTTCGTGGTGCCGGTGATCACGATGCGCCTGCTGGCCGAGGAGCGCCGCACCGGCACCCTGGAGGTGCTGCTCACCTCGCCGGTGAGCGAGGGCCAGGTCGTCGCCGGCAAGTTCATCGCGGCGTTCGTGTTCTACCTGTTCCTCTGGCTGCCCACCTGGGTCTACGTCTGGATCCTCGCGGGCCACGCCAAGATCGACTTCGGCCCGGTTTGGGCCGGCTACCTCGGGATCGCGTTGCTCGGCCTGCTGTTCCTCTCGGTAGGTACGCTGACCTCCGCGCTGGTGCGCAACCAGATCATCGCGGCGATCCTGGCGTTCGCGGTGCTGGTGGTCGTGTTCTCCATCGGCCTCGTCGAGAACATCGCCACCGGCGCGGCGTTGAAGGGAGCGCTCGGCTACATGAACCTGTGGGATCACATGGACGACTTCGCCAAGGGGATCGTGGACACCCGCCACATCGTCTACAGCCTGAGCCTCACCGGATTCTTCCTCTTCCTCGCCACCAAGGCGCTGGAAGCGAGCAAGGGGAGGTGAGCGATGAGGCGCCAGACGATCTTCGCTGCCTCGTCCGCCACCGCCGGCATCGTGCTGGCCGTGGCCCTCGTCGGCATGGTGAACTGGCTCGGGTACCGGCACTACTCGCGCGGCGACTGGACCAGCTCCAAGCTCTACACGCTCTCGGAGAAGAGCCTGAACGTCCTCAAGGGCCTCACCAAGGACGTGCGCGTGGTGGTGCTGATGACGCCGTCCACGCCGCTGTTCTCTGAGACGAAGGAACTGCTCGACCGCTACCAGGCGGCCTCGCCGAAGATCAAGGTCGAGTTCATCGACCCGGAGCGCGACCCGCTGCGCACCAAGGCGCTCGCCCAGGAGTTCGGGGTGTCCACCGCGAACACGGTGGTGTTCTCGTCCGAGGGGCGCAAGAAGTACGTCACCTCCGACCAGCTCGCCGAGTACGACTACTCCGGGATGCAGACCGGCCAGGCGCCAAAATTGAAGGGTTTCAAGGGCGAGGAGCAGTTCACCTCGGCGATCCTCGGCGTCGTGAACCCGAAGGTGCCCAAGATCTACTTCTCGACCGGCCACGGCGAGCACGACCCCGACGGCACGGACGCCAACGGCTACTCGCAGCTCAGGGACGCGATCAAGCGCGACAACTTCGATGTGGAGAAGACGACGCTGCTTTCGGGGGCTATCCCCGCGGACTGCGACCTCCTCGTGAACGCGGGGCCGAAGGTGCCGTTCACCGACCCCGAGAAGGCCGCGCTCAAGGCCTACCTCGACAAGGGCGGGCGCGCCCTTATCATGCTCGACCCGGTTCTCGGCGACCGCGCCCAGGCCTCTGGCCTGGAGGATCTGCTCAAGGGGTACGGCGTGCAGGTCGACAACGACATCGTCGTCGACCCGGCGCGCAAGCTGCCGTTCTTCGACCTCTCGGCGGTGTACGTCAACGAGTTCCGCTCGCACCCGGTGGTGGACGGGATGCAGGGGCTCGCCGTGCTGCTGCCTGTGGCGCGGTCGGTGACCACGGTGAGCGCGCCGGGGGCGTCGTCCACCATCCTGCTCACCACTTCGGACAAGGGCTGGGGCGAGACCGACCTCGCGGCGATCGTGGCCGGCAAGCCAGTGGCCAAGGACGCCAAGGACATCCCGGGACCGGTGTCGCTCGGCGTCGCCGCGCAGTCGGAGAAGGACAAGGAGACCGGCTGGCGCCTGGTGGTGTTCGGCAACTCGGCGTTCGCCACCAACCAGTACCTCGCCAACGCCGGCAACTCCAACCTCGCGCTCAACGCGGTCAACTGGCTCGCGAACCAGGTGCAGGCGCTCGGGATTGCGCCGCGCTCGCCGGAGCAGGTGCAGCTCTTCCTCTCGGAGACGCAGATGAGCCACGTCCTGCTGATCTCGTTGTTCGGGTTGCCGGGGTGCGCGATCCTGCTCGGCGTCGCGGTGTGGTGGCGCCGCCGCCGGTAGGAGGCGGGCATGAAGACCGGACGACTGATCCTGCTGGCGCTCGTGGTCGTGGGCCTGGGCGCATACATCGGCTTGGTCGAGCGCCACGAGCCGACGACCGACCAGCTCAAGGAGCGGGAGGGCAAGCTCTTTGCCAGCCTCGACCAGGCCAAGGTGAGGAAGGTCGTCGTGACCAACCCCCATGGCCATTTCGAGCTCGTCAAGGACAAGGACGCCTGGTCGCTCAAGGCCCCGCTCGCCGATCAGGCCAACCAGGGCGCGGTCTCGAGCCTGCTGTTCTCGTTGACCGGCCTCAAGGCCGAACGCACGTTCGCGGCCAAGGACGTCAAGCTCGCCGAGTACGGTCTCGACAAACCGCCGCTTGCGGTCACGGTCGAGGACGACGCCGGCAAGAGCTACACCCTCAAACTCGGCACCGAGCTGCCGCTCGGCAACCTGCGCGCGGCCGAGACCGGCGACGGCAACGTCTACCTCGTGAGCAAGTACGTCGCCAGCGACCTCGACAAGGACCTCGCCGCGTGGCGCTCGGACGAGCTGGCGCAAATCTACTCCCCGGACGTCGCCTCGGTGACCGTTGCCGGCCCTAACGGGCAGCTCACGCTCGCGCACGCCGGCTCGCTGTGGACGATCACCGCGCCGGTGCCGGACCTGGCCGACCGCGACCGCGCCGAAGGCCTGATCACCGACATCTCGGGGGCGCGCATCAAGGAGTTCGTCGACAACGCGCCGGACCTCAAGGCGCTCGGCCTCGAGCCGAGCCGCTGGAGCGTGACGATCGTCAAGCGCGATGCCAAGGCCGCACCGCTCACGCTTCAGTTCGGCGACGAGCGCGACGCCAAGGACGGCAAGCAGGTCGCGTGCAAGCGTGGGGACAGGGTCTTCTGGGTCGAGGCGAAGACCGTCTCGCATCTGGGCGGGCCGTGGCAGGCGTGGCGCTCGAAGACGCTGCTCGGGTTCGACAGCTGGGGTGTGGACAAGATCGAGGTCGCATCCGGTGCCGCGACCGCCTCGCTGGAGCGCACGAACGGGGCCTGGAAGGCCGGCGCGACCGAGGTGGACGGCGACGCGGTGAGCCGCCGCCTCACGGCGCTGGGCGGTCTCGAGGTCAAGTCGTTCGACCTGGCGAAGCCGTCCGGCACGCCGCTCGGTCACGTCAAGCTCTCCGGCGGTGGTTTCTCCGACGATGCCACGTTCTACCCGGGGGCTTCCCCGGGCGAGGACGTCGCGATCGTGGCGGGCCGCACCGGGGGCCTTGGGGTGGACGCCGCGAAAGTGGCGGCCGTGCTCGCCGACCCGGCGGCGCTCGCCAAGCCGAAGCCGACGCCGAAGCCGGCTGCGGCGCCGGCGAAGGTGCCCCCGAAGGCCAAGCCGGCAGCCGCAGCCGCCCCGGCCGCGAAGAAGTAGGGGCGGCCGCCGCGCCGGGCCGCCCGGCCGTCCCCCGCACGAGATGGCTCACCGGGCCTTCTCCGGTGAAGGGAGCGCGCGTGGAGTACCGGACGTTCGGCAGCACCGGGGTCAAGGTCAGCACCCACTGCCTGGGCGCGATGATGTTCGGCGCCTGGGGGAACGACGACGTCGGCGAGTGCGTGCGGATCACGCACGCGGCAATCGACGCCGGGGTCAACTTCATCGACACCGCCGACGTCTACTCGGCCGGGGGGTCGGAGGAAATCGTCGGCAAGGCGCTGGCGGGCAAGCGCGACCGGGTCGTCCTCGCGACCAAGGTGCACGGCTCGATGGGCCGGGGCGTCAACGAGAGCGGCAACTCGCGAGTGTGGATCATGCGCGAGGTCGAAGCGAGCCTCCGGCGCCTGGGCACCGACTACATCGACCTCTACCAGGTCCACCGCCCCGCGGCCGAGACCGACCTCGAGGAGACGATTGGCGTGCTGACCGACTTGCAGCGGCAGGGGAAGGTCCGCTACTTCGGGACGTCCACCTTCCCGGCTTGGCTTGTCGCGGAGGCGCAGTGGGTCGCCGAGCGCCGCGGACTCGCCCGGCCGCGGAGCGAGCAACCCCCGTACTCGATCCTGGTTCGCCACGCTGAGCTCGACGTCCTGCCCGCGGCGCAGCGTTACGGGATGGGCGTGCTGGTCTGGAGCCCGCTCTGCCGCGGGTGGCTCACCGGTCGCTACCGGCGTGGGGCGACCCCCCAGCCGGGCTCGCGGGCGGTGCGCAACCGCGAGCGCGGCGGCGTGTTCGCCGCGCAGTTCGACATGGCGCGGCCGGAGAACCAGCGCAAGCTCGACCTCGTGGAGCCGCTGGCGAGGCTCGCCGCCGCGGCGGGCGTCTCGCTCCCCCACATGGCGATCGCCTTCGTGCTCAGCCACCCCGCCGTGACCTCGGCGATCATCGGGCCGCGGACGATGGCGCAGCTCGAGGACCTGCTCGCCGGCGCGGACGCGCGCCTGGACGGTGCGACGCTGGACGCCATCGATGCGCTCGTGCCTCCGGGGACGACCGTGGACGACAACGACCGCGGGTGGGTCCCGTGGTGGCTCGAGAAAGCAGCCCGCCGCCGCTAAGGCTGGCGCCGCCGATAGCGGACCATCTGCGTTGTCGGGCTGCGGCGGTTCGGATCCTCACGTAGCCTACGGCTACGCTCCGGTCCGACCGCCTTGCCCTCCTAGCATCTGGCCCACTCTCGGCGGCGCGGCTACACGCCGCAAGCTGCGAGGATCTGCCTGCGGGCGGCGACCTCGTCTTCGAGGGAGGAACTCAAGGCTGCGCGGCCTGCGGCCGGCGCAGCCGGCTCGGACCACGGACCACGCCGCTCGGCGCTCGAACCCCCGACCCCTATTCGTCCGCCGCCGCGATGCCGAGGCGGCGGATCATCTCGTTGAGTGTGGAGGGACGCACGCGCAGCATCTGGGCCGCGCGGCGCTGGACGCCGCCGCAGCGGGCGAGCGACGCCTCGATCAGCGCACGGGTGTAGGCGTTGACCGCGTCCTTGAGGTCCACGCCTTCCGCCGGGAGCTTTGCGGCCGGACTCGACTGAGGCGCCAGCACCTCGCCTGGGAGCAGGTCCATGTCGATGACGTCCCCCGGGCAGAGGACGACGGCGCGCTCGATGACGTTCTCGAGCTGGCGCACATTCCCCGGCCAGTTGTACCCCATCAGGACGTCGAGCGCCCGGGGAGTGAGGGCGAGGGCCGCTTTGGCATTCTCCACCGCGAAGCGGCGCAGGAACTGGTTCACGAGCGCCGGGATGTCGTCGGGCCGTCTGCGCAGCGGCGGCAGCTCGATGGTGATGACGTTGAGGCGGTAGAAGAG
>PKYI01000028.1 GCA_003133645.1 Acidobacteriota bacterium | reverse complement strand
CGGCCGCGGCGGACGGAGCCGGGGAAGGCGCGCGGTTCGCGCCCGGCGGCGCGGGCCACTTGGCGGGCGCCACCGACGCGGTGACGGCCTGCCCCTCGGTGTGGGGACCGAAGGCGCGTTCGAGGATGCGCCCAGCGATCGGCGCCGCCACGGATGCGGCGTCGCCGCCGTGTTCCACGACCACGACGACCACGAGCGCGGGCGCGCCGACCGGGGCGTAGCCGACGAAGAGCGCATGGTGGCGCTCGTCCCACGGCAACTGCTGCCAGGAGACGCCCTCCTGCTTGCGCATCACCNNCTGGGAGGTCCCGGTCTTCCCCGCGATGCGCACGTCCAGGGCGGCAAGGCGGCGCGCGGTGCCGCGGCTGCCCACCACCACCCGCGCCATCGCGTCTTGCACGGTGGCGAGCACGGCGGCGGGGAGGCCGGTCGGACGTGGCGGCACGCCGCGCCCTTCGACCAGGTGGGGTTGGACCAGCAGCCCGCCGTTGACGAGCGCAGAGTACGCGACGGCGAGCTGGATCGGCGTCACCAGGATCGGGCCCTGCCCGATCCCCACGGAGATGGTCTCGCCGCCGTACCACGGGTGGCCGCGCGCCTTGCGGCTCCAGGCGTCGTCGGGCACGAGGCCGGTATTCTCGCCGCCCAGCTCGATCCCGGTCGCCGACCCGAGGCCGAACGTCCGCGCCCACGACGCCAGCCGGTCGATGCCGGCGTCGTGGGCGAGGTGGTAGAAGAAGGAGTCGCACGAGACCTCGATCGCATCCTCGAGCGCGACGCGGCCGTGGCCGCCCTTCTTCCAGCAATGGTAGAGGTGGCCGTAGATGTTCACCGCACCGGTGCAAAAAACGGTGTCGGCGGGGGTGCGGACGCCGTCGCGCAGGGCGCCGGCGGCGAACAGCGGCTTGATCGTGGAGCCGGGCGGGTAGAGCGCCTGGAGGGCGCGGTCGTGCAGCGGCTTGAGCGGGTCGTCCACGAGCTCGTGCCATTTTGCCGGCTCGAGGTGGCCGGCGAACAGCTCGGGGTCGAACGCCGGCTGCGACAGGAGCACACGCACGGCGCCGTCCCGCGGGTCAAGTGCGACGACCGCCCCGACCTGTCCGGCCATCGCGGCGGCGGCCTCCTTCTGGAGGTTGAGGTCGATCGTGGTCCGCAGCGGGCGACCGGCCACCGGCGGCTCCTCGTCCAGTGCCGACACCTGCTTGCCGAACGCGTCCACGACCACGACCAGGTTGCCGGGGGTGCCGCCGAGGACGTCCTGGTACGCGCGCTCCAGGCCGGAGCGGCCGACGAGCTGACCCGAGCGCAAGGCGGGGTCGGCGGCGAGCTGTTCCGGGGAGACCTCGCCGAGCTGGCCGACCAGGTGCGCGACTGCGGCCCCGTCGGGCAGCGACCGGCGCGTGGCTGGGTGGACGTCGAGTTCGTGATACTCGGCGCGGTGCGCGGCGACGGCAGCGACCTGCGGCCAGGTTAGATTGTCCGCGATCACCGAGGGGAGGTGGGAGGTCCGGCACGCCTTGTCGAGGCGCGCCGCGATCTCCTCGGCCGGGGCGATGCCAAGCGCGGTGAGGAACGCCGCGGTGCGGGCGCGGTTCGTCATCTCCTCCGGGAAGAGAAGGAGTTGGTAGGTGGGGCGGTTGTCGAGGATGACCTCGCCGTGGATGTCGGTGACCATCCCCCTCGGCGCTTCAAGCGGGAGCCGGCGCAGGCGGTTGTTCTCGGCGGCCGTCCGCCACCGCGGGCCCTGCACGACCTGGAGCACCCACAGCCGCGCCGCGATGAGCGCGAACAGGATACTCACCGCGGCGAGCAGCGCAGCCACCCGTCGCTGCAACGGGCGGAGGTCATCGCGGACGAAGGTCATAGGTGCCGCAGCACGCGCCGCCGCTTGTGCGCCGGCGAGTTCCAGGCGCGCCACGCCCGCTCGCCCGCGGCGACCAGCAGCCCGGCGGCGCTCGTCATCGCCACGGTCGCGAGTCCGCCGGCGAAAGCGTGGTCGGCCCGCACGCCGAGCGTGGCCAGCGACAGCATCCAGACCGCCTCGCTGCACGCGGCGGCCAACAACGAGCCGACGATCCAGTACAGAGGTCCCTCCATCTCGAACCGGCGCACGACCGCCGCGACCACGAACCCCGCGACCGCCCCGGCGATCCCGCCAGGCCCGATGATACGCTCGGTCATCAGGTCCGTCGCGAGCCCGGCGGCGAGGCCCGTCCACGCCACCCCCACCGGGTCGAAGCGCCGGGCGCTGGCGACCACGACGAGGAGGACCGGCTGGCACGCCGCCAGCACCCACCACAGGTGGCTGGCGGTGAGCCCGAGCTGCAGCAGGAGGGCGAGGACGAAGGCGGCGGCGAGCTTCACGAGGCGCTCCGAGAGGTGGGGGCGAGCACCAGCACCACCGTGACGTCGGTCGCCGGGGCCGCCAGCCGCACCGGCACGACCGTGAAAAGGCCGTCGTTCCTGGCCTCCATCGTGGTGCCGAACAGCAACCCCGGCGGGTAGATCCCCTCCGAGCCCGTGGACACCACCGGCGCGTCGAGGGGGACCTGGGTGTACGGCGGCAGGCCGCTGACGCGCGGCGGGTCGCCGCCCAGCAGCAGGCCCTCGGGCTGCACGCCCGCGATCGCCGCCGCGGCGGCGGCGGCCGGGTGGGTGAGCAGCTGCACGCGGGAGGAGTGGGCGAGGACCTGGTCCACGCGGCCCACGAGCCCCCTCTCGCCCAGCACCGGGCTGTCGATCACGATGCCGTCGGCCGAGCCCCGGTCGAGACGGAGGGTGTGCGTGCGCGGGAGGTCCCTGGCGACGACGCGGGCGACGACCGCGTGCTCGGCGAGGGACGGGTAGGCCGCCAGGAGCCGCGAACCCTGGCGCAACGCCGCGACCTCGGCGCCGAGGAGCTGGTTGGCCCGCCGCAACTCGCCGTTCTCCCGGCGTTGGCGCGTGAGCTCGGCGAGGGTGGCGCGCAGGTCGCGCTGGCCGGCGCTGAAGTCCTCCCAGGCGCTGCCGACGGCGTTGGCCAGGGCGAGCGGCGGCGCCGCAACCGCCGCCACAGCCGTCGCGAGCGCGGTCCGCCCCCCGGGGGAGCGGACCTGGGCCGCCGACCCCACGTACAGCGCCACGCAGACGAGGACGAGCGCAAGGTCGGGGCGGAGCCTGATGCGGATCACGTCAATTGATGGCGATCTTCTTAAGGAGCGCCATGTCGGTGAGCATCTTGCCGGTACCGCGTACGACCGCGGAGACCGGGTCGTCGCAGTGGGTGACCGGCATGCCGGTTTCCTCGCGCAGCCGCTGGTCGAGGTTGTGCAGCAGGGAGCCGCCACCGGCGAGCACGATGCCCTTGTCGATGATGTCCGCCGAAAGTTCGGGCGGGGTGCGTTCGAGCGCGGTTCGCACCGCGTCCACGATCGTGTTCACCGTCTCGGCGAGCGACTCCCGGATCTCCTCGTCGTTGATGGTGAGTATCTTCGGGATGCCCTCGACGAGGTCGCGGCCCTTGATCTCCATCGTGCGCGGCTCGCCGCCGGGCCAGGCGTTGCCGAGCTCGATCTTGATCATCTCGGCGGTGCGCTCCCCGATCAGCAGGTTGTACTTGCGCTTGATGTACGAGATGATCGCCTCGTCCATCTCGTTGCCGGCGATGCGCACCGAGCGCGCGTACACGATCCCGGCGAGCGAGATCACGGCCACGTCGGTCGTCCCGCCGCCGATGTCCACGATCATGTTGCCGGTCGGCTCGGTGATCGGCAGGTCGGCGCCGATCGCCGCCGCCATCGCCTGCTCGATCAGGTAGACCTCGGACGCGCCGGCGCGCAGCGCGGAGTCCTTCACCGCCCGCTTCTCGACCGGGGTGATCTCCGAGGGCACCGAGATCACGATGCGCGGGCGGACGAACAGGTTGCGCCCGTGCGCCTTGCGGATGAAGTACTCGAGCATCTTCTCGGTGACCTCGAAGTCGGCGATCACGCCGTCCTTCATCGGCCGGATCGCGACGATGTTGCCCGGTGTCTTGCCGAGCATGTCCTTCGCCGACTGGCCGACGGCCTCGACCCGGTTGGTGACGCGGTTGACCGCGACGATCGACGGCTCGAAGACGACGATGCCGCGGGCCTTCGTGAAAACGAGGGTGGTTGCGGTCCCGAGGTCGACCGCGAGATCGGAAGAGAAGAGCGAAAAAATCGAGGCGAGTCCCATACGTTTCTAGTCGACCTCCACGTACACCTGCTTGCGATCTTCGGCCGTATTGCCGGCCGGGTCTGTGGCCTTGATCACGATCATGTTCCATCCTTCGCGGTTGAGCGCGACGGTCTTCTTGAACGTACCATCCCCGGCGACCTCCACCGTCTCCCCGTTGACGGTGACCGTCGCACCCGGCTCCGTCGTACCCTGCACGATGAAGAAGTTTCCCATCTGCGTGGGCTTCGCGACCTCGAGCCTGGGCGGCGTCGTATCGGTCAACGCCTCGACCCTCTGGCCCGCGAACGCCTTGAACGACCGCGGGGAGCTCCACTCGGAGCGTACCCGATCCGGGCCGAGGGCCGCAACGCGCCAGTAGTACGTGCCCGGCTTGAGGATCTTGAGGACGGCCGAGGTCGAGTCGAGCCGGTGCGCCGGAAACTCGAGTGTGGAGGGCGCGAACAGGCGCGAGTGGCTGACCTGCAGCTCGTACCCCGTGCTGCCGGGGACCCCGCGCCAGCCCAACTCGAGCCGGTCGGAGGCGTCCATGTTCAGGAGGTAGTTGAGCCGCGGCTTCTCGGGGAAGGGCACGTCCGGGACCGCGCGCTGCTGGCCGAGCGTACCGCCGGGCGCGGCGCTCACCGCCTGGCGGGTCCTCAGCTCGACCTGGCCGCCGGTCGCGCCGGTGACCTTCGCCCGGCCCGCGTAGGCGGACACCAGGGTGCCGCTGTCCTCCGCCACCTCGACGCCGACGCGGCTGTCGCGTTCCACGTCGGCGCGCGCCGCGTCGGTGACCACCGACGACGGGTTGGCCGCGGTGAAGACGTTCACCTGTCCGACCTTGACCTTGACCTCGCCGGGCGAGGGCGAGCGGCCGCCGCGCGCCTCGCGGTGCACCTCGAGCAGCGAGTCCGAACCGATCTTGTAGATCGCGCCGTCGGAGAACAGCACCTCGGCGAACGCGTCGGGGCCGGTCTTGACGAAGTCGCCGTTGTACAGCGCTTGTTTCTCGCGCGCCTTCTCCCACCTGGTCTGGTTCGCGCGCTGCACCTCGACCTTGCCCTGCAGCGCGATGACCTGGCCGGAGCCGACGAAGTCGCGGTTGGCGAGGCCGCCCAAGAGCTCGAAGCGCTGCAGGGCGTCCTCGGCGCGCGCCACGCACGCCGGGTAGTCCTTGCGCTCCCAATCGGAGCGGGCCTCCTCGAGCAGCCGCGAGGCCTGGTCGAACTCGGCCGCGAGGTTGTCGGAGAACCCCGCCCGCCGCACCTGCTCCTGCGCCGCGGTGGCGCGCAGCAGCAGGCGCTGCGCCTTCACCTCCGGCGGCTCGTGCGTGAAGTAGAAGACGCCCGCGACCACGCCGCCGGCGAGCAGGAGCGCGAAGGCGAGCAGGCCCCAGCGCTTGATCCCGGCCACCGACACGATGACCCAGTCGACCTCGAAGCGGCGCACGGAGGGACTCGATGACGGAGAACGCATTGTCTGGCCCCGCAAACCTTAGCATCCCGGACGGACCGAGCGCAACCAGAGAGCGGTGTGCAACTTGCTCGCGGCCTGGTCGTGGGCTAGAATCCTCTGCCTTTGGGCGCGATGGAGGCAGCGAGATGCTCAAGACGCTCCGTGACCAGTTCACACACCTTAAGTGGGTCCTGTGGTTTGTCGTATTCGTGTTCGTGTTCTTCATCTTCGTGGACTGGGGTACGGGCCGGGCCCGCACCCGCGGCCTCGCTGGCGTTGCCGCCCGCATCGGCAACGTGAGCATCTCGGAGGCGCAATTCATGAAGGAGGTGCGCGCCACCGAAGAACGCTACAAGCAGATGTACGGGCAGCAGTTCGACAAGGTGCGCGACCAGCTCGACCTCGGATCGATCACCATGCAGAACCTCGTCGACCGCTACCTGCTCCTGGCCGAGGCGAAGAAGATGGGGATCGAGGTCACCGATAAGGAACTGCTCGCCAAGATCACGTCGTACCCGGCGTTCAAGCGCAGCGACGGCAGCTTCGTCGGTGGGGACCTCTACGGCCGCATCCTGCGCGCCAACCAGACCACCCCCGAGGAGTTCGAGTCCGGGCTGCGGCAGGAGCTGGCGATGGCCAAGTTCCAGGAGACACTCGCCGCCGGCATCGTGATCCCCGACGCCGACGTTGAGCGCGAGTACCGCCGCCGCAACGAGGCCGTGTCCTTCGAGATGCTATTCGTGCCGGTGGACCGGGCGCTCGCCGGCGTGACCGCGACCGAGGCTGAAGCCCGGGCGTACTACGACGCCAACAAAGCGCGCTTCACGCACCCGGAGCAGCGGCAGCTGCACTACCTGCTGGTGGACGACGCCAAGCTCCGCCGCACCCTGACCGTGCCCGAGGCCCAGATCACCGAGTACTACAACGCTCACCAGAAGGAGTTCGCCGTTCCCGAGGAGGTGCACGCGCAGCACATCCTGCTCCGCCCGGCGACGCAGGACGCGGCGGGGTGGAAGGCGGCGCTCGCCAAGGCCCTTGAGGTGCGCGCCAAGGCGCTGAAGGGCGACTTCGCGGCGCTCGCCAAGCAGTACTCGGACGACCCCGGCTCCAAGGCGACCGGCGGCGATCTCGGCTGGTTCCCCCGCGGCCGCATGGTCAAGGAGTTCGAGGACGCGGCGTTCGGGCTCAAGCCCGGCGGGGTCTCCGAGCCGGTGAAGAGCCAGTTCGGCTATCACCTCATCAAGGTCGAGGGGCGCCGCCCGGCGGGGGTGCAGCCGCTCGCCGAGGTGCGCGACGCGATCAAGGACAAGCTGGTCGAGGGGCTCGCCGACTCCGAGGGGAACCGTCGCGCGACCGCGCTGCGGGAGAAGATCGACGCGGCGAAGCTGACGACCGACGCGCAGTGGCAAGCCCTTACCGACGATGTCGTGACCTCCAACGTCACGCCATTCTTCGGCGCGCAGGACGAGACGATCCCCGGTCTCGGCCGCGACCCCGAGCTGCTCGCCGAGGCCGGGTCCGCGAAGGAAGGGTTCGTCGGCGGCCCGCGGCGCACCAGCCGCGGCTGGATCGTCTACCGGGTGGCGAAGGTCCGGGCCGCCGGCACGACGCCGTTCGCCGATGCCGCGAGCGATGCGATGGACGGTGCCAGGCGCCTCAAGGCTCTCGAGGCGTTGCGGCTCGAGCTCGAGGGCAAGCGCGCCGCGCTCGCGTCCGGGCCGCTCGCCGCCCAGGCTGCCGCCCTCGGCGGCACGGCGCAGACGGTGACCGACCATCGCCGCGGCGCCGCCATCCCGGGCATCGGCCCGGCCGCAACGCTCGACGACGCCGTGTTCGCGACCGCCGTCAACGCCCTCACCCCGGCTGTCACCGTCGGCGACCGCGGCGTCGCGGTCGCGAAGGTCACGGCCAAGAAGGCGTTCGACCCGCAGGCGTTCGCCGCCGCCAAGGCGGCGCTGCGCGAGAGCATGGTGCAGCAGGCCATGAACCGGATGGTCAGCTCGATGCTGGCAGAGGCCAAGCGGGAGAACCCGGTCACCATCAACCCCGAGGTCGTGGACCGCTTCAAGCCCAAGCGCGGATGATCGGACACCTGGACGGGCGCGTCCTCGAGCTGCAGCCGGGCTTGGTCGTGCTCGATGCGGGCGGGGTTGGCTACGAGGTCCACCTGCCGGTGTCCGCCCACCAGTTCCTGGCCGGCCGCGAGCGCGCCGCGCTGTTCGTCCACACCCACGTGCGCGAGGACCAGCTCGCGCTCTACGGTTTTCCGACCCGGCGGGAGCGCGACACGTTCCGGCTCCTGCTTTCGGTGTCGGGGGTCGGGCCGCGCACGGCGCTGGCGCTGCTCTCCGGCCTGACGCCCGACGAACTCGGCGCGGCGGTGGAGTCCGAGCAGTGGCGCCGGCTCGCGGCGGCCCCGGGGATCGGCAAGCGGACGGCGGAGCGCCTCATCGTCGAACTCAAGGGCAAGATCGAAGCGACCGCGCGGGGCGCCGCGAGCCCGCGCGAGGACGCCGTGCCCGCCCTTGTCAACCTCGGCTACCCGGCGCGCGCCGCCGAGCATGCGGTGAGCGACCTGCTGCGCTCCCGGCCGGAGATGGGACTCGACGAGTTGCTGCGGCGGGCGCTGCAGGCCCTCGGGCGCTGAACGACAGGGCACAGGGCACAGGGCACCGAAACAAGAGGGCGTAACGCCTACCTCTGCCGTCATTGCCTGAAAGTCCCCCGAATGACGCGGTCCGGCTCGCGCACGTGTAGGTCGCCGCAATGGCGGGCGTACAGACAGGCCCCGCCCCTACACGGCACACGCCCTGCGAACGCGGGGCGGGGTACCATGAACGTGTGGATGAGCATGTCCTGACCCCGACCCGCGATCCCGCCGAGGCCCGGTTCGAGGAGAGCCTGCGGCCGCGGAGCCTCGCCGAGTACATCGGCCAGGAGAAGGTCACCGCCAACCTCGGCGTGTTCATCGCCGCCGCGCGCTCGCGCGCCGAGTCGCTCGACCACGTGCTGCTGTTCGGGCCGCCCGGCCTCGGCAAGACCACCCTCGCCCACATCATCGCGGCGGAGATGGGCGCGTCGCTGCTGATCACCTCGGGGCCGGTGCTGGAGCGCGCGGGCGACCTGGCCGCGATCCTGACCAACCTGGAGCCGCACGGTGTCCTGTTCGTGGACGAGATCCACCGCCTGGCGCCGACGGTGGCCGAGATCCTCTACCCGGCGATGGAGGACTTCACCCTCGACCTCGTCGTCGGACAGGGCCCGGGGGCGCGCACGATGCGCCTGCCGCTGCCGCCGTTCACGCTGGTCGGCGCGACCACGCGCGCCGGGCTCCTCTCGGCGCCGCTGCGCGACCGCTTCGGCATCGTGCACCGCCTCGAGTTCTACGACGCCGGCGCGCTCACGTCCATCGTCCGGCGCTCGGCGGGGCTCCTCGGCATCCCGGTCGCGGACGCCGCCGGCGAGGAGATCGCCCGCCGCGCCCGCGGCACCCCGCGCGTGGCGAACCGCCTGCTGCGGCGGGTACGGGACTTCGCCCACGCCCGCGCCGAGGACGCCATCTCCCTTGACACCGCCCGCTTCGGCCTCGATCGCCTCGAGGTGGACGGCTTCGGCCTCGACGAGCTCGACCGCCGCCTGCTCGCGACCGCCATCGAGCAATACCGCGGCGGTCCCGTCGGCCTCAAGGCGCTGGCGGCGAGCCTCGGGGAGGACGAGGGCACGATCGAGGACATCTACGAACCGTACCTGCTCCAGCTCGGTTTCCTCCAGCGCACGCCGCGGGGCCGCGTCGTCACCGACAGGGCGCGCAAGCACCTCGGCTACCCAGCGGTGGCCGGCGGCCAGGAGGAGCTGTTCCCGCCGGAGGGGCGGTGAGGCGGCTACCGGTCGTCGTCAACCCGGCAGCGAGCGGCGGCCGCAAGAGCGCGCCCCGCGACGCGCTCGCGGCCGCGGCCGCCCAGCGCGGCTGGCGCGTCGAGTGGTGGGCGACCGAAGCCCCAGGGCACGCCACGGAGCTGGCGGCGCGGGCGGCCCGCGACCGCGACCCGCTGCTCGCGGTCTGGGGTGGGGACGGGACGTACAACGAGGCCGCGCGCGGCCTCCTCGGCAGCGAGACCGCACTCGTGGCGCTTCCCGGGGGTACGACCTCGGTGCTCGCCTACGAGCTCGGCATCCCCCGTGATCCGGCCGCGGCGCTGGCGCGGCAGCTCGACGGCGAGCGGCGGGGGATGGCGGTCGGGCGCACCGACTCGGGTCAGCTCTTCCTCCTCATGCTCTCGGCCGGACCCGACGCACTCATCCTCGCCAACCTGCCGGCACTCCTGAAGAAGCGGGCGGGCAAGGCGGGGATCACAGCGCAGGCGGTGGTGGAGTTTCTGCACGGCCGGCTGCCGCGTTTCGCCGTGAGCATCGACGGCGCCACCCTCGACGCTTCCTGGTGCATCGTCGGGAACGGCCGCTGCTACGGCGGGCCGTACACCGCGACGCCGGGCGCGGACCCTTTTGCCACCGGCTTCGAGGTCGTGACGCTCGAGCGCCATGGCCGCGCCGCTGCGGTGCCGTTCTTCTTCTCGATCCTCTCTGGCCGCCACTTGGGTCGGGCAGGCGTCGACCGCCGGCCCGCCACCGAGGTGCGGCTCACCGGGGAGGGCGTCCCCTACCAGCTCGACGGCGACCCGTCCGGGTACCTCCCGGTCACCGCGCGCGCCTCCGACGAGCGCCTCTTCGTGATGCCCCCAGGGAGAGAGAAGCAGTGAAGAGTGAAAAATTAAGAGTGAAAAGTGAAAGACAAAGGCGGATGTTGACGCGTGACCTCGGGCGCCAGATTCTCTGTCTCTGACTTTTCATTTTTCACTCTTCACTCTTAACTTTTTCGCTCTTCCGCGTGTTAGCATCCGGCGCCGTGAAGGTCCCCGTGCGAGGTTCGCTCGACGCCATCCTGAGGCCGCGCTCGCTGGCCGTGATCGGCGCATCCTCGCGCTCCGACTCGCTGTCGGGGCGCTTGCTCGGCAACCTCCTCGCGGCGGGTTACACCGGCGCGGTGTACCCGATCAACCCGAAGGCCTCCGCGGTGGGTTCGCTCGCCTGCTACCCGAACCTGCGCGCGCTCCCCGGCCCGCCCGACCTCGCGGTGGTGATGGTCCCGCGCGACGCGGTCCCGGCTGCGATCGACGAGTGCCTGGCCGTGGGCGCCGGTGGCCTCGTGGTGATCACCGCGGGTTTCCGGGAGGGCGGCGAGGCGGGCGCGACGGCTGAGCGCGCACTCCTCGAGCGCGTGCGCGCCGCCGGTGTGCGGATGGTCGGGCCCAACTGCATGGGGGTGATCAACACGGACCCGGACGTGCGCATGGACGCGTCGTTCACCCCCGCCCCGGCGCTGCCGGGCGCGGTCGCGTTCGCCTCCCACTCCGGCGCCCTCGGCGTCGCGATGCTGGAGGCGGCGCGCGACGTCGGGCTCGGCTTCTCGCACTTCGTGTCGCTGGGCAACAGCACCGACGTGGACGTCAACGACCTGCTCGAGGTGTGGGAGCGGCACGAGGCGACGCGGGTGATCATGCTCTACCTCGAGTCGGTGCCCGACCCGGAGCGTTTCCTGGCGCTCGCCCGGCGGATCGGGCGGTCGAAGCCGATCGTCGTGTTCAAGGGCGGGCGAACCGCGGCCGGCCAGCGCGCGGCCTCCTCCCACACCGGAGCGCTCGCGGCGGGCGACACGGCGGTCGAGGCGCTGCTCCGCCAGGCCGGCGTGCTGCGCGCCGCCACCCTGGAGGAGATGTTCGGCCTGGCGCTGGCCTTGGCCTCGTGCCCCTCGGGGCATGGCCGGCGGGTGGCCGTCGTCACCAACGCCGGCGGACCGGCGATCGCCGCCGCCGACGCGCTCGCCGACCACGGTCTGGCGCTCGCGGCGCTGGCGCCGGCGACCGAGCGCGCGCTGCGCGAGTTCCTGCCGCCCGAGGCGGCAGTCGGCGACCCGGTGGACATGCTGCCGTCCGCCACCCCCGACAACTTCCGCCGGGCTGTCGAGCTCGTGCTCGCCGACGACGGCGTGGACGCGGCGCTCACGATCACGGTCACGCCGATCATGGTCACGCCGCTCGCGATCGCCGGCGGGATCGCGGCCGCGCGGCCCCCCGCCGGCAAGCCGGTCCTCTCGGTGTTCATGACCGCGCCGAGCTTCTTCGCCGAGGCGCGCTCGATCCGCGGGCTCCCGCCGCTGTTCCGCTACCCGGAGGCGGCGGTGGCGGCCCTCGCGGGCGTGGTGCGCCACGCCGAGCGGGCGGTGGCGCCGCCGGCCGACGCCGAGCCCGTTGCAATGACGCGGAGCGGGATCGTCGAGCGCGCGGTCCGCCGCGGTCCCGGGTATCTGCCCTCGGACGAGGCGTTCGCCCTGTTCGAGGAGGCCGGGATCACGGTGGCGCCGTTCCGGGTGTCCGGTGAACCGGCGCAGGTGTCCGCGGCCGCCGCGGCGGTGGGCTATCCGGTCGTGCTCAAGGCGTTCGGCGAGGCGCTCGTCCACAAGAGCGAACTGGGCGCGGTCGCGGTCGGCCTCGGCGACGAGGCGGCGCTGGCCGCCGCACTGGCGGCGATGAGGGCGCGGCTGGCGGCCGCCGGTGTGCGCCCCGACGGCTACCTGGTCCAGCGACAGATCGAAGGCGGCCGCGAGGCGATCCTCGGGATCACCCGCGACCCGTCGGTCGGCGCGCTGGTGATGGCCGGCCTCGGTGGCGTCGCGGTCGAGGTCTGGCACGACGTCAGCTTCCGCGTTGCCCCGATCACGGAGGCGGACGCACAGGCGATGCTCGCCGAGCTGCGCGGCGCGGCGCTGCTGGGCGCATTCCGCGGCCGGCCCGCGGGGGACGTGGCGGCGCTCGAGCGCGCGCTCGTGCGCCTGGCCGCCCTCGCCGCCGCCCACCCGGAGATCGCCGAGTGCGACGTCAACCCCCTGCTGGTGCTCGACGCGGGCCAGGGCTGCGTGGCCGTCGACGCGCGCGTCCGCATCGCGTGAGCAGGCCGGCCGCCTGAGCCGGATGGCCCGCTACCCGGTCCCGGAAGGGAACGGCCCGACGCGCTCGCAGCGCTGGGCGAGGATCGCGGGGACGGTGGCCAGCTCGGCAAGGGTTCGGTGCAGGTGGGGGTGGAGCCAGCCCGGTGCCACCTCGGCGGCGGGGGCGAGAGCGAAGCGGCGCTCGGTCAGGCGCGGGTGCGGCAGCGTGAGCGCGGTCGACTCGATGACGAGCCCGGGCGCGAGCAGCAGATCGAGGTCGAGGGGGCGCGGTCCCCAGCGCGTTTCGTGCTCACGGTCACGCCCGGCCGCGGTCTCGAGACGCAGGCAGAGCGCGAGCAGCGCCAGCGGGTGGCCGGCGGTCTCGACGAGCAGCGCGGCGTTGGTGAAGTCGTCCTGCGGCGGCCCTTGCGGGGCGCTGCGCCAGAGGCCCGAGCGTGCGAGCATGCGCAGCTCGGACGCCAGCCCCGCGGCGGCGCCCGCGAACGCCCCCGCGACGTCGCCGCGGTTGCCGCCGAAGCCGATCACAAGCTGCACGCAAGCCTCCACGTCATCCTCGCATGATACGATCGCCGGAGACCGAGGGAGGCGAGAGATGGACGACGCAACGGTAGCGGCGCGGGAGGCACGCAACCTCCTCGAGCGGCTGGGCGCGCGCGTGCCGGGCTTTTCCGGGTACCTGGAGCGGGAGCTGCGGCGCGAAGTGGACCAGCGGTTGCGGGCCGATCTCGCCGGCCGCCTGGACGCGGCCCGCGCCGGCGTGGCGGCGTTTTCCCGCACGCTGCACCTCGGCGCCGCGGGCCGGCTGGAGCGTCTCGCCGCCCTGGAGAAATCGCTCGACGGCGCGGCGAACGCGCTCCGGCACGTGGGTTCGGGCTATGCCGGGATGTTCAACGCGGTCAAGGTGCGCGAGGAGCAGCTCGAAGCGCTCTACAGCTTCGACCTCGACCTCGTCGAGCGCGTGGACGCCGCCCGCGAGGCGTCCGCCGCGCTCGGGGCGGACCAGGAGACCATCAACCGGCTCGAACAGACGGTGGCCGCGGTGCAGGCCGCTGTCACGGGCCGCGAGCGGGCCGTGCTCGGCGCCTTCGCACCGCGGGCCGGCGCAGGGGGTGAGCAATGAGCCAGTTCCTCGAGGTCCTCGAGCACTACGACCCCAGCGGCGAGGAGATCGCCTTCCGCTACCCCCCCGAGGGGAGCGCGGAGGTCAAGCTCGGCGCTCAGCTCGTCGTGCACGAAGCGCAGGAGGCGGTGTTCTACCGCGACGGCCGCGCCCTCGACGTGTTTGGCCCCGGACGGCACACGCTCACGACGCAGAACGTCCCGGTGCTGACCAAGGTCCTGGCGCTGCCGTTCGGGTTCACCTCGCCGTTCCGCGTCCAGGTGGTGTTTGTCTCCAAGCGCACGTTCCTCGACCAGAAGTGGGGGACGCGCGAGCCGGTGGTGTTCCGCGACCGCGAGCTGGGGGTCGTGCGCCTGCGCGCGTTCGGAACGTACGCGTACCGGATCCGCGACGCGCGCACCTTCGTGAACACCGTGGTCGGCTCGCTGGGGCAGTTCGACACCGAGCGGCTCGCCGACTTCTACCGCGACATGATCGTGGCCCGCCTCAACGACCTGCTCGGCGAGGGCCTGACCTCGATCCTCGACCTGCCCGCCCACTACGACGAGCTCGCGCAGCTCGCCAAGGCCCGCCTCGTCGAGGACTTCGGCAAGTACGGCGTGGACCTATCGGACTTCTACGTCAACTCGGTCACGCCGCCCGACGAGGTGCTGGCGCGCCTGGACGAGCGCGCTTCGATGGGCGCCA
>PKYI01000021.1 GCA_003133645.1 Acidobacteriota bacterium | reverse complement strand
GGTCCGCTATCGGCGGCGCCCGCTGGCGGCGCCTCTAGGTGGAGGGTTCGCCTTCAGGGGTGAACCGATATCCCACCCCCCGCACCGAATGGATGTACCTCGGCCTCCGGGCGTCGGCCTCGAAGTACCTCCGCAGGCGCACGATGAAGTTGTCGATGGTGCGCGAGGAGGAGCCGTACTTGTAGCCCCACACGCGCTCGAGGATGAGCTCGCGCGCGACCACCTGCCCCTGACGCTCGACCAGGAGCTTCATCAGCATGCACTCCTTCTCGGTCAGCTCGACCTCGCCGCGCGGTCCCTTGGCCTTGAAGGTGCGGAAGTTGACCTCGTTGTCGCCGAACTTGAAGATCCCGCGCTCGGCAACCGGCGTCTGGTACCACTCCTGCCGCCGCAGGATGCCGCGGATGCGCAGCACCACCTCTTCGAGCAGGAACGGCTTGGTCATGTAGTCGTCGCCGCCGTGCCGCAGGCCGGTGAGACGGTCGGCGTCGGCGCTGCGCGCGGTCAGGAAGAGGACCGGCACCCGGTTGCCGGCTTCGCGCAACCGCTGGCAGACGTCGAACCCCGAGATGCCGGGGAGCATCACGTCGAGCACCACGAGGTCGAAGTCCTCGGCGGCGAGACGCTCGAGTCCGGCCTCCCCGTCGCCGACGACCGTAGTTTCATACCCCTCGAACTTGAGGTTGTGCGCCAACGCCTCGGCAAGATGCCGCTCATCCTCGACGATCAAAACGCGACTTGCCATCGCTCACCTCGTTCCGTTCCCATCACTGTACTCGGAAAGTTCTTCCTCGGGTAGGGCCTCGGCCCCGGGCAGCGCCAGGCGGAGCGTCGCGCCCCGCCCCGGGCCGGGGCTCGCGGCCGTGAGCTTGCCGCCGTGCGCCTCGACGATCTCGCGCGCGACGTAGAGCCCGATGCCCGTGCCGGGGGTCCGCCGGGTCACTTCGTCGTTGGCCCGGTAGAACGGCTTGAAGATGGACTCCAGCTCGTAGGCGGCGATCCCGACGCCATTGTCCGCCACCTCCAGCACGGCCTCGCCGCGCTCGAGACCGAGGCGGATGAAGACGCGGGGCTCTTCCCGCCGGGCGTACTTCAGGGCGTTCTCGATCAGGTTGGAGATCACGATCGCCATCGCCTCGGCGTCGAAGGTCGCCTGGACGGCGGGGAGGATGCCGGCTTCGAGGACGACGCCGCGGGCCGCGACGCGCCGCTCGGCGACGATGACCTCCTCCTCGACGAGCTGCGAGAAATCGCCCAGGCTCATGCGCAGTCGGTGGGCGCCCCCGGTGTACCGGGTCACCTCCAGCACCTTCTCGACGAGGTCGGCCAGGCGTTCCGAGTCCGCCAGGGCGTTGCCGAGGAAGCGCGTCCGCCCCTCGTCGTCCACCCGCCCCGAGAGCACCGTCTCGAGGGCGAGGCGGATCCCCGCGATCGGCGTCTTGAGCTCGTGCGTGACCGCCGACACGAAGTTCTCGTGCTGGCGCTCGTACGCGCCTTCGCGGCGCATGACGCGCCAGAGCACCACCACCGCGATGACGATCGCCACGAGGAACGCCGCGCCCTCGGCCAGGACAGCCACCACGCGTTGGCGGTACCGGTACACCAGCTCCTGCCAGTGGTGGAAGTCGGGCGTCACGACGAGGCGGTCGAGCGGCACGGCGAGAGGGGCGCTCGGACGCCCCTCCTGCACGTCGCCACGCTCGACGATCTGCAGGCCGGGGTCCGATGCCGCGAGCCACCGGTACGGCGCCTGCGGGTCGAGGAACGCGAGCGCCACCCGCCCCCGGCCGAGCGAGCGGCCCACGGCGGGCCGGCCTCCTTGCTCGACCCAACCGATCGTCACCCCCGGCTCGAGCGGGCGGGCGCCCGCGCTGTGGGGAATCTCCGCTTCCTCCACGACCCGGACCTCGGCGAACGGCGGCGTCGGCGAGGGGATCACCCCGGGGGGCAGCTCGGCGATCGCGCGTTCGGCCTCGAGCATGCGGACCGCCAAGCGCTCGGCCGCGAGGCTGGTCTGCGACACGACCAGCTCCCGCTCGAGGTCGAGACGCTCGCGGTTGTCGCGCAGGGAGTAGACGACCCACCAGGTGAACTGGGCGTTGAGGACCAGCGCCACGATGACAAAAGCCACCATGTGACCGAGGCCGAGACGGAGTCCACCGCGCACCCAGGCAGTATAGTCACACGTTCGGGGTTCGCGATTCGAAGTCACGACAGCGCGACCCCGGCAGGCGGCGCCGTCTCGGCCGTGATGGGCGGGCGAGGACGCCCGCCCATCACGGCCGACGCCTCATGCCTCACGTCTCATTTCCCCAGGAATTGACAGCCGAGCGGCCAGCCACGAGAATCAAGGCCTTATGAGCACGAACCGCCCGTTGCTGGTGCGGGGCGGGACCGTCGTTCCGATGACCTCCCCCGGCGCCACGCTCGCTGCCGATGTGCTGATCCGCGACGGCCGCATCGCCGCCGTGGGCCGGGGGCTGCCGGCGGACGGCGCGGATCTGCTCGACGCCACCGACGCCCTCGTGCTGCCGGGTTTCGTCCAGGCTCACGTCCACGTGGTGCAGAGCCTGGCGCGCCACCGGGCGGAGGGCCTGCCGCTGCTGGCATGGCTCGCCGAACGGATCTGGCCGTACGAGGCCGCCCTCGAACCGCACGAAGTCGCCGCGGCGGCGCGCCTCGGGGTCGCGGAGCTGTTGGCCGGAGGGACGACGTCCGCGCTCGACATGGGCACGACGCACGGGCAGGATGCGGTGTTCCTCGCCGCCAGCGAGCTCGGCATCCGTCTGACCTCCGGCAAGTGCCATATGGACACGGGCGAGCGGGTCCCGACCCGTCTGCTCGAGGACCCCGACGCCTCGCTGTCCGAGGCCGAGGCGCTGGGCGCGCGCTGGCACGGCGCCTGCGGCGGCCGCCTCCGTTACGCCGTCGCGCCGCGCTTCGTGCTCTCGTGCTCCGACGGGTTGCTGCAGGGCGCCGCCGCGCTGGCCCGCCGGCACGGCTACCTGCTCCACACGCACGCGAGCGAGAACCCGGACGAAACCCGCGCCGTTCGCGAGGCGACCGGCGTCGGCAACGTCGCCGCCCTCGCCCGGTTCGGCATCGCCGGTCCCGACACGGTGCTCGCCCACTGCGTGCACCTCGACGAGAGCGAGTTCGAGCTCCTCTCGCGCCAGCGCACCGGCGTCGCCCACTGCCCGGGCGCCAACCTCAAGCTCGCGTCCGGGATCGCCGACCTCCCGCGGATGCTGGCGGACGGCGTGCGGGTCGGCCTCGGCGCCGACGGCCCGCCGTGCAACAACCGGCTGTCGGTGTTTCACGAGATGGCGCTCGCCGGGACGGTCCACAACCTCGCCCGCGGCGCGGGGGCGGTGGACCCGTGGAGCGTGCTCGAAATGGCGACCTGGCGCGGCGCCGAGGTGCTTGGTCTCGACCAGGTCGGGCGCCTGTTGCCGGAATGGAAGGCGGACCTCGTCGTTCTGGGTTGTGCAGCGTGGGCGATGGAGCCGGCCGGCGACCCCGCCGCCATGGTCGTATACGGAGGAGGCGTCGAGGCAGTGCGACACGTCGTCGTGGATGGCAGGACCGTGGTCGTTGACGGGGCGCTGATGACCGCCGACGGGACCGCCGTCCGCCGCGAGGCGCGCGCCGCCGCGACGGCCCTGACCCGCCGGCTGAGGTGGTCGTGATGCTCAAGGGCAAGCCGCGCTTCGAGAGCCTCGACCACTACCTCGCCAATCGCGACTACGGCCTTGCGCTCGAGGCGATCGCCCAGGAGATCAAGCGCCGCCCTGAGAACTTCAACCTCTTGCTGCGGCAGGCCGAGATCCTGGGGCTCGCGGGGGATCACGAAAAGGCGATCGAGGTGTACCGCGGGCTGGCCCGGCACTTCGCCGAGCAGGGCTTCTACGCCCGCGCCATTGCGGCGATCAACAAGGTGGTCCGGCTCGACCCCGGCCGCCAGGAGGTCACCAGGGAGCTGGCCCGCTTCATCGCCGCACAGCAGGCAACCGAACACGACCAGCGAGCCACGCTCGAGCGCGCGACGGCGCCGGCCGCCTCCGACCCGCCGCCGGCCGCGGCGGACCGGGCCGCATCGCCGGGGGCCGACGCGACGGCGAGGCAGGCGGAGAAGGAACGGGCGGCGTCGCACTTTTTCGCGGAGTTTCCGCCGGCCGCGCTCGAACAGCTGATCTCCACGACCGCCGTGCGCTCGTTCGCCGCGGGCGAGACGATCGTGCGCGAGGGCGACCGCGGGGCCTCGTGGTTCCTGATCGAGGAGGGCGAGGTGGAGGTCCGGACCACCGATCCCTCGGGCCGGCACCTGCTGCTCGCCCAGCTCGGCCCCGGCGAGTTCTTCGGCGAGGTGGCGGTCCTCACGGGCAAGCCGCGGACGGCGACGATCGTGGCCCGGAACGGGGTGACGACGATCGAGATCTCGCGCCAGGACCTCGACCAGATCGCTGCCGCCCACCCCCAGGTCCGGTCGGTGTTGCAGCGGTTCTACGAGAAGCGGGCGCAGGCAACGGTGGAAGCGATGCTCGCCCGCATGCGAGGCGGCGGTGGCTGAGGCGCCCTGCCCGATCGTCCGCCGTTTCCTCGCCCTCGCCCGCCGGGCCGGCGAGGCACCCGCCCTGATCGGTCCGGACGGCGAGGTGATCGCCACTCGAGCGGCGCTCGCGGCCGGGATCGAGGCCCAGCGCGCCGCGTACGCTGGGCACATCCGGCCGGGGGCCACGGTCGTGCTGTCGTTGCCGAACGGGATCGGGTTCGTGCGCGCCTTCGCCGCGCTGCGGCTGCTCCCGGCCCGGGTGGCGCTGGTGGATGCGGCCGCTCCCGCCGATGAGATCGAGCGCTCGGCCGAGGCCGTTGGCGCGCGGTGGATCGTGGCCGCGACCGAGCGGCTGGCCGGGGAAAGGATCGCCCTGGCCGAGCAGGCCAGCGCCGTCGCCACACGGGTCGACGTCGCGCCGGTGGCGATGCCGGAGTTCACCGCCCTGCTCAAGTTGACCTCCGGTTCGACAGGCCTGCCGCGGGCGGTGGCCGTGGGCGCCCGGCAGCTCGCCGCGGACACGGCCCAGATCATGCGCACGATGGGGTTCGGTCCCGGCGATGTGACCGCCGCCGCGATCCCGCTCACCCACTCGTACGGAATCGGGAACTGCCTGATCCCGCTGCTGTTCGGCGGTACGCCGCTCGCGTTCCCGACGTGCGCGCTCCCGGCGGCGCTCGCCCACACGCTGGCAGCCGCCCGGGTCGCCCACTTTCCGGCGGTGCCGGCGATGGTCAGGACGCTGGCCACGCTCCCCGACCTCCCCGACCTGCCCGACCTCCGCGTCTGCCTGGCCGCCGGCGCCCCCTTGGCGCCGCGCGACGCCGAGGCGTTTCACGCCGCCACCGGCCACACGGTGCACGTGTTCTACGGGTGCTCGGAGTGCGGCGGCATCACGTACGAGCGCGGCAACGAACCGGCGCACGAGGCGGGGGCCGTGGGCCCCGCCATGGACCGCGTGCGGGTGCAGATCGTCGATGAAACGCTCCGTCCCGTCCCGGCGGGGACCGAAGGCCGAGTCCTGGTGGTATCGCGTGCCGTGGCCCTCGCCGAACTCCCGCCCGCCGAGGAACCCGGAATCCTCGGTCCGGGGCGATTTCTCTCCGGGGATCTCGGCGTGCTCGACGGCGGGGGCCGCCTCACGCTCACCGGCAGGATTGGGGAGTACCTCAACGTCGCCGGCAAGAAGGTGCACCCCGAGGAGGTCCGCCGGGTGATCGAGGAGGTCCCCGGGGTCGAGAGCGCCGTGGTCGCGGGCCTCCCGGACCCGCACCGAGGCCAGCTCGTCGCCGCGGTGGTGGTGGCTGAGCGCGGCGCCGCCCTCACCGTCCACGCTGTCCTCGCCGGTTGCCGGGCGCGCCTCGCGCCGCACAAGGTCCCGCGCCGCGTCGTGATCGTGGATGAACTTCCCACCTCCGAGCGCGGCAAGGTGCGCAAGGAGGTCGTGATGCGTTTGCTCGAGGGTCCCGGGCGATCACAGACCGGCAGTTAGCCTGCTAGGAACTCGTCGGGGAAACGCCGCAACCGCGGCCGGGCGCGGTGCTATCCTGACAGCGTGGATCCCAGGTCGGGCACCGGCGCCGCGTCGCTCCGCGCCTTGTTGGTCGAAACCGGCGACTACTTGTGCGCGCTCCCGATCAACCGGGTCCGGCAGGTGGTCCGGGCGTTGCCGGTCCACCCTCTCCCGGGAGCATCCCCCGAACTCCTCGGCCTCGCCGAGTTCACGGGCGAACCGATCCCGGTCCTCGACCTCGGACGTCTCGTCGGCGCGCCGACGGACGCCAGGCCCGCGAACCCGGTGACCGTTGTCGTCTGGGCCGGCCCGCCCGACGCCCGCGAGCTGGTCGGCCTCGCCGCCGACGCCGCGCTCGAGATCGTCGAGATCGCCCCAGCCGATGTCGCCGCCGCCGGGCCCGGTCTCATCGGCGGCGAGGTGGTACTCGACGGCCGCCCCGCCTGCGTTCTGAACCTCGAAGCGCTGGGGAGTTCGTGAGCATGCAGTTGCTCGTGGTGCTGACCCGGGGCGGCGGGCGCTGGGGGCTGGCGCGCGACGCCGTGCGGGAGGTCGTGCGGCAGGCCGACGGCTTCGCCGTCGCAACCAGGGAAGGCCTGGTGCGCGCCGACGCCGTGCTCGACGTGGCGGCGCATCTCAACGTCCGGCCGCCGGGCGCGGTCGTCGCCCGTTTCTGGCCGGGGCGCTGCCTCGGCGTGGCGATTCACGACGGCGCCCCGGTGGTGGTGGTGAGCCCCGCCGCGCTGCCGCCCGTACTGCAAGCGGAATAGGGAGGAGTTTTCATGGCACCAGCTAGCGACGCACTGCCCAAGAGCCCGCTCGTCGGGCTGCTCCTGATGGTCGCCTTCGGGGCGACCGCGATGATCGGCCTGGCGGCCGGGATGACCCACGGCACTCCGAACTGGGTCGCGTACATGGTGCTGCCGATCGGCGCGGCGCTGTTCGTGCTCTACGTGGTGTTCGTCTTCCTCCCCCACATCGCCCAGGTGCGCACGCTCGGCGAGATGGCGGCGACCGCGGCAGCCCTCGAACAGCAACTCGGGCAGGCCACCGCCGACCTCCAGGCCGGCGACCTGGTGGCCACCCTCGCGCATGCGCAGGAACTGCCCCCGCGCCTCGCGGCGTCGTTCGCCAGCGCCGCCCGGGCGCTCGGCGCCTTGGTGCAGCAGATCCAGAACAGCTCGATCGAGGTGGCCGCCGCCGGGAGCACCGTCAATGCGACGGCGTCGGAACTCGCCTCGGGTTCCTCGCAGCAGGCGGCGGGCGTGGTCGAGATCACCGCGACCATGGAGGAGCTGGCCCGCACGGCCGCCCAGATCGCCGTCAACGCCGCGTCGCAGGCGGACCTGGCCGCCCAGTCGGAGCAGAGCGGGGACGCCGGCGCCGCCGCGGTCGAGGACGCCCTCCACGGCGTCGAGGAGGTGCAGAAGCGGATCAGCGGGATCGCGGACCGGACCGACACGCTCGGCGTCCGCTCCAAGGAGATCTACCGGGTGCTCGAGCTCATCACCGAAATCGCTCAGGAGACCCACCTGCTCTCCCTCAACGCCACGATCGAGGCGGCGGCCGCCGGCGAGCACGGCCGCCGCTTCTCGGTGGTCGCCGACGAGGTGCGCCGCCTGGCGCAGCGCTCGCAGGAGTCGGTGGCGTCGGTGCGCTCGCTGCTGGACGAGTTCGCGGGCTCGATTCGCGCCACCGTGGTGGCGACCGAGGAGGGGGGAAAGGAGGCCGCGCGCGTCCTCGAGCGGGCCCGCTCCGCCGCCGCCGCGATCGCCGACCTGCGCGGCGCCCTGACCGACACGGCCAGGGCGGCGCGCGAGATCTCGCTCGCCACCCAGCAGCAGCGCACGGCCTCCGACCAGGTCGTCCTCACCCTCAAGGAGGTCAGCCAGGTCATCCAGCGCATGGCGCAGGGGCTCAAGCACTTCTCCGTCACATCCGAGCGCCTCAACCAGCTCGCGCTCTCGATCCAGCTCCTCACACAGTCGTTCCGCCTCGACTCGCCGCGCTCGCTCAAGCACCTCGGGGAGCACTGGGCCGGGGAGGCGGCGCTGCGAGCCGGGCACTGGGAGGCGCTTGCGCCGCAGATGGAGGAGGTGGTGCGCCAGAGCCCGTTCGTCGAGCTCGCGTTCGTCGCCGACATGAACGGCAACGTGGTGGCGTCGTCCGCCAACCCCGAGTGGGTCGCCGAGGGCACCGACACCTCCGCCGTCACCGCCGGCCTCAACGCCAAGGAGCGCCCGTGGTTCCAGGCGGTGGCGCGCGACGGGCGCACCGTGATCACGTCGCTGTACGAGTCGCTGCTCACCGGCCAGCGTTGCTTCACCGTGGCCTCTCCGGTGCGCGACGCGCGCGGCGCGCTGATCGGGGTCATGGGAATCGACGTCAACGCCCGCAGCTGGACGAAAATTTAAGGATGCGGAGGGTGGGTGGAGCCTGAGTTTGCCGACCTGATCCCGCTGTTCGTCGGGGAGGTCCGCGGCCGTCTCGAACGCCTCGCCGAGTTGGCGGGCCGGGCGGAGGGAGACGCGGGCGCGGCCGCCGAGGCGCGCCGCGAGCTGCACACCCTCAAGGGCGCCGGGCGGATGCTGCGCTTGGTTCCTTTCGCCGAGCTCTGCCACGCGGCGGAGGGGATCCTCCAGGGCACCCGCCGGGACGCCGCCGCGCTCCTGACCCGCGTCACGGACGCTCTGGCCGCGATGGTGGACACCGTCGCGCTGGGCCGCGACCCGGAGGCGGACCCCGCGCTGATGGCGGTGCTCGCGGGCGACCCGCCCGCGGACGCGGCGGCTTCGGCGCGCGCCTCCGCCCCCGCGCCGCCGCATGCGCCCAGC
>PKYI01000015.1:16092-24043 GCA_003133645.1 Acidobacteriota bacterium | reverse complement strand
CGCCGGCCCGGCGAGCGTTACCTCGAAGCTGCGCGACAACTCGGCCACCCACACGCGCACGAGGAGGCGCTGCTCCGCCCGCCAGCGGGGTGCCAGCTGTTCCTGGCGCGCCGCGGCGCGCTGGTGGCGCGCCAGCACCTCGGCCGCCGACGGCATCCGCTCGCCGCTCACCTCGACGTTCTCGAACGCGCGCCCGGCATCCGCCGGGCGCGCCGCCACCAGCACCCCGCCCCCAGGCAGCGCCGGCAGCACCGTGACGGCAGTCTCGCCGCGCCGCTGCAGCGGGAGGGGGGTCGCGCCGCCTGCCAGGATCGTGGCGGCACCGTACCAGACGCCCGGGAGCGTCACCTCGCCGCCGGAAAAGCCGGCCGGGATGCCAACCACGGTGGCGAGGTCGCCGGCCCGCATCGCGGTCGGCAGCTCGCGCCCCCCGGCGCGTGCCGCCTGCGGTTCGGGGAGCAGTCCCGCCAGCTCGTGCTCCCAAGCTGGGTCGGGGCGCCCGACCAACACCGCGGCGGCGCCGGCGGCAAGCGCCGCGACCGCAGCAGCGGCATCGCCTGCCGTGACGACTAGGGGAAGACCGCCGAGGCGGGCCTCGAGGTCCGGCAGCGCCGCGAGATCCGGCGCCGGCTCGAGGCAGAAGCCGTCCAGGTACGATCGCAGCGCGGCTGGAGGCGGCGCGCTCCCGACGCCGACCACCGGCACCGCGCGCGCGGCGAGCGCCACGGCCGTCTCGAGCCAGCGCTGGTCGGGCGCGGCTGGAGGCGGCGGCAGCTCGAGCAGGTACCCTTCGGCGCCCGCAGCCGGCTCGCCCACACCGATGCCCACGAACGCCCACCGCGATGCCCCGCCGCGGGGGTCGGCGATGACGGGAGGGAGCATCGGCGCGGCGGCGAGCAGCAGCGTGGCGATGAGCATGAGAAACCTTTATAGCAGACGCCGCAGGTGGTGCCGAGAGAAGACAAGAAAAGGTAAGAGATAGAGGTGCGCGGGCGAGGGCGCCCGCGCCACAGGCCACAGACGGGGACGACGGCGGTGTCAGTGAGGCCCGGGCGGCATCATCTCGCCGGCCTCGATCGCGAACTTGACCGTGTTCTCCGGTGGGGTGATCGGGCAGCGGCCCGTGATGCCGTACGCGCAGTCGGGGTTGTAGGCGCGGTTGAAGTCGAGGCTCACGACCCCGCCCGGCAGCCGCTCGAGGTCGAGGTAGCGCCCGGCGCCGTACGTCTGCGTCCCCGCCCCCGCGTCCCGGAACGGCAGGAACAGATGGTCCGGGTACTGGGCGCGCATGTCGTCGAGCTGGTAGATCGAGAGCACCGCCTCGCCGTTCGGAAAGCGGAGCCGCACCCTTCCGACACGGTGGGCGGGTCGCTGCTCGCCGTTGCTGGCGGCGATCGTTAGCGGCTCCGGGGGGACCACCGGCTCGATCATCGCCTGGAAGCGGTACGCTGAGTTGAACGGGTAGAATCGGAAACCCTTGAAGTCCGCCGTGGCGGCAGCGGGCAGCGCGGCCTTGACAGCCTGCTCGCGCTCCTGCCGGTACCTGAGTTCGGGGGTGGGCAACGGCGCGTGACAACCATCGAGCGCAAAGAAAAGACACGCGATCCCGACCCCGAGCAGGGCCGGCGCGCGCAGCTGGGCCGTGGCGGAGCGCACGCGACCCCCGCGTCAGAAGATCACGTGCTGCACGTAAAAGTTCTCGGGGGTGACTTTGCCGGTCGCCAGCTCCGCGGCGTCGGCGGCCGAGAGCCGGAACACGCCGGCTTCCTTCCCCGACTCGTTGAGCATTTGCACCTCGACGTGCTCGGGCATGCGCTCGGGAGCCTTCTTCGCCAGCACCTCGTAGGTCTCCGCCACCGCCATCAGCGCCTTGAGCGTCTCGGGCTGTCCGTTGACCGAGATCTCGATGAACAGATACGCCGGCTGCGTCCCCTGGCTGGTGCGGTACAGGTACAGGTGGTAGCTCTCGAGCCCCTGCTGGAACGCCTCCTCCACCTGCGGGTCGCGGTAGTGGGTGTCGCGGAACGTGATGCCTGGGGTCGGCGTCGGCCGCGCAGCGTCGCCGATCTTGGCCGCCAACCCCTCCTGGAGGTGGCCGAGCGCCGCCACGGGAGGCGTCGGGGTCGGCGTGGGCACCACCTTCCTGGCGTCGACCCAGGCCAGCAGTTGGGCGTCGCCAAGGCCTTGGCTGTTGACCTTGTCGGTCGCCTCGACGTCGATCTGCGAAAGCGGGATCGACGTGTAGGTGCCGATCTTGCTCACGAACAGCGCGTTCGGGCCCTTGACCTGGTACTTATCCTTGGCGACGACGCGGGCGCCGTTGCGCAGGATCACCACGTAGACGGCCCACGCCTGCTGCGCCGCGATCAGGAACATGGCGCCCATGACGCCGAAGAGAACGGCCCTCTTCACTTTGACAACCTCCCTGCCTCGGCTAGTATAGCCTCTGTCTTGGGGGAGCGACGATGCTGATTGTCATGACGGTTGGGGCCACCCCCCAGCAGGTCGAGCTGGTCATCGAGCGGGTGGTCTCGCTCGGGCTGAAGGCGCACCCGATCCCGGGCGCACAGCGGGTGGCAATCGGGATCACCGGCAACCAGGGCGCGGTGGAACCGGCCCTGTTCGAGAGTCTCCCCGGCGTGCTCGAGGTCATCCCGGTCTCGCACCCGTACAAGCTCGTCAGCCGCGAGGCCAAGCCCGAGAACAGCGTCGTTGACGTCAGCGGCGTCCCGGTCGGCGGCGACAACTTCGCCGTATTCGCCGGTCCCTGCTCGGTCGAGACCCCGGAGCAGACGCTGGCGATCGCCCGCGCCGTGCGCTCGGCAGGGGCGCAGGTCCTGCGCGGCGGCGCGTTCAAGCCGCGCACCTCGCCGTACGCGTTCCAGGGGCTGGGCGAGCCCGGACTCGCGATCCTGCGCGACGTCGGGCGCGAGGTCGCGATGCCGGTGGTCTCCGAGGCGCTCGACGAACGCTCCCTCGAGCTTGTCACCGAGTACTGCGACATGATCCAGATCGGCGCCCGCAACATGCAGAACTACTCGCTGCTCCGCACCGTCGGACGCACGCGCAAGCCGGTGTTGCTCAAGCGCGGCATGGCGGCGACCGTGGAGGAGCTGCTGATGGCGGCCGAGTACCTGCTGGCGGAAGGCAACTACCAGGTGGTGCTCTGCGAGCGCGGGATCCGGACGTTCGCCGACCACACCCGCAATACGCTCGACCTCGCCGCGGTCGTCGCCGTGCAGCGCCTCTCGCACCTGCCGATCATCGTCGACCCCTCGCACGGGACCGGCAAGCGCCACAAGGTGGTGCCGCTGGCTCGCGCCGCCGCCGCCGCCGGCGCCGACGGCCTCATGATCGAGGTCCACAACGAGCCCTCGCAAGCGCTCTCCGACGCCGCCCAGGCGATCCTGCCGGAGGAGCTAGCCCAGCTACTCGGCCAGCTCCCGGTCCTGCTCCCGCTCACCGGGCGCCACCTGGCGGCGGCCCTGGCGTTGTCCGCATAAGGCCCTATGGTTCCGTTCCTTCTCCCTCTCGCGCTCTCGTCCGCGCTCGCGTGGCTCGACCCAGCGGCCGTCAAGCCCGGGCAGCAGGGTGTCTGCGTCACCGAGTGGACGGGCGGGGAGCGGCGGGAGATTCCGGTGGTGGTGATGGGCACGCTCGACGCCGCGGGCCCCGACCGCAGCGCCGTTCTCGTGCGCCTCGCCGACGACCGCCTGGCGGGCACCGGCGTCGTCGCCGGCATGAGCGGCTCGCCGGTGTACGTGGATGGCAAGCTGCTGGGCGCCGTCGCGTTCGGCTGGACGTGGGCGCAGGAGCCGCTCGCTGGGGTGACGCCGTTCGCCGACATGCACGCCATCCCGCTCGCCGGAGAAACCGTGCGCGCCGCCGCCCCGACGCTGGCCCAACTCGCCGCGGTGGCGGGCGGGGGGGTCGAGTTGCGCACCGTGCTGCCCGCGCTGCCCGACCGACGCGGGCTGGCCCAACCGCTCCTCGCGGTCGCGGGGCTGCCCGTGCCGCCCGGCCTCGCCGGCGAGCTGTTCGCGGGGACAGGGGTCCAACCGGTCCCCTCCGGGACCGTCGCGGGTCTCACCGGACCGCCCGAGGCCGGCGACATGGTGGCGGTCGAGCTCGTGTGGGGCGACGCGTCGCTCGCCGCGGCCGGCACCGTGACCGCCCGCGACGGCGATCGGGTGTGGGCGTTCGGCCACCCGCTCTACGGCCTGGGCACGGTGCGGTTCCCGGTCGCCAGGGCGCGCGTCCTGGCGATCCAGGGCTCGTACCAGAGCCCGTTCAAGGTGTTCGCGGTCGGGAACCAGTTCGGGACGCTCGTCGCCGACCGCCAGGCCGGGATCGTGGCGCTCGTCGGGCGGCCGCCTGAGGGGACGGCGGTCAGGGTCCGGGTGGAGGACCCGACGGGGGTGAAGACGTGGCGCTTCTCGATCGTCGACACGCCGATCCTGCAGCCGCTCCTCGTCACCTTCCTCGCCAACGCCTGCTTGACGGCGCGCGGGGCGGCGGTCGGCGAATCGTCGGTGCGCCTCGCGCTTTCGGTGCACACCTCCGACGGGCGCGAGGTCGCGGTGCGGCAGGCGGCGCGCGGGCCGGACGCATTGGCGCGCCTGTCCGTCTTTGCCGGCGCGGTGGTGAGCTTCCTCGCCAACTCGCCGTTTCCGCACCCTGCGGTCAGCGCCGTTGACCTCGCCATGGTCAGGGAGGAACAGCCGGTCGGCGCCGACATCGTCGAGGCGATCCCGGAGCGCACCGTCGTTTTCCCAGGGGAGGAACTCGCCGTGGACGTCCGCCTGGAGCCGTACGAGAGACCGGTCGAGCACCGGCGGGTCGTGATCCGAGTGCCGGCGAGCGCGGCGGAGGGAGCGCTCGACCTGCTGGTGGCCGACGGGGCGTCCTGGACCGGGTACCGGCTGCGGGCGGAGGGCGTCGCTCCGGCAGACTACGCCGGGCAGCTCGATCAGGTGCGCCGCCTCGAGAGCAGCGCGACGCTGGTGACCGCGGTCGAGGCGCGGGAACGCGGCACGGCGATGCCGGGCGTCTCGCAGCCCGGCCTGCCGCCGTCGTGGTCCGCCACCCTCGCGGCCGGTCTCGGAACCCGCGCGCTCGCGCGCCTGGCGACGGCCGTGCTCGCCACGCAGCGCACCGAGGAGCCGTTCCCGCTCGAGGGCCTCGTCCGCGTCCCCCTTACCGTGCGCCCGCGCCAGGAGGTGCCGTGAGACCTACCGTCGCCGTCGTGTTCTCCCTCGTCGCGCTGGCCTCGGCCCACGCCTCGCAGACCCGGCACTTCGTGCTCGACACACCGCACGCCCTCGCCGGCGCGACCGGCCGCGGGGTCGCGGTCTTCCCCGACGGCTCGCTGCGACCGCTGCCGCCGCTCGTGCAGGTGGCCGCGTTCGACGAGCCGCTCGGCCTCGCCCTCGCCGTGGCGCCCGACGGGACGGCGTTCGTCGGCACCGGCCACCCGGCCCGCGTCTACCGCGTCCGCGACGGCAGGAAGGAACTCGTCGGCGAGGTCAAGGCGGACCAGGTCACGGCGCTGCTCCTCGACCCGTCCGGCACCCTGTGGGCGACGACCGCGGCGCCGGCGCTGCTGCTGCGCGCTCCGAACGGTAGGACCCTCGAACAGGCAGCGGCGCTGCCCGACGGCAACCTTTGGGACCTTGCCTGGTACAAGGGCGCCCTCGTCGTCGCGGCGGGCAACCCCGGGCGGCTGATGCGGCTCGGCCCCAACGGGCTCGAGACCGTCGCGACGATCCCCGACCGGCATGCGCGCTGCCTCGCGGTCAACGGCGACCTGCTGCTCGTCGGCACCTCGGGCAAGGGACTGGTGATGCGCTGGACCGGAGATGGCGCCGCCGGGGTCGTGTACGACTCGGGGTTCACCGAGATCGCCGCGCTGGCGCCGGCGCCGGGCGGGGTGACCTACGCCGCGGCACTCACCGGGGATCCGACGCTCGGCAAGCCGCCGGCCAAGTCGGAGGGCGAGGCGACCGTGACCGTTTCGGCGAGCGAGAGTGCGAGCGCCACGCCGGCCACCGCGAAGGGGTCCGCCACCTCGGAGATCGTCCGCATCCTGCCCGAGGGCGCCGCCACCACCGCCTACCGCTTTACGAAACCGATCGCCGACACGCTGGCGTGGGGACCGATGGGCCTGGTGATCGGCACCGGGCTCGAGGGCGAGCTGTGGGAGCTGGTCGACGGTTCGGTCGCCCAGCTCGACAGCGTCTCCGCGTCCCAGGTGGTCAGGGTCGCCGCGGGCGGCGACTGGGTCCTCACACAAGGACCGGTCAGGCTGCTGCACCGGTCGGGAAAGCCGCACGGCACCCTCGCCTCGCCGCCCCTCGACGCCGGCCAGCCCGCCCAGTGGGGCGACGCCTCGCTCGTCGGCGAGCTGCCCCCCACGGGAGGGTGCACGCTGCGGTTCCGTTCCGGGACGATTGCCACCCCCGACGACACCTGGAGCGCGTGGTCCGCGCCGGCGCCGTGCGCGGCCGCACCGGCGAGCGCGCCGCCGGCGCGGTACCTGCAGTGGGAGGTGGATCTCCAGCCGACCGGGCCGGCGTCGAGAGTGGGCCAGGTCGTGGTGGCGTATCGCCAGATCAACCTCCCGCCTGAGATCACCGAGTTCGCCGTCCACGAGCCCGGCGCGGTGTTCCTCAAGGGACCGCCGCCGTCCGACCGGATCGTCGAGGTCCAGCACCCGGACCTCTCGGGGATCTTCACGACGCTGGACGACGAGGCCCGTGACGTGCCGGACCGTCTCGGCAAGAAGTACTATCGCGTCGGCTACCAGAGCCTGTCGTGGAAGGCCGGGGACCCGAACGGCGATCCGTTGCGCTTCACCGTCGAGGTGCAGCAGGCGGGCAACCCCACGTGGTGGAAGGTCCGCGACAACCTGGAGGCGACGGCGATCGGCATCGACACGCAGGCGCTCGCGGACGGGATGTACCGCTTCCGCCTCACCGCGACCGACGCGCCCGCCAACCCCGAGGCGCCGGCGACCGCCAGTGCGCTCTCGAGCTGGGTGATCGTGGATAACACGCCGCCGACCGTCACGATCGCCCGCAGCGGCGACGCCTGGATTGCCACCGTCGACGACGCGCTCTCGCCGATCACCCTCGTCGAGTGGAACCGCGACGCCGACCGCTGGCACGCGCTGGCGCCCGAGAACGGCCTGCTCGACCGCAGGCACGAGACGTTCCGGATCCCCCTCGAGCGCGGCAGCCACGTCCTCGCCGTGCGCGCGGTGGACGACCACCACAACCGTGCGACGGCGGCGGTGGAGGAGAAACCTTGAGCGAGCAGCCGGTCACCGCGGTCTACGCGGGCAGCTTCGACCCCTTCCACCTCGGCCACCTCGACATCGTGCGGCGAGCGGCCACGATCTTCCCGCGCGTCGTCGTCGGGGTGCTCCGCAACACCGACAAGACCCCGCTGCTCCCGGCCGAGCGCCGCGTCGAACTGATCGCGGAAACGCTCGCAGGGATGCCCGGGATTGAGGTCACGGCGTTCTCCGGCCTGCTGGTGGACTTCATGCGGCTGAGCCGGTCGCGGGTGATCCTGCGCGGGATGCGCGCGGTCTCCGACTTCGAGTACGAGTTCCAGATCGCCCTCATGAACCGCCGGCTGTGGAACCTGGTGGAAACCGTCTTCCTGACCCCGAACGAGGAGTACACCTACATCTCGGGGCGGATCGTGCGGGAGATCTGGCACCTGGGGGGCGACGTCTCGGGACTCGTGCCCGAGCCGGTCCGGCGCGCGCTCGAAGAGCTGCGCACCAGGGCCTGAACCGGCCCGGCTTTTCCTGGTTGCGCGGCGGCGCACCCTTTGTCCCTCGGGTGAAGCGGCGTTCGGGCCTTGCTCGCCCCCTCGCCGTGTTCTTCCTTTCACTGCGTGAGGCCTTTTCTTTTGCCCAGCGGGCTACGGCCGAGTCGCTCGG
>PKYI01000015.1:0-16009 GCA_003133645.1 Acidobacteriota bacterium | reverse complement strand
TGGTGGAGGCGCTGCTGGTTACCTTCGGCTTGGCCAGGAGCCTCGACTTGCAGCAGGACCTCCGACATGTGGGCGGGGGGGTCGTCAATCCGCCGGTGCCGCGGGTGGCCATCTCGCTCCTGCGCCCGCGGGTCCCGGACGGGCGAGCCGCGCCGGGGTGTCGCTGGCCCTGAGCGCAGCGAAGGGAACAGCGAGGGGCCCCGGCGCGGATCGCCCTGTCCGGTCGCGGGCACAGGAGCATGCGGGCTCGGGCGCCGGGGCGCCCGGGCCCGCATCCGGCCACCCGCGGCACCGGCAAGAAAGACTCCACGCAGTGGAAGAAGAACCAACAGGACCGAGCGACCGGCCAAAGCCCGCGGGGCACGACAAGGCTGCTCGCCATGGGAGTGCGGACCTTCAGCCAGGGGCGGCGGCGAGCCGCCATGGGAAACTCCCTCCACATCGCACTCTGGATACCAGGGTATGGACAACTCCCGGGCGGATAACGCCTAGAACTCGAAGACCTCGCCCTCGAGGACGTCGGAGAGCTGGCGCATCACCGCACTCGTGACCGCCGCGGACGCGCCGGCGACGATCGCCGCGCCGCGGGAGCGGCCGATGACGAAGCCGAGCCCGGCCGCGACCCCGATGGTGAGCACCGGGTGGCGGCGGACGAGGTCGCGCCAGTCGATCTCGTCGGGGATGACCTTGTCGAGGAGGAAGTCGGCGTTGAGTCGCTGGCGGCGGGCGCCGGCATCCTCCTCGTCGTCCTCGATCTCGTACAGCTCGTGCTCCTCCTCGGGACTCTCCGGGGCCTGCTCGTCGCGCGGTTTCTCGCCATCCATATGCTACGCCTCCCGACGGCGCACCAGGTAGCCGACTGCGAACCCGACGGCGAGGGCGATCAGGATCGACTTGCCCGGGTTGCGCCGGACGTAGTCCACGACGTCGTCGCGGACCTCCTTGACGTCGATCTCCTGCACCTTTGCCTTGACCTTGGCATACCCCTTCTTGATCTCGACCGTGAGCTTGTCGAGCTGCTCCTTGGCCTTCTCGTACGCCTCCTCGACGACCTCGCGCGAGCGGCCGTACAGCTCGCCCATCTTCTCGCGCGCGGTCTCGAGCGCGGCGCGCGCCTCGGCCAGATATTCGCGGGCCTTGGCGTACGCCTCCGCGGAGCGGGACCGCAACTTCCCGTACCCCTCCCCGAGCGCCTCCTTGGCCTTCTCCATCGAGCCCTCGGCCTGCGCGATCGACTCCTTGGCACCCTCGAGCACGTCGTGCACTGCACCCTCGAGTTGGTCGATCTTCTCTTCAACGTCTGAAGTTCTCTTCGCAGTGGTCATGGGCACCTCCCGGTAATCCCTGATAGCAACAATTCTACGCCCCCTGGTTCGGTGGCGCAAGGAACGCAGCCCGAAGGACATGCAGCGCCGCCTTGAACGGCCGGCCGGCACCGGGTATGGTACGAAGTCCCCCATGGTCATTCTCACCTTCCTCGGCGCCACGGGAACCGTCACCGGCTCGCGCTACCTCGTCGAGGTCCACGGCACCAGGATCCTGATCGACGCCGGGCTGTTCCAGGGCAAGAAGGAGTTGCGGCTGCGCAACTGGCAACCGTTCCCCGTGCGGGACGCCCAGGAGGCACTGGGGACGCTCACCGCAGTCCCGTTCGGCCAGACCTTCACCATCAAGCCCGGCATCGATTTCCGCTACCACCGGCAGGGGCACATCCTCGGCGCCGCGGCGGTCGAGCTGCGGGTCAAGGTGGCGGGTGGCGACCACATCACGGTCTACTTCTCCGGCGACGTCGGCCGCTACGACGTCCCGATCCTGCGGGAGCCGGAACCCTACCCGGGTTCGACCTACCTGGTGGTCGAGTCCACCTACGGCAACCGCCTTCACGACCCCGGCGACCCCCGCGACCAGCTCGCCGAGGTGGTCAACGAGGCCGCCGCCCGCAAGGGCATCATCCTCGTCCCGGCGTTCGCGATCGACCGCACCCAGGAGCTGCTCTACTTCCTGCGAGAGCTGGTCGAGGACGAGTCGATCGCGCCACTGCCGATCTTCCTCGACTCGCCGATGGCGCGGGAGGCGACCGTTGCCTACCGCTCCTGCGCGCTCGAGCACGACGCCGAGATGCGCGCGCTCATGCGCGAGGGCGTGGACCCGCTGGTGCCGCCCAACTTCGAGATCGTCGGCCGGGTGGACGAATCCAAACGCCTCAACTCGCTCGCGGGGCCGGCGATCATCATCTCGGCGTCGGGGATGGCGACCGGAAGCCGCATCCTCCACCACCTCAAGCACCGCCTCCCCGACCCGGCCACGACCGTCGTGTTCGCGGGGTTCCAGGCCGAGGGGACCCGCGGGCGCAGGCTCCTCGAGGGCGAGGGCGAGGTCAAGATCTTCGGGGAGATGATCCCGGTGCGGGCACAGGTCCGCAGCATTCCCTCCCTCTCCGCCCATGCCGACGCCGACGAGCTGACGATCTGGGCAAGCGGGCCCGCCACCGCGCCAAAAGAGGTCTTCGTGACCCACGGCGAGCCGGAGGCGAGCCAGGCGCTGGCGGACCGCTTCGCCGGGCGGTTCGGCTGGCGCTGTGTCGTTCCCGCGCTCGAGGAGACGGTGACGCTTTGAGACGGTGGCTGCGGGGGCTTGCCCGCTTCGCCGCCGAGCTCGCCCGCGCGCAATACCGGGACCAGCTGATGTTGCGGGCCGGAGCGCTCGCGTACACCACGCTTCTCTCGATCGTGCCGGTGATGACGGTGGCGCTGGTCATGGTGGGACGCGTGCAGCCCGAACGTGCCGCCAAGGTCGTCACCGCTATCGCCGCCGTGCTGCCGTTCTCTCCCGCCCACGTGCAGGCCACCCTTGCCGCCTTCGCCGAGCGCACCGCCGCCCTCGGGTGGGCGGCGGTGGCGATCTCGATCCTGATCACGTTCAACGCGTTCTGGCAGGTCGAGGAGGTCATCAACGCGATCTGGGGCCTGCCCCGCCGCCGCCGCTGGGAGGTGCGCCTGGTCTCGATCGCCACCGTGGTCGTGACCGGACCCCTGTTGCTCGCGGCGCTGTTCTCCGGCCTGTACTGGCTGTCGTCGCGCTTCTGGTACCCCGTGGTGGCGCCCCTGATGCGGCCGCTCCCGGCGCTGCTCGCCGGGGTGGCGCTTGCCGCCTTCTACCGCTGGGTGCCGCACACGCGCGTGTCCTGGCGCGCGGCGGCCGCCGGCGCGGGGGTCGGCGCCCTCGCCCTGACCGTCCTACACCTCTCGTTCCAGACCTACTTCGGCCTTGCCGGCAACTTCAACAACGTCGTCTACGGCTCTCTGGCCATGCTCCTGTTCTTCCTGGTCTCGCTCTTCCTGCTCTGGTTCGCGATTCTGCTCGGGGCGGAGGCGTCATGGGTCATCGGGCACGTCACGCCGGCGCCGCGAACCGACGGCCTGCGCGCGCTGCTCGAGCTCCTGGCCGCGGTCCACTTCAACGGCACCCTGTCCACCGACGCCGTGGTCCGGCTGCTCGGGCACGCGGGCGATGACCTACTCGCGCGTCTCGCCGCGGTCCCGCCGATCCTCCTCGGCGGCGCCTCCGGTTGGCGCCTGGCACGGCCGCCCGAAGCGATCACGGTCAGAGGACGTGCGCGAGCGCGCCGGCGCCGGCGCCGGCGCCGAGAGCGGCACCCCCGGCGTGCTGACGGTCGCCGGTTTCATCAAGCAGACGAGCGGCGAGCGACGAGCCGTTGGTGAGGCCGGTGGCGTTCCCCGGCCGACCCCGACGCCTTAGCGCATCATTCTGCGCGCGAAAAAGTTGTCGGGCTCCGGCGGACTCGCCGGGCCAGCGGGAACCTGGGACGGCCCCGGTTTTCGGCCCGTGTACTCCGAGAACAGCCCGACCGCCAGCGTGCGCCGAACGTCCTCGAACCCGGCCCCATCAAGAGCGGCGAGGATCCTCTCTGGGGGTACGCAGCACTCGACCGTATCCCAGAAATAGCGCATCAGCAGTTCCGCCTCGACGTTGCCGGTACGCAGCCTCGTCAAGATCGGCACGATCCGCCGCATGTAGAAGCGCAGGGCCGCGTAACCCGCGCGGCTGGCCGGCCTGGTGAGCTCGAGCACGCACACGACGCCGCCCGGCCTGAGCACGCGGAAGAACTCGCGGAAGGCGGCCCCGAGGTCGGCGAGGTGGCGCAACGCGTACCCCATGCTCACGAAGTCGATGCTCGCGGCGCGGACCGGCAGTTGCTCGCCGACCCCGAGCAGGCCCGTCACGCCGAGCTGGCGGCGCGCCTCGGCCAGCATCCCGGTACTGGGGTCGAGGCCGATGACGCAACGCGGATCGCCCGCCAGCCGGATCGCCTCCCGCGCCACCAGACCGGTCCCGATCGCGACGTCGAGCACCCGCATGCCGGCCACGAGGCCGGCGCGGCGGAGCGCCTCCCGCCGGTACCGGCGCCCGGTTCCCATCGCCATACCGCCTTCGATCGTGTCGTAGTCACGGGCCGCAAGATCGAACAGGCGCCGGACGAACTGCGGCCGGTCGGCGTCATGCCCGTAGTACTGCGCGAGGGTCGGGTGCGGGGGCAGCGCGCCCCCCGGTTTCGGCCGCTGCGAGCTTTCCATCAGTGGATCTTAGCAGCAGCAAGCTCCTCAGAACGTGCTTCCGATCGAGAACTGGAAGTTCGACTTCTTCTCGTCGGGGAATGGCCGCGGGTTGATGCCGTAGATGAACCGCAGCGGGGCCTGGAACATCGGCAGGAAGATCCGCAGTTCGGCGCCGTACGAGTAGCGCAGGAGGCCCAGGTCCCACCCCTGCGTCTCGTACCAGGTGTTCCCGATGTCCGAGAAGAAGATCAGCTTCAGGGGACCGCCGACTTTGATCTGGTACTCGAGGTTGAGCTGCAGGTAACGGTCGCCGCCGAGCTGGACGCCGTTGGCATCGACGAAGTAGGCGCCGGTCTTGGTGCGCGGCAGCACGGAGTACCACTCGAACCCGCGCAGCGAGCGCTCTCCGCCCAGGCGGTAGCGGTCGTAGAAGGGGATCGCCACGCCGTTCAACGACTTCTCGATGCCACCCTCGAAGTTGGCCGCGAAGATCGTCCGCTTGGACAGCGGATGGAACAGCGTCGCACCCCACTCCGGCTTGAGGTAGTCGAAATCCCCGCCGAGGGGGCCCCCCGCGTAGCGCAATCGCAAGTAGTAGGAAATTCCCTGGTTCGGGTCGAACGGGTCGTCGCGCGAGTCGTAGCCGTACGCCGGCGTCAGCGACGAGGTGATGCCCGAATACACCTCGTGGAACTTGTCCTCGGTCAGGATCCCCGTGTACGGCGTCGGAAAGGGCCGCCCGTGCGGGTAGGTGATGGGGCTGTCCGGTCCGAGCGTGCGGAGGACGCTGTAACTCGCGTACACGTCCTCGTAGCCGTAGGTGACGGAAAACTGACCGAAATCGCTGACACCGAGCCCCCACACGAGCGTGCCGCCCTTGCCCTTGCGGATATAGTCGCTCAACGAGTTGGTGAGCCCGGAATAGTCCACGGTCTGGTTGTAGACCGAGCCGCCGACCAGCATCCGCTTGTCGAGGAAGTAAGGCTCGGAGAACGACAGCGTGTAGCTCCTGCCGGTCGCGCCCGACTGCAGCCCGAGTCCGAGAATCTCGCCGCGGCCGAGGAAGTTGCGGGTGTTGAACATGAACTGCCCGAAGAACCCTTCGAGTTCGGAGTAGCCAAAGCCAAACTGGACGTCGGTGCGGCCGGTCTCCTCCCCCTTGATCGTCACGTTGACGAGCTTGTTCTTGTCGTCGAACTTGAAATCGAGGGGGTCCTCCTTCAGCTTGAAGTAGCCGAGCTGGTTGACCTTGAACATCGACTTCTTGAACAGCGACATGTCCATCCAGTCGCCCTCGAAAAGCCGGATCTCCCGCCGCATCACCTTGTCCTGCGTCTTGGTGTTGCCGGCGAACTCGAGGCGGCCGAGACGGAAGCGGTCGCCCTCGTAGACGCTGACGACGACGTCCACCGTGTCCGGCTTGTCCTTGCGCTCCACCAGCGCCTGGTTGGTGTACGAGTAGATGTACCCGCGCGCCTGGTACAGGTTGCGCACGGCCTCGTTGCCGTCCTCGACCTTGGAGTAGTTGTAGGTTTTGCCGGGCTTAACCTCGTAGAGCTTGCGCAGTCCATCCGCCTGGAACACCGTCGCGCCCGTGATCGACAGGTTGCCCATCTTGAACTGCTTGCCTTCCTGGACGGGGATCGTCACCACCATCCGGAACTTCTTCTCCTTCTGGGTCTTCCCGCCGGGGTTGCGTGCGATCAGTTCGACCTTCGGCTCGCCGACGACGATGTCCTTGTAGCCGTGGTTCATGTAGAACTTCTTGAGGTTCTCCGAGTCCTCGCCCCAGGTTTCCTTGCTCCAGATCGTCTTCTTGCTGAACATGCGGATGATCGACTTCTGCTTCGTCTTCTTGAGCGCCATCCGCAGCCGGCGGTCGGAGAAGACCTTGTTCCCCTCGAAGCGGATCTCGCCGATCTTGACCTTGGCCCCCTCGTCGATCCGAAACGTCACCTTGCGCTGGTTGGCGCCGTCCTCGCTGACCACCGGCTCCACGACCGCGCTGGCGTAGCCTTCCTTGGCGTAGACATCGATGATCGCCTGCGTGATGCGCTTCAGCTCCGAACTCCGCAGCGGGACGTTGCGCTTCAGCGTCACGTTGGCGGCGTCCAGCTTCTCCCTGAGCGTCGAGGTCGAGAGCTTCTTGTTGCCCGCGAAGGCGAATTCGGTCACGATGGGGCGCTCGTGCACCGTGACGATGAGCCGCACCTTGCCCGGGGCGATGTCCTCGTACTCGACCTTGAGGTCTTCGACCAGCCCCGAGTCCCAGAACCGCCTGAAGCTCTTGGCGATGGCCTGCGGGTCGAAGACGTCGCCCTTGGACACGTTGAGGTAGTACTCGACGGTGTCCGCCGTGATGGTGGAGCCGCCGACCACCTTGATCTCGGCCACGATCGGCTTGGCGGGCTCCGGCGGGACGGCGGGTGCGGCCGCCTTCGGCGCATCACTGCCGGCGGCGGCGGCCGCAGTTTTGGCCGCATCGTCGGCCCTTGCAACCCCGGCCGCAAAGGCCACGATAGCGATCACCACAGCCGCTACTGTTCGCACACGACCTCCCGAGCCGCCACCACCAGGCGCTCCGCTTCGACGCGAGCCAGAAGGACCTCGCCCTCCGAGTGCCGGTGCGAGATCAGGTAATCCGACATCGCATCCTCCAGGTAGCGCGCCACCGCGCGGCGCAACGGCCGCGCGCCCGCCGCGGCGTCGCCACCGGCGTGGCCGACGAGCCACTCCACCGCCTCCGGCGGAACTTCGAGCGTGATCCCCCGCCCGGCCAGGTGCGCGACGACGTCGCCGACCAGGAGTTGCGCCACCTGGCGGAGTTCGGCCGGCCGCAGCGCGTGGAACACGACGATGTCGTCGAGGCGGTTGAGGAACTCCGGCGGGAACCGGCGCTTCAGCTCCCGCATCACGGTCTCCCGGATCTCCCCTTCCGACGGCAGACCGCCTCGCTCGGTGAAGCCGACGCTTACGCCGCCCGCCAGCAGCTCGCGGGTCCCGAGGTTGGAGGTCATGATGATGAGGGCGTTCTTGAAGTCCACCTGGTCACCGTACGCGTCGGTCAGGATACCGTCCTCCAGGATCTGCAGCAGCAGGTTCGCGATCTCAGGGTGCGACTTCTCGATCTCGTCGAGGAGGATCACCGAGTAGGGCTGCCGGCGCACCCGCTCGGTGAGCTGTCCGCCCTCCTCGAACCCGACGTACCCCGGAGGCGACCCGATGAGCTTCGAGACCGCGTGCCTCTCCATGTATTCGGACATGTCGAAGCGCACGAGCGCCTTTTCGGAGTGGAAGAGGAAGCGCGCGAGCTGGCGGGCCGCCTCGGTCTTGCCGACACCCGAGGGCCCCAGGAACAGGAACGAGCCGATCGGCCGCAGGCCGCGCGCCACGCCGAGGCGGGAGCGCCTGATCGCCCGCGCGATCGCGGAGATCGCCTCCTGCTGCCCGACGATGCGCTCGCGCAGGGTTTCCTCCATGCGCGCGAGGCGCTCGACCTCGTCCTCGCGCAGCGTGGTGATCGGGATCCCGGTCCACGACGAGATGACCTCCTCGATGTCGGAACGCCCCACCTCGGCCGGGGGAACCTGCGTCGCCTGGCTCTGGGACAGCCGTTTGATCTCGCCGCGCAGCCAGAGTTCCTTCTCGCGCAGCTTCACCGCGCCCTCGAAGTCCTTGCCGGAGATCGCGCGCTTCATCTCGCGCACCAGCCGGTTCGCCTCGCCCTGCCGCAAACGGAGTTGCTCGGTCGAAGCCGCCCCGCGCAGTTTCACGCGCGCTCCGGCCTCGTCGAGCACGTCGATCGCCTTGTCGGGGAAGAAGCGGTCCGTGATGTAGCGGCTCGACTGCTCGACCGCCGCGCGCAGCGCTTCGGCCGTGTAGCGGACGTGGTGGAACTCCTCGTAGCGCTCTCTCACCCCCTCGAGGATGCCGAGCGTCGCCACTTCGTCCGGCGGTTGCACCGCCACGGGTTGGAAGCGGCGCGAGAGCGACCGGTCCTTCTCGATGTACTTGCGGTACTCCTTGAGCGTCGTGGCGCCGATGCAGGTCACCTCGCCGCGCGACAGCGCGGGCTTCAAGATATTGGCCGCGTCCAGCGATCCCTCGGCGGAACCGGCGCCGATAAGCACGTGGAGTTCGTCGATGAACACGACGATTTCGGGGTTCTCCTTGAGTTCCTTGAGGATCGCCTTGAGACGCTCCTCGAACTGGCCACGGTACTTGGTCCCGGCCACGACCAGCGACAGATCGAGGGCTACGATGCGGCGCTCGGCCAGCTGCACCGGGACGCGTCCCGACGCGATGCGCTGCGCCAGGCCCTCGACGATCGCGGTCTTCCCCACGCCCGGCTCGCCCAGCAGCACGGGGTTGTTCTTCGTGCGGCGCAGGAGGATCTGGACGATGCGGTCGACCTCCTCCTCGCGCCCCACCAGCGGGTCGAAGCCGCCGGTCGCGGCGAACTCGGTCAGGTCGCGGCCGAACTCCGCGAGCGCCGTCAGCTCCCGCTTGCCCTTCTTGGCCTCGCGCTCGCGCCAGATCTCGGCAAGCTCGTCGCGCGCCGCCGGCAGCGAAAGCCCATGCGCCGCGAGCGCCCGGGCGGCGGCGCTCGACTCGAGGCGCAGGACCGCGAGCAGGAGGTGCTCGTTTCCCACCGCGGGCTGCCCGAGCATCTCTGCCTCGTGCGCGGCCAGCAGCAGGACGCGGCGCGCGTCGTCGGCGAGCGGCAGCTCGCCGGGCGTCTGAACCTCGACGCCGCCGGGAGCGGTGCCGAGTTCGGCGCGCAGCTCGTCGCCCGTGACCGCAAAGCGGGCGAGGAGCTGCTCGACGACCTCGTCGCTCTCGCGCAGCAGGCCGAGCAGGACGTGCTCGGGCGCGATGCTCGAAGCACCGGCCTGCGCCGCCTCGTAGCGGGCGAAGAACAGCGTCCGCCGGGCCCTTTCGCTCAGGTTCTCGAGCATGCCACCTCGACATCGGCCCCGGACAGCCGCAGCGTGCGTCCACAGCGGCTGGCCAGGGCCTCGTTGTGGGTCACGATAACACTCGTCAGACCCCGGCTCAAATGCAGCTCTTCAAAGGCTCCGAACAGGATTTCCGCGTTCGCGGCGTCGAGGTTCCCGGTCGGCTCGTCGGCCAGCAGCAACTCGGGCGCCGCGACCAGCGCGCGCGCCACCGCGCCCCGCTGCTGCTCCCCCCCCGACAGCTCGTCGGGGAAGTGACCGCGCCGGTGGTCGAGGCCCACCGAGGCGATCAACTCCGCCGCGGCCGCGAGCGCCGCGCGGCGCGGCTCGCCGGCGATGAGCAGCGGCATCGCCACGTTCTCCTCGAGCGTGAACTCGGGGAGCAACGCGTGGAACTGGAACACGAAGCCGATGCGCCGGTTGCGCCAGCGGGCCCGCTCCTCCACCGAGAGGCGCGAGACATCGCTGCCGAACACGAGCAGTTCCCCGGCGTCGGGGCGGTCGAGCAGCCCGATCAGGTGCAGCAACGTGCTCTTGCCGACGCCCGAGGGTCCGACGACCGCGAGCATCTCGCCACGCCCGACCGCGAGGTCGAGCCCGCGCAACACCTCCACCCGCCGCTCGCCGGCGCCGTACCCTTTGCGCACCCCGCGCGCGACGACCAGGTCGTCACTCATAGCGCAGGCCCTCCAGCACGTCACGGCGGGAGGCGGCCCGCGCCGGCGCCAGCGAGGCCAGCAGCGCCGCCGCGATCGAGACGCCGAGCACCAACGCGACCGCGCCGGGCGTCACGCGGAACGGCACGTGCGAAACGATGAAGACGCCGCGCGGCAGCGGCAGGGCGCGGGTGCGGTCGAGGATCCAGGCGCCGGCCCCGCCGAGGAGGGTGCCGAGCACGCCGCCCAGCGCTCCGACGCCGAGGCCCAGCAGCACGAATAGCCGGCGCACCCGCGACGCGGGCAGGCCGATCGCGGTGAGGAGTGCCACATCGGCGCGCTTCTCCGCCGCCAGGAGCGCCAGGTTGCACAGGAGGTTCAAGGCGGCGACCGCCATGACGAGCGCGACACCGAAGCCGATCATCACGCGTTCCAGCGTCAGCGCGGCCAGCAGCGGCCGGTTCAGCTCGGCGAACGACACCACCTCGACCCCCTTGGGGATCTCGGCCTGCACAACCGATGCCACCCGCCACGCCTGCGCCGGGTCCTTGGCGCGCAGGGCGACGGTCCTCGGGGCGCCCAGGTCCAGCAGCGCGGCCCCGATGCGCGTTGGCACCAGCACCACCGCGCGGTCGTCGTCCGGCCGCATCGGGCTCACCGCGCCGATGACGACCCGGCGCCGCGTCGGCATCGGTCCGAGCGGCGTCAACACCAGCTTCGGGCTCGCGATCGTCAGCTCCGACCCGGCGCCGACCCCGAGCCGCGCCGCGAGCACCCGGTTGACCTCCACACGGGACATGGTGTCCACCGCCTCCAGCTCGGCGGGGACCGCGCCGTCTCCGCCCAGACACCACACGGCACCGCCGCTCGACGCCCGCACCTCGAGTTCGGGATGCCGCGCCCGCAACTGCGCAATCCAGCCGCCGCCGGGAAGCACCCGCCCGACGCGCGGCCGCAGCTCGGCGTGGACACCCGCCTCGGCGAGCTGCGCCCGGATCGTGGCCTGGAAGCCCTCGAGGAGGGCCAGGGTCAGCACCAGCGCCGCCGCACCCAGGGCCATCGCCCCGAACGAGATCGCGCTCACCGTGGCAACGTGGGTCCGGCGGCCCAGCCCTAGGAGGTATCGCCCCGCGAGGAAGCCCAGCACGCTCACGCCGCGCCCCATCCCAACAACCGACCGACGGCCGCCAGCTCACGGCTCGCAACCCGGCCGCGAGCCAGCGGTTGCGTCCCGCTGTCAGTCGCCGGCCGTGAGCTGTGAATTGCAGTCATCAACCCTCTTTGGGGCGCAACAGGGGGAACAGGATCACGTCACGGATCGAGTGCGAGTCGGTGAGCAGCATGACCAGGCGGTCGATGCCGATCCCCTCGCCGGCGGTCGGCGGCATGCCGTGCTCGAGCGCCAGCACGTAGTCCTCGTCCACGACGCCGCCGCCCAGGCGCACCTGCTCCTCGAACCGCCCGCGCTGGTCGTCGGGGTCGTTCAGCTCGGTGAAGGCGTTGGCGAGCTCCATCCCCACCATGTAGAGCTCGAAGCGCTCCGTCAGGTCGGGGGCGCCGGGCTTCCGCTTCGCGAGCGGCGAGATGTCGGCCGGAAAATCGATGACGAACGTCGGGTCCAGGAGGCTCGCCTCGGCGGTGGCCTCGAACAGCTCGGCGAGCAGCTTGCCGGAGGAAAGCCGGGCGACGTCGGCGATCTCGAAGCGGCGCGCCGACGTCTCCAGGCGGGCGCGCTCCCCGAGGTCCTCGGGGGCGAGGTCGGAGTGCGCCAGCACGGCGTCGCGCATCGCCAGCCGCTTCCACGGTCGCGCGAGCGAAATGGTCTTCTCGCCCCACGGCAGCGCGACCGTTCCGGCAACCTGTTCGGCGATGCCGGCGACCATCTCCTCGGTGAGCGCCATGAGGTCCTCGTAGCCGGCGTACGCCCAGTAGAACTCGAGCATGGTGAACTCGGGGTTGTGATGCGTCGAGATCCCCTCGTTGCGGAAGTTGCGGTTGATCTCGTAGACGCGCTCGAACCCCCCGACCACCAGGCGCTTGAGGTACAGCTCGGGGGCGATGCGCAGGAACAGGTCCATGTCGAGCGTGTTGTGGTGCGTTACGAACGGCCGCGCGCTGGCGCCGCCGGGGATCGGCTGCATCATCGGGGTCTCGACCTCGATGAAGCCGCGGGCGTCCAGGAACGAGCGGATCGCCCGCACGGTTGCGGCGCGGGCGAGGAACACCTTGCGCGAACCGGGGTTGGTGGCGAGGTCGAGGTAGCGCTGGCGGGCCCGCAGTTCGCGGTCGGTGAGGCCGTGCCACTTCTCCGGCCACGGCTGCAGCGCCTTGGCGAGCACCGTGACGGTCTCGGCGCGCACGGTCAGCTCGCCGGTCCTGGTGCGGAACAGCGCACCCTCCACACCCCAGAAGTCGCCGAGGTCGAGGGTCTCGAGCAGCGCGAACGCAGCGTCCCCGAGCACGTCGCGCTTGAGATACGCCTGGATGCGGGCGTCGCCGTCCGCGAGGTCGAGGAACGCCGCCTTGCCGTGGGTGCGGATCGCGGTGACGCGGCCGCCCACGCGGACGCGAGCCGGCGCCGCCTCGAGCACCGCCGCGTCGTGCCCCGCGAACCGCGCCACCAACTCGCTCACGCGCCCGTCCACCGGAAAACGGGGCGGGAACGGGTCGACGCCGCGACGCCGCAACTCCTCGAGCTTCCCGCGCCGGTACGCTCGCAACGTCTCCAGCGGTTCCACGTCACCTCCATGCGCGCCTGTCGACACGCTAAAGCGGCGCATTTTAGCATGCGCGAGCGCCGCGGCTCGCTGCGCAAACCTCGCCGGATCAGACGGTCACGAGAGGGTTTACCGTTTCGCTGCGGGCGTCCCGATCGGCCTTTGGCGGGGCCGCCCCGGGTGTTACCATACGTACGGGTGAAGAGCCCTGCTCCCCTGATCATGCGTGCAACCGGAGGGCCGAGACCATGAGCCAACCTCGTTCGGGCGCCGTCGTGGCGCTGGCGCTGTTCGCGCTTGTCGGCGCGATCTTCGCGGCGGTTTCCACCGCGGACTTCGTCGCCTTTCTCGACCGCCAGGTCCACTCGGTCACCTGTTCGTTCGTGCCCGGTCTCGGCGCGGCCGACACCACAGGCACCAGCGGCTGCCACGCCGTGCTGATGAGCCCCTACTCTGCCGTCTTTCGCGCCTCGACCTGGGGCGGCATCCCGATCTCCCTCGCCGCTCTCTCGGTCTTCGCCTACCTCCTCTTCCGCGCCGCGGACCTCCTCATCAGGCGCATAACCGGGGATCCGGACGAGACCCGCTTCCTCGTCGCCGCCACCCTCCTGCCAGTCCTGGTCTCCGCCCTCTACCTCACGATCGCGGTGCTGCGCGTCGGATCGCTGTGCAAGCTGTGCGTCGGGATCTACGTCGCGTCGCTCGGGGTGTTCGTCTCGGCGATCGCAGCCCACCGTGGCGCCGCCCGTTCCGCCCCACGCCGCGCCGTCCCCTGGGGCGCCTACGCCATCGCCTTCGTCGAGGGCGTCGTCTTCGTCGCCGTGCCGGTGCTGCTCTACCTGGCGCTCAAGCCCGCCTACACCGGCGCGATGGCGAACTGCGGCGACTTGATCCACCCGGAGGACCGCTACGGCGTCCGCGTCAAGCTCGGCGGACCTGCCGGCGGCGTGCCGGCGATCGAGGTGATCGACCCCCTGTGCCCGGCGTGCAAGGGATTTTCCGAGCGCCTGGCCGCGAGCGGCTTGGGCGCGCGCCTCGACCCCGAGATCGTGCTGTTCCCTCTCGACAAGGAGTGCAACTGGACGGTGAGCGAGTCGCTCCACCCGGGCTCGTGCGCGGTTTCCGAGGCGGTGCTGTGCGCCGGCCCCCAGGCGCGCGACGTGCTCGAGTGGGCGTTCGCGAACCAGGACGAGCTGCGGGAGGCCGGAAAGGACACCAACCGGGTGTACGACCTCATCCGGCAGCGGTTCCCCGAACTCGGCGGCTGCCTCGGCAGACCGGCCGTGAAGGCCCGCCTCAACCGCTCGCTGCGCTGGGTGGTCGCCAATTCGCTGCCGGTGCAGACGCCGCAGCTGTTCGTGCGCGGGCAGAAGGTGTGCGAGGAAGACACCGACCTCGGCCTCGACTTCGTGCTCGCGCGCTTGCTGGACCGCCCGCAACCCGGCGGCGGGGCGGGGAGGTGATGCCGTGAAACCGAACAAGCTCCATCTCGCGCTCTTCCTCGTCGTCCTCGTGCTGCTCTCGGGCATGGTTGCGGTGTGGGTGCGCGGCGCCGCATCCCGGCTCGCCGACCTGCAGTCGTCCGCCAAGGGACCGGGCACGGCGGTGGCGAGCGCCTCCGACCAGGGGTACTGCACCGGCGCCCTCAAGCAAATCCTCCGCCGCGTGCTGACCTCGTGCGGGCTCATCAAAGGCGGCTCGCAGCGCGGCTGCCAGCCGGTGCAGGCGCGCAGCGTCGCGGCGATGTCGGGCGACGACTTCAACGCGCTGTTCGTGCCGCTCGCCGACCGGGCGGCGATCATCCAGTTCGACCAGGACAGCGCGGAGCTCGACAGCGGGGCGATCGCCCTCCTCGACAAGACGTTCGCGGCCCAGCGCGGCGCCTCGTACTTCCTCGTCGTCTCGCGCGCCTCCACCGAAGGCGCGCTCTCCTATAACCGCGAACTCTCGCGCAAGCGCGCCGAAGCCGTCCTCGACCACATCAGGACGAAGTTCTCCGACCCCGACCTCGACCAGGAGGTCGGCCTGCTCTGGCTCGGCGCCGAGTACGCCCAGCTCGACAAGGAGTTCTGCCAATGGCAGCGCTCGCGTCCCGACGAGGCGTGCACCACCGCGCACCTGAACCGCTCGGCGTTCATCGCATGGATCGACTGCCGGCTGTGAGGTGCGCGCTGGCCGCGGTTGCGGCGCTCGCGGCGCTGGCCGCCGCGTGCGGCGGCGGCGGGGAGAAACCGGCGTTGAGCCGCTCCGAGAGCGTCGCCGCCAGCGGCCAAGCCCCCGACTCGCGGCGCTGGTGCGACGTCTTCTACGCCGGGGCCGATGCGCCGGCACTCGCGCTGCCTCGCGTCGAAGCCGCCCGCGCCGGGGAAGCGCTGCCGGTCCTCCCGGCCGACCGCTGGGTCTGGGTCAACGTCTGGGCCACCTGGTGCGGGCCGTGCCGGCGTGAGATGCCGGTGCTGCTGCGCTGGCACGACCGGCTCGTCAAGGAGGGCCGCCCGTTCGACCTCTGGTTCCTATCGGTGGACGAGCGCCAGCAAGACCTCGTCCAGTTCCTCAATGACAACCCCGAAACCGCGCCAGGAAACTCCGTGCGCCTGGCCGCGCCGGGCGGCCTCGAGCGTTGGCTGGCGGGTTTCAAGGGCGCGCCGACCGGCGCGATCCCGCTGCAAGTGATCGCGGCGCCAGGGGGCAAGGTGCGCTGCATCCGCGCCGGAGCGCTCCGCGACGCGGACTACTCGGTGGTCAAGGCGCTCCTCGCGCCGTAAAGGTCTGGCGGCCGGCAGCAGCCGAGCCGGGGCGGTGGTACAAAGGCGGGATGAACGGACCTCGTCGCTTCCCTGCCCGCGCCACCGCGACCCTCTCACTCCTGGCGGTCCTTCTCGCCGCGGCTTGTACGCGCAAGGCGCCGGCGGTCGACCCCGCATACCGGGCCGAGATCGAGGCGTGGCGCGCCGCCAGGGTGGCGGCGCTGACCGGCCCGGACGGCTGGCTCTCGCTTGTCGGCCTGGTCTGGCTCCACCCGGGGCCCAACCGGTTCGGCTCCGGCTCCGGCAACGAGATCGTGCTTCCGGGCGCCGGCGTGCCGGCGGTTGCCGGGGCCA
>PKYI01000133.1 GCA_003133645.1 Acidobacteriota bacterium | reverse complement strand
CCGCGCCGCCGCCCGGCGCCTGCTCGCCGCCGCCCGGTCCGCTCCGGGCGCTCCCGGCGGCGGCCCGCCCGGCGCGATCGGAGGGCTGCGCGACAAGCTGCAGGAGATCCAGCAGTCGCATCAGGAGCAGCTGCAGCAGGTCGAGCACGACTGAGGCCGGGGCTCGGGCAAAGCGAAGATGTAGCCTAGGGTCAGAGCCGGCTGCGCCGGCCNNCCGGCCGCAGGCCGCGCAGCCCTGAGCGCCCCCCTCGAAGACAAACACCCCACCGAAGGCAGGCCCTCGCAACTTGGGGCGTGTAGCCGCGCCGCCGCCGTTGGGCCAGCTGCAAGGCGCGCGATCCCCGCCGCACCGGAGCGTAGCCGGAGGCTACGTGAGGATGCGAGCGGGGTGAGCGCAACGCAGCAGATGGTCCGACGCCGGCGGCGCCTCCGGCGGCGCCTCAGGTCAGACGAGGAGGTCCGGGATGTTCGTGTTCACGACCTCGCCGACGCCGAACGCCGTCAGCTCCTGCGCCACCTGCGCCAAGAAGCGCTTGACGCCCGCGGTCCGCTCCACCGCCACCGCACCCCACAGGTGAACCGCCGTGGTGGGACCCGCCCCGTGCGTGACGAGCACGATCGGGTGGAGCGGGCGCCCGTACTCGACGACCACGCCGGCGACCAGAAGGCAGGCTGCGCCGGAGCCCAGGTAGCAACCCTCCACCCTCGCCACCGTCGTCCCCCACCGCCACGGCCCGCGCGGCAGGTCGCGCCACGCGGCGGCCAGGTCGGCAGGCCCGCCCCGGATCACGTGCGGCATCGGCTACCAGCTGAACGCCAGGCCGAGGTTGGCGGTGAAGATCTGCGGCCGTTCGGCGTGCTGGGTGCGGTGCATCGCGACCTCCGCCGTCACCCGGGTGCGGCGGGTCAGATCGAACCACTCGCCGACCCCGACGTACCAGCCGAGCTTGGTCTCCTCGACCCCCGCGGGCGGGCGCCTCGCCTTGAGGTCGAGCTTGTACGAGCCGACCCCGGCCGAGAGCAGCGAGGTCCCGAAGGTGTCGTCGATGAGGTAGTCGATCCCGGCGGTGTAGGCGCGGTAGCGCGCCGGCCAGCCAACGCCGTCGATCACCGTCACGTGCGGGAGGTCGGCAGCCTGCAACCTGAACAGCGTGCCATTGCTGATCGGAAACGCCACGAACGCCGCCGGCGCGCCGTCCGAGCTGTGCAGGAAGTTCGTGTTGGGCGAGCTCGGCGCCTGCCACTCCCAGCTCGCGCCCCACGACGCGCCCACCCAGGCCACCTGCCCGTTTGCAGCACTCGCCACGCCCAGCGCCAACAGCGCCGCACACGTCCAACGCATGGTCGCCTCCTGTCGCGAGTATACGGGCATCCGCCGCGCGCCGTTGCCGGCCGCCGCGCGCGGAGCCGGTGGCATGCTCGTGCGGAGCTGGTACAATTTCCCCGCCATGGCGAAGCTTGCCGAGGCCCTCGCCTTGACCTTCCTCCCATCCACCTGCGCGATCTGCAGCGGTGCGCTCGCGTGGAGCGGGAGCCGCGCCGGGATCTGCCCGGGCTGCTGGGGTCGGGTCGCGCGTCACACCGGCCCGCTCTGCCCCGTGTGCGGCAGCCCCGACGTGGCCGCCGCCGAGCCTTGCCTGGCGTGCCGGACGGCGCCGCCCCCGTGGCGCGCCGCCGCCAGCGTCGGGCCCTACGAGGGGGCGCTGCGCGATCTCGTGCTCCTGTTCAAGACGCGGGGGCGGGACGAGCTGGCCGCGCCGATCGCGGCGATGATGGCGGATGCCTTCCGCCGCGCCGGCTGGAAACGCCCCACAAGCGTGGTTGCGGTGCCGATGACCTGGCTGCGGCGGCTGCGGCGGGGCTACGACCAGGCGGAGTTGCTCGGCCGCGCCGTGGCCCGGGAGCTCGAGCTCCCGTTCGTGCGGGCGATGCGCCGGCGCGGCCGGGGCGCGCAGGTCGGGAGGAGCCGCTCCGAACGCTTGCGCCTCCCCGCCGCCACGTTTGCCGTGCGCCGCCCCGTCGCGGGCGCGGCGCTGCTGATCGACGACGTCTTCACCACCGGCGCCACCGCCGCCTCGTGCGCGCGGGCGCTGCTCGGCTCCGGCGCGAACCAGGTCGACGTCCTGACATTCGCCAGGACGCCACAACCCGGGAGGATTCCATGAGTGTGTTCGACTCGGCCGTGCGGGCCGCCTTGCCCGTCACGCCGAAACCGATCGTCCGCTTCTTCGCCCGCCGTTACGTCGCGGGGGCGACCCTCGCCGACGCCGTCGCCACCGTCCGGAGGCTGGCGCAGGAGGGGTGCTGCGCGACGCTCGACGTGCTCGGCGAGAGCGTCAGCGAGCGCGCGCATGCCGCGACCGCGGTGGCGGCGTACCACGAGGTCATCGAGACGATCGCCGCCGAGCGACTGCCGGCCAACATCTCGCTCAAGCCCACACAGATGGGGCTCAACATCGACTACTCGTTCTGCCGCGACAATGTCTCGGCGGTTCTCGAGCGCGCCCACGCCAGGGGGATCTTCGTGCGCATCGACATGGAGGACGCCCCTACGACCGACGCCACGTTGCGCCTGTACCGCGAGTTGATCGCGCGCTTCCCGAGCGGTACCGGCGTGGTCCTGCAGGCCCGCCTCCGGCGCACCCTCGCGGACGCGACCACGCTCGCGGCGGACGGCGCCAACGTCCGCCTGTGCAAGGGCATTTACCTCGAGCCGCGCCCGATCGCCTACGAGGAGCATGAGATCATCCGCAACGCCTACGTGCACGCCCTGCGCGCGCTCCTCGCGGGCGGCGCGTACGTCGGGGTCGCCACCCACGACGAGTGGCTGGTCTGCGAAGCCCTGGGCATGATCCGGCGCCTCGGGATCGCCTCCGACCGCTACGAGTTTCAGATGCTGCTCGGCGTCGACCCCGAGTTGCGCCGCATCATCACGGGCGGCGGCCACAAGCTCCGGGTCTACGTCCCGTTCGGTTCGCACTGGTACCCGTACTCCGTCCGCCGCTGTCGCGAGAATCCGTCGATCGTCAGGGCCGGCATCGAGTCGTTCTTCAAGGGGAGGATGGAAGCGTAGAAACAGGGGTCCGGGCACCGGGCACCGGGCACCGCAAGGAAGTACGGAACTGCTAGTGTCATTGGTTCTGAAAGAAATTGACCCCGGACCCCGGACCCCGGAGCCCGGTCTCTAGCGGCTGATGAGGAACTTGACTTCGTCGTTGCCGCGCGGGTGCTGGACGGCCACCACCAGGAGCCCCTGGCCCTTGTCGAGTTTGGGGATCGTACCCTTGAGCCGCACGGTGCCGGTCTCGTCGCTCGTGCCCTCGGCGAGTCCGGTGGGCTTCATCGTGGTGGAGAGGAAGCGCGCGGTCGCCTGCGCACCCGCGACCGGCGCCTCGCCGGGCGTCGTCTGGATGGTGACCTCGAGAGCGAACGGAGCGCCGAACGTCAGGTTCTCGCCGCCGACCACGCGGAGGCGGACCCGCTCCCCGCGCTGCTGCTCCGCCAGCCAGTCGGCGATGACCTCATCGAGCGTCTTCTGCGGGAGGCTGGCCGCGTCGGTCGGCCCGCCGCCCAAATGGCCCGCGACCGGCGAGCGCCGGCTGACGGTGGTGTCGCTGGCCCCCCCCACCGGCGGCTCGATCAGCAGGTCGATGCGTCCCCAGCGGACCGCGTCCACGATCGTGCGGTGCTGGCGCTCCATCAGGGTCTGGATCGCCGCCATCTCGGCCCCGGCCTGGAGCAGGTCGCCGTACGCCGTGCGCCGCGTGGCGAGGATCTCGCCCCTGACGTAGACTAGTGACTCGATGAGCGGCTTCGAGGCGCCACGGTCCTCGGTCTGGACGTGATAGGTCACGCCCTCGTAGTCGATCTCCGTGTTGAACCCCGTCAGCACTCCAGGCCCGCTTCCTTCCAGCCGTGAGATGCTACGGGAACCGCGCTCGCACTGTCAATTTTCGCGCGCGAGCGCACGCTCGGTGGTAGAATCCGCCGGGCGGATACCTTGCTCCGGCTCATCCTCTTCGACGTTGACGGAACGCTGCTCTCCACCGATGGACAGGCGGGGAGGGCGATCGGCGTCGCGCTGCGAGACACGTTCGGCACGGCGGGCCCGATCGCGGGCTACTCGTTTGCCGGCAAGACCGACCCGCAGGCCGTCTTCGAGTTGATGGCGGCGGCCGGCCTGGCACGCAGTGAGGTCGCGCCGCGCCTTTCCGAGGTGTTCGATCGCTACTGCGGTCACATCGCCGCCGTCCTCACCGGCGCCAACACACGCGTCCTGCCCGGCGTCCGGGAGTTGCTCGCGACGCTCGCGGGGCGCGGCGACATCGCGCTCGGCCTGCTGACCGGCAACATCCGCCCCGGCGCCGAGATCAAACTCGCGGCCGCGGGCCTCGCCGGCCGCTTCGCGGTGGGCGCCTTCGGCTCCGACGAGGAGGACCGCAACCGGCTCGTGCCGGTCGCCAGAGCCAGGGCGCGGGAGCGTTGGGGGGAGGAGTTCCCCGGCACCCGCACCGTCGTCGTCGGCGACGCCCAGGCGGACATCCGCTGCGCGCGGGCCGGCGGCGCGTGGTCGGTCGCGGTGGCGAGCAGCAAGACCCCCAAGGCGGAACTGGCCGCGCTCGCCCCCGACGTGCTTCTCGATTCCCTTGCCTCGCCGGAGGCGTTGACGGCGCTTGTTGCAGCCGACGGTTAGACCACAACGGGCGCGTCCGGCCGCCCGCGGCGCGCGGCGGCCGGGAGCTGCCGACAGGAGGACTCATGCACGAGTTTCTGAAGCACCTCGCCGGAGAGATCGACAAGCTGCACGAGGCGAAGACCTACAAGACTGAAGTCGCGCTCGAGGGGCCGCAGGACCATCGCGTCCGGGTCAACGGCCGCGACGTCGTCATGCTCACCTCGAACAACTACCTCGGGCTGGCCAACCACCCGCGCATCCGCCGCGCGGCGGTCGAGGCGGTCGAGGCGTGGGGCGCGGGGATGGGGTCGGTGCGCTTCATCTGCGGCACGCAGACGCTGCACAAGCAGCTCGAGGCGACGATTTCGCGCTTCTACGAGACCGACGACACGATCCTGTACGGCTCGTGCTGGAACGCCAACGAGGCGTGCTTCGCCACCCTCACCGGCGCGGAGGACGCGATCGTCTCCGACGAGCTCAACCACGCCTCGATCATCGACGGCATCCGGCTCGCGAAAGCCAAGCGCTACGTTTACAAGCACAACGACATGACGGACCTCGAAGGCAAGCTCGAGCAGGCGCGGAGCGAAGGCGCGCGCTTCGTCCTCGCGACCACCGACGGCGTGTTCTCGATGGAGGGGGAGCTGGCGCCGCTGCCCGAGATCATCGCCGCCTGCGCGCGGCACGACGCGGTGCTCGTGGTGGACGACTCCCACGCCACCGGGCTGCTCGGCGCGCGCGGGCGCGGCACCGCGGAGGAACTCGGCGTCTGGGGGAAGGTGCCGATCCACACCGGGACCCTGGGCAAGGCGATGGGCTCGGCGATGGGCGGCTACGTCACCGGCCCGCGAGCGGTGGTCGAGACGCTGCGCCAGCGCTCGCGCCCCTACCTGTTCTCGAACTCGCTCGCGCCGGCGGTGGTGGGCGCCGCGATGGAGGCGTTCCGGATGGTCATGGAGGACCCCTCCCGCACGGCGACGGTGCAGGCGAACGCGCGCTACTTCCGCGAGCGGATGACCGCGGCGGGCTTTCGGATCCCGCGCGGCATCCATCCGATCGTCCCGGTGATCGTCGGCGACACCGCGCTCGCCATGGCGATGGGCAAGGACCTCCTCGAACGCGGCGTCTACGTGTCGGGCTTCGGCTTCCCGGTCGTGCCGCAGGGGCACGCCCGCCTGCGCGCGCAGGTCTCGGCCGCCCACACCCGCGAGGACCTGGACCTTGCCGTCGCCGCGTTCGTCGAGGTCGCGAAGAAGCACGGCGTGATCGAAAAACAGTGAAGAGTGAAAAGTTAGGAGTGAAGAGTCAAAGGCAAGAGAAGAAGCTCTTCCAACTCTTCACTCTTCACTCTCAACTCTTCACTGTCGTTCACTCGGAGAGGTCGTACCCGCCGGCGCGCTGGGTCTTCAGGTACATGCGCTCGATGAGCGCGCCGTAGCGTTCCGCGACCACGCGCCGGCGGACCTTTTGCGTCGGCGTCAGCTCCCCCTCCTCGAGCGAGAGCTCCCGGTCCAGGATCGTGAAGCGCCGGATGCGCTCGTGAATGGCGAGATCGCCGTTGACCTGCTTGACGGCGGCGGCCACCAGCGCCTGGGTCTCGTCGTGCTGCGCCATCTCGTCCTGGGCGAGGCCCGTCACCCCCTTGGACGCGAAGTGCGCCTGCAGGTTCTCGAAGTTGGGCACCACAAGCGCCGTGAGGTAGGGGAACTTGTCCCCGATCAGGACAGCCTGGGTGATGTACGGGGTGGCGCCGAGGCGTCCCTCGATCGGCTGCGGGGCGACGTTCTTGCCGCCCGAGGTGACGATGATGTCCTTCTTGCGGTCGGTGATGAACAGGTAGCCGTCGCCGTCGAGGTAGCCGACGTCGCCGGTATGCAGCCAGCCGCCGGCGTCGACCGCCTCCGCGGTGGCCTCCGGCTTGCCCCAGTACCCGAGCATGATGTTGGGACCGCGCGTGAGGATCTCCCCGTCGGCCGCGATGCGCACCTCGATGCCGGGGAACACCTGGCCGACCGATCCCAGGCGGTTCGCGTCGAGGCGGTTGGCCGCGATCACCGGGGAGGATTCGGTCAACCCGTACCCCTGCAGGATCGGCAGGCCGACGATGTCGAAGAACTCCGCAACCTCGCGCGCCAGCGGCGCGCCGCCCGAAATGGAGAAGCGGAGACGGCCGCCGAGGCGATCGAGGACCTTCGAGAACACCCGCGAACGCGCCACGGCGAACTGCCCGCGCGCGAACGCAGAGGCGCGCTCGCCGCGCCACTGGGCGCCGCGCACCTCGCGCCCGACCCGCACCGCCCACTCGAACAGGCGGCGCTTGGCGCCGCCTTCCTGCTGCACCTTCGAGATGATCTTGATGTAGGAGCGCTCGTACAGGCGCGGCACCGAGACCATGATCGTCGGGCGGATCTCGGTGAGCTGCGACGCCACGCGCTCGATCGACTCCACGTAGTTGATCTGGGCGCCGCGGTCGAAGAAGACGTAGTCCACCGTGCGCTCGAACACATGCGAAAGCGGCAGGAACGACATGCAGATGTCGCGCTCGGTGATCGGGTAGAGCTCGCGGACGGTCTTCACCTGCGAGATGAAGTTGCGGTGGGAGAGCATGACGCCCTTGGGCTCGCCGGTCGTGCCCGAGGTGTAGATCAGGCTCGCCAGGTCGGAGCCCGACAGCGCGGGCGGCTCGGGCCAGCGCCGGTGCGGCGGCAGCGCCAGCTCGCCGACCGACTCGAGCCCGTCGGCGAGGCCGCGGTCCACGCCGAGAAGCCTCACCCCGGACAGACCTGAGACGGCCTCCAGGGCCGTGCGGGCGCGTTCCTTCCCCGAAACCACGAGCAGCTTGGCGTGCGAGTCGGCGACGATGTAGCGGACCTGGTTCGCGGGCAAGGTCGCGTAGAGAGGGACGGACGCGGCGCCCAGCAAGTGGCAGGCAAAGTCCAGGATGTGCCACTCCGGCCGGTTCTCGACGAACAGCGCCACCTTGTCGCCGGGTCCGATCCCGGCCCCCGCCAGGCGCGCCGCAGTCTCGCGCGTGGCGCGTTCGAACTCCTTTACCGTGTACGCTCGCCACGACTTCCCGGCGCGGATGCGCAGTAGCTCCTTGCGCGCCGGATATGTGGCGACGACGTACTCGAAGAGGTCCCGCAGGGTCTCCATAGATCGCTCCCGTAATAGTTGCTGACGGCGATTGTACGCCTCGCCGGGCCCCCGGATCTTGCCGGGGCCGGTCATAATACGCGCATGGACCGGCCGCCGCGGATTGCCCTCGAGCTTGCCTACCTCGGCGGCGCTTTCGCCGGGTGGCAGCGCCAGCCCGACACGCGCACCGTGCAAGGGGAGCTGGAGCGGGCGCTCGAGGAACTCTACCGGCGCCCGGTGCGCGCGGTCGGCGCCGGGCGCACCGACGCCGGCGTCCACGCCGCCGCCCAGGTCGCGCACTTCGAGCCGCCGCTCGCGATCCCCCGTACCGGCATCGTCCGGGCGCTCAACGGAGCGCTCCCTCCGGAGGTACGGGTCCTGCGGGCGTGGTCCGTGCCGCAGTCGTTCGACGCGCGCGCCAGCGCCACGGGCAAGCGCTACCGCTACCGGCTGGCATGGATGCGGACGCTTCCGCCGTGGGAAGCGCAACGCCGCCTCGCCGTGCAGTTCCCCCTCGACCTGGCAGCGATCGCCGCCGCCTCGGCGAGCATTCTCGGCGAGCATGACTTCGCCGCATTCGCGCTGGCCGGCCACGCCGGGCACGGGCGCCGCGGCACCGTCCGCACCGTGACCGGGATCGGCGTGCGCGGCCGCGGGCGCAGGCTCGACATCGTGGTCGAGGGCGACGGGTTCCTGCGCGGCATGGTGCGGCGGATCGCCGGCGCCCTCATCGAGGTCGGCCGGGGCGCCCAACCGCCCGGGTGGTTCGCAGCCCTCGTCCGCGAGCCGGGGACGCGCCCGCCGGCGCCGACCGCCCCGCCGCATGGCCTCACCCTGGAGCGGGTGGTTTATCCCCCACCCCACCACCGAGTTAACAGTTAAGAGTGAAAAGTGAAGAGTGAAGAGACAACAAGGGAAAACGGGAGATGGAAGAGGAAAGACGGGATCGTCTCCGTCATTCCTCTCCCTTTTCCCTTCTTCCCTCTTGCCTCCTGACTCTTAACTCTTCACTCTTCACTCTCAATTCTTCACCTTTCCTCCCCTGTTGCCTATCGCAACGAGCCCGTCTCCCTGCGTGCTAGACTTCGACGGCCCATGAAGGACCTGGATCGACTCGCCGCCCCAGGCACTCCCGAGCGCGAACTCCTCGACCGGCTCGCACCGGAGTCGCTACCGCGCCACGTGGCCGTCATCATGGACGGCAACGGCCGCTGGGCCCGCCAGCGCGGCCTGCCGCGGGTGGAAGGGCACCGCGCCGGCATCCGCGCCGTACGTGAGTCGGTGGAGGCCGCTGCCCGCCTCGAGCTCGAGGCGCTCACGCTGTACGCGTTTTCCACCGAGAACTGGAAGCGCCCCCGATGGGAGGTGCGCACGCTCATGGCCCTGCTGAAGGAGTACCTGGCCAAGGAGCTGCGCACGATGGTGGACAACAACGTGCGCTTCCGCCCCATCGGCCGGCTCGCGGAGCTCGAGCCGGAGATCCAGGCGAGCCTCGCGCGCGCCGTCGAGGCCACCGCCGGGAACACCGGCCTGGTGTTCCAGATCGCCCTCAACTACTCCGGCCGTGCCGAGCTGGTGGACATGGTGCGGGCCGCCGTCGCCGCCGCGCATGCCGGGACTGTCACCTCGCAGGCGGTGGACGAGGAGTGGGTCGGCTCGCACCTCGCCAGCGCCGGCCTCCCTGACCCCGACCTGTTGATCCGCACCTCGGGCGAGCTGCGCGTGTCCAACTTCCTGCTCTGGCAGATCGCCTACGCCGAACTGCACTTCACGCCCGTGCTCTGGCCCGACTTCACCACCCGCGACCTGCTCGCCGCGGTCGCGGACTACGCCCGGCGAGAGCGCAGGTACGGGGGCGTGGTCGAGCCCGGCCACGACAACGGCGAGGAGGGCAGCGACTGATGGGCCAGCGCGAGACGATCGCGTTCGTCTTCATGCCGCTCACGCTGGCGGCGATCATTTTCCTGCCGGCGTGGGTGTACCTCGTCATGGTCTGGGCGATCACGATGCTCTCGGCGCGCGAACTGCTGGTGCTGCTGCGCCGCCTCGGCCAGCCCGCGCCGCTGGTGCCGACGCTGGTGACGCTCGGGCTGACGCTCCCGGCGCTGTGGATCATGGGCCTGCACAAGGCCGGAGCGGTGCTCGCCTTGGTGCTGCTGGTGATGCCCGCGGTGTACCTCCTCGGCCACTACCCGATCGGCGGCGCCGCCGCCGCGATCACCGGCGCCACGTTTACCGCTCTCTACTTCCTCGTCACCGGCGGCGCCATGGGCCTGATGCGCACGTCCTTCCCGAACGACCTCGGCGTCAAGGTCGTGCTCATCCACTGCGTGGCGATCTGGGGCGGGGACTCCGGCGCGTACTACCTCGGGAGCGCGTTCGGCAAGCACCGCCTCGCCCCGCACGTGAGCCCGAAGAAATCGTGGGAGGGCCTCGCCGGCGGCATCGTCCTCACCGCCTTCGGCGTGTGGTTCTGCCGCACCGTGTTCTTCGGCGAGCTTGCGGTGGGCACCGCGGTCGCGCTCTTCGTCGCCCTGGCCCTGCTCGCCCCGGTCGGCGACCTGGTGGAGTCGGTGTTCAAGCGCGACGCCGGCGTGAAGGACTCCTCCGACTTGATCCCGGGGCACGGCGGCTTCCTCGACCGCACCGACTCGCTGTACTTCGCCGCGCCGTTCGTGCTGGCGCTGATGATCCTGCTCGGGGTTTCCGGTTGAAGCGCCTCGCCGTCCTTGGCTCGACCGGCTCGATCGGGACCGCCACGCTCGACGCCGTGGCGCGCTTCCCGGAGAAGTTCTCGGTCGTGGCGCTCGCCGCCGGCCGCAACCTTGCCGTCCTCGAAACGCAGGTCCGCGACTTTCACCCGCGCCTGGTCGCCGTCGCGGACGAGGCCGACGCCGCAAACCTGCGCCGGACGTTCCCGGGAGTCGAGGTCGTCGCCGGGGCTGCGGGGCGCGAAGCGGCGGCGACCCACCCCGACGCCACGACCGTGGTCGCGGCGTTCGTGGGCGCGCTCGGCCTGGTGCCGACCTACCGCGCGCTCACCCTCGGGCGCGAGGTGGCGCTCGCCAACAAGGAGACGCTGGTGGCGGCCGGCGAGCTGATGATCGCCGCCGCGCGCGCGAGCGGTGCCGTCATCCTCCCGATCGACTCGGAACACAACGCGCTGCACCAGGCGCTGCGGGTCGGACCGGCGGGGAGCGTCCGCCGCCTGATCCTCACCGCCTCAGGGGGGCCGTTCCGCACCTACTCGAAGGCGCAGATCGAGGATGTGACCGTGGCGCAGGCGCTCGCCCACCCGACGTGGGCGATGGGCGCGAAGATCACCGTGGACTCGGCGACGATGATGAACAAGGGGCTCGAGATCATCGAGGCCCGACACCTCTTCGACGTGCCCGAGGAGCGCATCGCGGTGCTCGTCCATCCCGAGAGCCGCGTCCACTCGCTCGTCGAGTACGACGACGGCACGCTCATCGCCCAGCTCTCCGTCAACGACATGCGCTTCCCGATCCTCTACGCGCTCACCTACCCGGAGCGCCTCCCGTCGCCGTTCGGCTTCCTCGACCTCGCCGCACTCGGGGCGTTGCACTTCGAGGCGGTCGACGAGGAACGCTTCCCCTGCCTGCGCCTGGCGCGGGCGGCGTTGCGCGCGGGCGGTACGGTCCCGGCCGTGCTCTCCGCCGCCAACGAGGTCGCGGTCGCGGCGTTCCTCGCCGGACGGCTGCCGTTCGCGCGCATCGCCGGCGTCGTCGAGGCCGCGATCGGCCGCGAGGCGGCCGCGGCACACGCGCTCGGCTCGCTCGACGACGTCCTCGCCGCCGACGGGCGCGGCCGGCTGTGGGCCGACGAGGAGATCGTGAAATTCACCCGGGCCGCAACAGGTTCCCTGTGAGGGTGTGGATGGTCCGATGCTCCTGAATATCGTTGCCCTCGTCATCGTGCTCGGCGTGCTGGTCCTGCTCCACGAGGGCGGGCACTTCGCGCTGGCTCGTGCCCTCGCGGCGCGGGTGTCCGTGTTTTCGTTCGGCTTCGGCAAGCGGCTGTTCGGCTTCGAGCGCGGCGGCACCGACTACCGGGTCAGCCTCATCCCACTCGGCGGCTACGTGCGCATCCACGGGCTCGGCCCGGACGAGTCGGACGTCGTCGGCAGCTCTGACGCGGCCCCCGAGCCGCTGCTGCCGCGCTGGCGGCGCACCCTGATCCTGCTCGCCGGGCCCGGCGCCAACCTGATCGGGGCGCTCGTCTTCGTGACCGTCGCGTTCGTGATCGGCGTGCAGGTCTCGGCCATGCAAGACAAGCCGCCCCAGGTCGCATGGGTGGACCCGGCCTCGCCCGCCGCGGCGGCGGGGGTCCGGGCCGGCGACCTCGTGCTCGCGGTCAACGGCAAACCGGTGAAGACGTGGGAGGACCTCAACCTGGCGACCATGGGCTCGCCTGGACGGGTCCTCGAGCTGCGCGTCCGCCGCGGCGACCAGGTGCTGAGCGTGCCCTTGACGCCGCGCCCGGTGACCCGCGACAACCTTGGGTACGTGGGCCTCGCCCCGGAGCTTCCGGCCGAGGTTCCCGGCGTGGTCCCCGGCAGCGCGGCCGAGAAGGCGGGCCTGCGGGCCGGCGACCGCATCCTCGCGGTCAACGGCGAGGCCGTGCGCCACTTCTTCGACGTCATGCGCCTCGTCGGCGCGAGCCCGAACCGCGAATTCACGCTCACGATCCGGCGGGGCGCCGAGACGCTCACCGTGCACGCCACACCCCGCGACGTGGACGGCCAGGGCAAGCTCGGGATCCCGGCACCCAACCCGACCGTGCTCCGGCGCCTCCCGCTGCCGGCGGCGTTCGCCGAGTCGGTGCGCGAGAACGTGCGCATGACCCAGGAGACGTTCGCCGTGATCGGCCGCATGCTCTCGGGGCGGACCTCCATCAAGCAGATGTCGGGCCCGATCGACATCGCGCGCTTCTCCGGCGAGGCGGCGCGCTTGGGCCCGGTCTCGTTCATCTACCTGTTGGGGGTGATCTCGCTCCAGCTCGGGATCTTCAACCTGCTGCCGATCCCGGTGCTCGACGGCGGTCATCTCGCGATCATCGCGGTGGAATCGGTGTTGCGGCGCGATTTCTCCGATCGCACCAAGGAGCGCATCCTCAACACCGGCTTCTGGCTCATCATCGCGCTGATGGCCGTGGTGATCTTCAACGACATGGCGAAGAACCTCCCGTTCCTCGATCGCCTGATCCCCGGCCGCCAATAGCTCCTCTACCCTGAAGATTCCGGTTGTTCACCCGGGCGGTGCGGTCCCGCGAAGTAGGCTTGTGTCTTCCCTGCGGGAGGCCGTTCAGTTTGGCCCATGGGCGTTAGCCGAGTCGCGCGGACCCACCGATTCTTCTTCCACTGCGTGGAGGGCTCTTGCTTGCCCCTCGGGTGAAGCGGCGTTC
>PKYI01000118.1 GCA_003133645.1 Acidobacteriota bacterium | reverse complement strand
ATGGGCAAGCTCGCCATGCAGCGGCTCGGCGTGGAGCGCGAGAAAGACCACGGTTTCTTCGTCTTCCCCGAGATCGGGGAAGGACACCCCCAGACCTGCATGGCCGACGGCCTGCAGGTGGCGACCGGCGCCACCTACGGCAAGGTGGTCATGGCCAAGACCTTTTACGGCAAGCTCGCCGCCGTCTTCTACCACCCGCAGAAGGGCGCCGTGCGTTACGCGCTCAAGCCTTCGTTCCTCGACGGCTTCGGTCAGTTCGAGTTCTTCGCGTATCGCAAGCGCGGCGTCGAGCCGTCGCAGATCCCGGCCGAGGTCACCGACGAGGTGATCGCCTGGACCAATGAGCAGTCCGACGACGACGTGTTCATCGTGCAGGACTTGCCCGAGTTCACCCACTCGCCTGTAAAGGGTTCGTTCAACAAGACGCTCTGCAACGAGTGCGGCGAGTATGTGTTCGATCGCTACATGCGCATGAAGGACGGCGCGCCGGTGTGTATCCCGTGCTCGGGATACGAGCCGGCGCCGCAGCGGCGGTAGGGGGCAGCATGACGTTGAACGACCCTCCCAAAGCAGTCGGGGCCGAACAGGGCGGCAACGCGCCTGACTTGCGCATCCTCGCCGACGATTTGATGCAAGCCGTGGGGCTGGCCAGCGCCCCGGTGGCGGTATTTCTGCTCGCGCCCGATGCCGATATGGCGCCCTTCGCTGACTGGGCGCCGGTGAAGCGCCACCGGTACTGTCAGGCCCTCATGAAGGCGCGCCGCGGCGACCGCGTCATCCTGGAGGCCGGCGATCTGGCTTGTCCGGCAGCGGCCAAAGCCTTCGGCTTCAAGCCGCTGCCGGAGGGCCTGCAGACCGGCAAGGGTCTCGTCGGCTTCGGCATCGTCGCTGAGGCCGCCAGCGGGGCGCGCATGTTCGCCGGCATGGCCTGCCTCGAGCCCGGCACCGTGGTACGCCTCGCCCTGTGCCCGCTGGCCGAAGCCCCGGCTCTGCCGGACGTGATGGTGGTCGAGGGTCCGCCGGAGCAGCTCATGTGGCTGCTGCTCGCCGAGGTCAACCTGCGTGGCAGCGAGCGCCTGTTGGGCAGCACCGCCGTGCTACAGGCCACCTGCGTCGACGCGACCATCATCCCCTACGTGGAGCAGCACCTGAACTTCACGATGGGCTGCTCCGGCTGTCGCGAGGCGACCGATCTGGAGCCCGCCGAGACCGTCATCGGCTTTCCCGGCACGCGCCTCGCCGAGCTCGTCGAGAGCCTTGCCTTCCTCACCGAAAAGGCGGTGCCGCGCTCGCGCGCCAAGCGCGCCCACCAGGCGCTGGTCACCGGTCGCTCGGTGGCGACAGACGAACCTTCACCCTTCGAGAGGGTCGAGCCACGATGATCGATGAGAGGAGCACTGTATGCCCTGGTTTGCCGGCGTAGCCCATTCAGCGATCGACTGGGGACCGACGATCGACCCCAAGAAGTGCGTGTCCTGTGGCCTCTGCCTCAATTGCGCCAAGGACGTGTTCGAGTGGGTCGACGGCAACTCCGTTGTCGCGCGCCGCGACGACCGCGTGGTCGGCTGCATGACCTGCGGCAACCTATGTCAGGGCCACGCGATCAGTTTCCCGCTGCTCGACGAGCTGCGAAAGGCCTACCGCGTCAACCACGTCTGGCGGCACGTCAAAGACGCCATGATCGAAGCGGGGAAACTCCCCGCGGAGTCGTAGGACCGATGGAGGCTCACGCCGACATCCAGGCCGGCATCTGCGGCTTTCGCACGCGCGTGGCGGCGAGCGGCGAAGGCGCTCGTCGGGTCAGCTTCACCGTCGAAACCGACTGCGAGACCGTTGCGGCTCTTGCTGCTGCGTTGACAGAGCACGGCGCCTTCGACGCTTTCGACGAGATCGACCCGCGCACCGAAGGCAGCCTCATGCCGGTCGTGCACGCGCACCTCAAAGGCTGCTGCGCCGGCTGCGCCGTGCCCGTGGGCGTGTTCAAGGCCATGCAGATGGCTGCCGGGCTGGCCCTTCCCAAAGACATCGAGATCGGGTTGTCATTGGACCGGACCGTCTGAGGCGAAGAGACAAGACCAAGCAACGAGAACACTCCAGGAAAGGTGACAGAATGAGCGACACACCCGAAAGTCCCATGGACATCTTGCGCGCCGCAGCGCCTGAGGGAGAGAAAACGTATCTCGATCACAAGGCGGCCATCATGGAGAACCCAGAGCTCCAGGCGGTGCCGCTCAAGTACAAACTGCTGGTGGGCATCGGCGTGGCGGCGGCGCTGCAGTCGAGCACCTGCACGCTGATGTGGTCCAAGCTCGCCAAGCAGGCCGGCGCGACTCAGGCGGAGATCGCCGAGGCGATCCTCGTGTCGCGACTCATGAAGATGGCCACCGTCAACGACACCGCCGCGGACGCGCTGGCGTGGCTGAGCGACAACGACGAATAGAGCGTCCTCTCCGCGGCGCTGGGGATCCGGCACGACGGGAGCGCACTCATGGAGACCGACCGGTGTGTAGATGACGCCAGGTCAGACACCGCGCGTTGCGACCTTGCCCAGTGAGCCCCAGGGCGAGGCCGGGCGGGTAGGTCTGGCGACGATCTTCGTCGCCTATCTGCAGATCGGGCTGACCGCTTTCGGGTTCACGATGCTGCAGAAGGTCGTGCAACTCGTGGTCGGCAAGAAGGGCTGGCTGACGCGCCAGCAGGCGGATCACGGCCTTGCCTTGGTGCAGCTCTACCCCGGACCGATCATGGTCGACTTCACGGCCTATGTCGGCTACCGGTTGCGCGGCGTCAGCGGTGCGCTTGCGGCCGTCGTGGGCTTCGTCCTCCCTTCGTTCGTGCTCATGATCGCCCTGTCTGCTGTGTACTTCGCGACGGGAGACATCGCGTTCGTGCACGCTCTGTTTATCGGGCTGGACGCTCTGGTCGTCGGCATCGTGCTCAACCTCACGATCGACTTCGGCCAGCGCGCACTCAGGGGGCCCGTGCAGGCGACCCTGGCGGTCTTCGCTTTCGCCATCATGCTGTTCGGCCTGAACGCACTGCTCTCCATCCTCGTCGCCCTGGTCGCCGGAGCGTTACTCTTGCGCCCGGCCGCGGACCCCGGCATCCCGGCGGCGACAACGCCGACTGCCGCGTCGGCTGCGACCGGACCGACAGCCCGGCCGTCAGCCGCGTCGGCTGCCGGCTGGGCGCGCCACGGCGCCACGTGGCTGCCGATCGCGGCGACGGCGGCCGTGGTCATCGCCGTCGTCGTCGGCGCCGCCCTGTGGGGCGGCGCCGTGGGCGCCATGGCGCTGTCGTTCTTCAAGATCGGATCGGTGGCGTTCGGGAACGGCGCCACCATCATGCCGCTCATCCAGGCCGACGCGGTCACCCACTACCATTGGCTTTCGATGAGCCAGTTCGCCGACGGCATCGCCTTGGGCCAGATCACGCCGGGCCCGTTTCTCATCACCGCCGCCTTTGTGGGCTACAAGATCGGTGGCGTCCCGGTCGCCCTGCTCGCCACCTTCGCCATCTTCGCTCCGTCGTTTGCCATGACGCTGGTGTTCACCGAGGTCTTCGAGCACCTGCACACCCTCGCGTGGGTGCGTGGTGCACTTGCCGGCATCTTGGCGGCGTTCGTCGGCCTTCTCGCGGTGGTCACGCTGCAGTTGGGCAGCGTCACCGGGGGACGGCCGGGGCTTCTGACGCTCGCGGCCGCAGCGTTCGTCGCCGTGCGGTTCTTCAGGCTCGACGTGCTCTGGGTGTTCGGCGGCGGGCTCGGCCTGTGGGCGATGCTGCACGTGTTCGGCCTCGCGTGACGAACCCGACCAAGATAGGCGCGGCCTGTGTGCAGATTGCGTACGACCGGCAGATGCGGCAGGGCGGAAAGGACGTGCGCGTTTGCGGGGCCCTCGCGCCGCCGGTCATGCTCACGTTCCTCGGAGTGGCCGGAGCCGGCATCCTGCTCGTCGGATTCCTTCTCAACACGACGCCTTGAGGCGAGGCGTGGATCGGGAGTGTGTCAGCGGGCGACGCTCATCCTCCGCTATTCCTTCGTGAGACCGATAGCGACGTCGGCGGTCAGCGCCAGGCCGGCCGCCACCCGCATGGCCTTGAGAGCGGCCGCTGCCACGACGCAGTCGGTGCAACAGGCTGCCTCACGCGCGAGCTTGATGACCGCGCTCTCGGCGCGGGGGTTGATCTCTGCAAAGGCGTCGACCGACCCTCGCTCGTCCAGAAGCCCGACCAAACGCTCGATGTTGTCGCAGGTCGTCTCAATCGTGAAGCTCACCGCGCGCCCGTCGTTGGTGGCTGCCTCGATCACAGAGGTGTGACCGCAGATCCCTGCGGCGACGTCGGCCCTGGCACTCATGGCCTCGTCCCCGCGATCAGGAAGCGACCGTCGCGGCGCCCGAGGGAGTCGTCACGGTCGCTTCCTCGGGGAAGTACTGAAAGACGCGGCAGGCCTTGGTGCAGACGCGGCAGTCAGTGCAGAGGTCGTAGTCGATGCGCGGCGCGAACATGATGCTCTCCTGGACGATGGCGCCTTGCGGGCACGACGCGACAGCTGGACAGGCGTGGTTCTGCGGGCAGTAGCGGTCGTTGACGAAGATCATGAGGCAGGTCCGATGCTCTCGACGCTTCTCGGTGGGCACTGTACTATACCCCATAGGGTATTCTTACACCTCCGAAAGGAACCGCGAATGGCCGTCTACCAGCTCGTCTGCCGTGAGTGCGGCCACGCCTTCACGATCTCGCTGCAGGGCGCGATCAAACAGCGGCAGAGGCGCTGCCCGCAGTGCCGTTCGAAGGCCGTGAGGCAGACGTTCGCCAGCTACCTGCGCAACGGATCCCTGGCTAGCCAGGAGTGTGCGGCGCGCAGCGGCTTCGGCTGACGCTGATCTGCGGGCGCGGTCGCGCCCCCAGCCGCCCCGCCGGCCGAGGAATCCGCAGGGGTCTCCATCGGCAGGCCACCGGGCATGCGATTACTGGCACGGCATCAACCGCTTGACCGATAGTGCGTTTGGGCGTATATAAGCAAGTATGCAAATACGCAATGACGTACAGATGCCGGAACCGCGCGACCTCAAGCCCGTCTTCCGCATGCACGCCGAGCTCTGCAAGGCCCTCGCCAACCAGCACCGGCTGGCCATCCTGTACGCGCTGAGCCAGCACGAGATGTGCGTGAGCGATCTCGCCGCCGCACTGGAGATCTCCGTCCATAACATGTCGCAGCACCTGCGCGTGCTCAAGGAGCAGATGCTCGTGAGGCCGCGCAAGGACGGGCAGACCGTCTACTACTCGATCACCAATCCGAAGTTCATCCAGGGCTGTACATTGATTCGCCAGGCGCTGATCGAGCAGCACCAGGCAACCGGGGAGTCGCTGCTCGCCGCCGAACTGCTCGACGCGATAACAGCCGCGTTTCCGGTCGCCGTCCCCGCTTCGCCTGCCGATTCCGCCGAGACAACGTGACGCCACCGGCGCCCGACACCGAGGAGTACGAGATGGAAGTTGACGAGCTTGAGGACATCGAAGCCACGGCCGTTGTCGACGCCCGCGGCAGCGCCTGCCCCGGGCCTCTGCTCGAGGCCAAGAAGGGCATGGGCACGGTGAGTGTAGGCGAGGTCGTGGAGATCCGCTCCAGCGACCCCGGGTCGCGCGGTGACATCCCCGTCTGGGCGAACAAGGTGGGCCATGAGTTCCTCGGCGCGCTCACCGCCGACGAGGGGTACGACCGCATCTTCGTGCGCCGCGGCAAGTAGCGCTCCGGCGGCACTTCCAGACTGACGACCGGCGCTCGGCCGGCAAGGAGAGAACTCCACGTGAACGCACCCGGGACGACTGCGCTCTCAGCCCAGAAGATACTGGTCTTGGCAACGGCCACGTGCGCCTACCCAGCGGCCGACGCCACAGGACAGGCTCACCTCCACTACCCCGCCAACGCGTTCATCATGCGGGTGCCGTCGCCGGTCCTCTTTCCGGACGAGTTCTACTTCAGGTGCTTCGAGAAGGGCATCGGCGGGATCCTGGTCATGTCCTGTGGCCATGAGTGCCCTTACGCGGGCGCCTTCGCAAAGCTCGCCGCTCGCATCGACCGGGTCAAGCTCGGTCTGAAGGAGCGTCAGATCGACCCGGGGCGAATCCGTCTCAGTGCCATCTGCACCGTCTGCACCAAGCCGTTCCTCAAGGAGATCGACGAGCTGAACTCGCTGCTCGCGACGCCGTCCGAGGAGGCGATCGCATGAGCGAGACGCCGCGCTTCGACGCGCTGGTGATCGGCGCCGGCATCGCCGGCCTGCAGGCCGCCGTCGACCTCGCAGATCAGGGCTTCAAGGTAGCCATCGTCGAGCGCGATCCGAGCATCGGCGGCGCCATGATTGCGCTCAGCAAGGTCTTTCCCACGCTCGATTGCGCGAGCTGCATCACGACACCGAAGATGGCCGCAGTCGCGCGCCATCCCAACATCACCACGTTCACCTACACCGAGGTGCTCTCGGTCGGGCGTGCCGGTGACCGGTTCGTGGCCTCGGTGCTGTCCAAGCCGCGCTACGTCGATGAAGAGGCGTGCATCGGCTGCCGCAAGTGCGAGTACGCCTGCCCTGTCGAGGTCGTCGACGAGTTCGACGGGCGACTCGGGGCGCGAAGAGCGGCCTACATCCCCTTCACCACCGCGATCCCGCAGACAGCCCTGATCGACGCCGACAACTGCACGCTCTGCGGCGCCTGCGTGCGCGCCTGTCCGACTGACGCGGTCGTGCTCGATCAGCGTCCACGTGAGTGGCAGCTCGAGGCGACCGCCGTGGTGGCCGCCACCGGCTGGAAGCTCACGCCCGTCGGCGCCAAGCCGCAGTACGGCGGCGGCGAGATCACCAACGTGCTCGAGCCGACCCAGATGGAGCGCCTGCTGGCCCCTCACGGCCCATATGGCCGCGTGATCCGCCCCTCCGACGGCAAGATCCCCGAGTCGGTGGCCTACGTGCAGTGTGCCGGCTCGCGCGACCAGACGCTCGGCGTGTCGTACTGCTCGCGGGTGTGCTGCATGTACGCGATCAAACAGGCGATGCTGCTGAGCGGGTCGCTGCCCATCGCCGACATCACCATCTACTACATGGACATCCGCGCCTTCGGCAAGGGCTACGAGGAGTTCTACCGCTCGGCTCAGGCGATGGGCATCGAGTTCGTCAAGGGCAAGGTCGCGCGCCTGACCGAGAACGACGACCAGAGCGTCACCGTGCGGGTCGAGCGCCTAGACCAGTTCGGACAGGTCGAGGAGCGACGGCACGACCTCGTCGTGCTGTCGCTCGGCATGCTCCCCGGCGAGGATGTGCGACAGAGATTCGACCTGGAGGTCGCCGAGGACGGCTTCGTGATGACGCCGCAGCCGAAGGACGCGCCCTGTCGCACCACCGTCGACGGCATCTTCGTAGCGGGAACGGCGAGCGGCCCCAAGGACATCGTCGACACGATCGTCGAGGCCGGGGCGGCGGCGACCGAAGCGTCGCTCTACATCAGCAAGATGATTGCAGCCGCTGAGACCGCCACCGCGGCGTCGTCCGCCGACGTGACATCGCCCGCAGCGGACCGCGTGGAAGTGAAAGTCTGATGGCCGAGGATGCCGCCCCCAAGATCGGTGTCTATGTTTGCCACTGCGGTGGCAACATCTCCGACATCGCCGATCCCGAGACGGTCGCGCGATTCGCGAGCGGGCTTCCCGGCGTGGCCGTCGCACGGACCAACATGTTCATGTGCTCGGATCCGGGCCAGAAGCTCATCGCCGACGACATCCAGGCGGGTCTGGTCGACCGTGTCGTGGTCGCGGCCTGCTCCCCCAAGCTCCACGAGCTGACCTTCCGCAGCGTGCTGCAGCGGAACGGACTGAACCCGTACCTGTACGAACACGCCAACATCCGCGAACAGGTGAGTTGGGCGACCAGCGACCACGCCGAGGCGACGGCCAAGTCCGAGTCGATCGTCGCCGCCGCCGTGGCCAAGGCCGGTCGCCTCCAGCCGCTCGACCCGATCGTGGTCGAGACGACGCCGTGTGCCGCGGTGCTCGGAGCCGGCGTCGCCGGGCTGCGCGCCGCACGCGACCTGGCGCAGGCCGGCATCGAGGTCGCCCTGGTCGAGAAGACCGCGGCGCTTGGCGGCAACGTAGCAAAGCTCGACCGCCTGTTCCCTAACCAGGAGAGCGCCGGCGAACTGATCGGGCGCCTGGTCGACGAAGTCCTACACGACGAGCGCATCACGTTGTACACGCTCGCGTCGATCGACCGTGCCGAGGGATATGTCGGCAACTTCACGCTGCACCTGCGCCAGAAGGCGGGCGGCGTGGTCGTGGACCGCGCCGCCCGCCTCAATGGCAGGACCATCGGCGCGTACCGCCCGTTCGAGGGGTTCATGATCGGCGACCACGGTGCGGCCGAAGAGGGCCAGAATGGCGACGACGAGCGCGCCGTCGTTATCGAGGCTGGCGCGCTCGTCGTCGCCACCGGCTTCGAGCACTACACGCCGACGAAGGGCGAGTATGGCTACGAGCGCCTGCCACAGGTCGTCACCCTCCCCGATTTCATCGAGTTGATGGCCGGCGTTGAGCCCGGAAGTCGCCTCGAGCACGACGGCCGCCCCATCAAAAGTGTCGGCTTCATCCACTGCGTCGGCAGCCGACAGGTCGAAGGCGTCAACAAGCCTCAGGCCGACGGCGAGATCAACGAGTACTGCTCGAGGGTTTGCTGCACGGCGACGCTCGCGGCGATCTGCGACCTTCAGGAGAAGTGCCCCGGCGTCGCCGTCTACGACTTTTATCAGGACATCCGCGCCTACGGTCGTGGACACGAGGAGTACTACGAGAAGGCCTCCAAGGGCGGCGCCGTGTTCGTGCGTTTCGCCGGCGCCGAGCCGCCGGCCGTCGCCAAGGCGCCGGCCGGCGACCCCTGCCTCGTGACCGTGCGCTGCAAGGACGGTCTCACGTGGGGCGAGGAGGTCGAGGCGGGTGTCGATCTGCTCGTGCTCGCGGTGGGCATGACGCCCTCCGATGTCTCAACGCTGGTCGACTCGCTCAAGTTGCCGGTGGGCACCGACCGCTTCCTGCTCGAGGTACATCCCAAGCTCCGCCCAGTGGAGCTCGCGGTCAACGGCGTGCTCGTGGCCGGCGCCTCACAGGGCCCCAAGGACGTGACCGAAGCGACCGCCACCGCGTCAGCCGCGGCGGCCAAGGCGATGACGCTGCTGTCGTCGGGACGAATCGAGCTCGACCCCTTCGTTGCCACAGTCGATTCGCAACGGTGCGAGGGGCACGGACTCTGCGTCGAGGAGTGCGCGTACCCCGGAGCGCTCGTATTGACCGAGGAGAACGGCGCGACCCGCGCGATCGTCAATGCGGCGCTGTGCACCGGCTGCGGCGCCTGCGTTGCCGTCTGCCCCACGAACGCGATCGACGTCGCCGGCTGGACCCTGGGCCAGTACGAGGCGATGGTCGACGCCCTGCTCGCCGAACCGCAAGAGGTGACCCCGTGAGCCCGGCAGCCGACTCTCGCCAGGAGCTCAAGGAACTCCTGAAGCGCCTGCGCGCGGAGCGTCCGACGATCGTCGAGGCCGCGACGACGCGAAGCAACGCGCAACGCGCGACACGTCGCGTCATCAAGATCGAGTTGGCCAAGGGCCCAGCCACCGTGCCCGCCCTCGCGAGCGCCTGCTCGCTGCCGTCCGCCGACGCCCTCTGGCACATCGCGGCGATGCGCAAGTACGGCGAACTCGTCGAGAATGGACAGGACGGCGACTACTGCCTCTACCGACTGACGCCCAACGACGAGGGCTCCGACTGATGGCCATGCGTATCGACACCGGCGTGCTTCGCGACATGAAAGCCTTCGGCGCCTTCGACATCGGCGCCTGCTTCAACTGCGGCAACTGCACGGCCGTGTGCCCGCTCTCCAAGGACTCGGTCGCCTTTCCCCGACGCATGATCCGCTACGCGCAGCTCGGGCAGAAGGAGCACGTGGTCGCCAGCCGCGAGCTCTGGCTCTGCTACTACTGCGGCGAGTGTTCCGACACCTGCCCGCGGCAGGCAGAACCGGGCGAGTTCATGGCCTCGGCTCGCCGTTATGCGATCGCCAGTTTCGACCCGACCTCGCTGGCGCGGCGGCTGTACCGCTCACGCGGTTTCGCAGCCGCCGCCCTCGCCGCGATCTTCGCCGTGCTCGTCGCGATCCTCGTGCTCACGTCGACCGGCGCGCCCCTGGGCGGCTCGACCGCGGAGCAGCTCTTCAAGGTCGTGCCCTACGAGACGATCCACTGGATGGGCATCGGCGCGGGGGTCATCGCCGTGCTGGCCACGATGGCGACCCTCGTCAACATGTTCTGGATGATGTCGCGAGCCCCGTCGCCNNAGAAGCCGCAGCCGACCCCGGCCCTGCCGTTGCGTCGCTGGTTCGTCCACTACTCGATCATGGGCGGGATGGTCGGCCTGGGCCTGGCCACGGCGCTCGACTACGCGTTCAAGACGCCGGGGTCCTACGCGGCGCTCTGGTATCCGCCGCGCCTCCTGGGCACCGTCGCCGGCGCCTTCCTCGTCTACGGCGCCACCGTGGCGATCGTCCAGCGGCTGCGCAAGACCGACAAGTACTCGTCGCACACGCTCCTGTCGGACTGGCTGTTCCTCTGGGCCCTGTGGCTCCTGGGTATCACCGGGTTCGTGCTCGAGCTCGCCGACTACGCGCCGCTCGCCGGCAGGTGGGTCGAGGCCGTGTTCCTGGGGCACATCGCCCTGGCCATGGAGCTGATCCTACTGCTGCCGTTCACCAAGCTCGCTCACATCGTCTACCGCCCCGCTGCCATCTGGTTCACCGAGTTCCGGCGGCTGCGGGGCGCACAGTGAAAACCACGAGAAGAGGAGGCCGTCTTGGCGCTCGAACGTAAGGACAAGATCGTCATCATCGGGACCCATGGTCCCGAGGACCCGGAACGGGCGACGCTGCCGTTCGTCATGGCCACGGCCGCTCAGACCATGGACACCGAAGCCGTGGTGATCCTTCAGGGCGGCGGCGTGTTGCTCGCCGAGAAGAACATCCACGAATACGTCTTCGCCGGCGGTCTGCCGCCGCTCCGGGATCTTCTGAAGACCTTCCTCGAGGAGGGCGGGAAGTTGCTCGTCTGCACGCCCTGCGTCCAGTACCGCATGATCGAACAGTCGAAGCTGATCGAGGGCGCCGAGCTAATCGCCGGCGCCAGGGTGGTGCAGGAATCGATCACGGCCGCCGCTGTGCTGAACTACTGAGACCTGGGCGGCGGGCGGTCCTGCGGGACGGCCCGCCGCCCAGTCGATGAGGAGTTGACCCAGATGAGCACGACCACAGAACCGACAGAGGCAGGCCTGACGATCGAAGCGCTGAGCGCCCGCGTGGCCGCCCTCGAGAAGGCGCAGCCCGAGGACCGCCTGACGCTGGGCCTCATCAGCGGCGACCTCGACAGGACCATGGCGGCGTTCATCATCGCGCTGGGGGCGCGCGCCTTCGACACCGAGGTCGACATCTTCGCGACCTTCTGGGCCACGGCCGTCTTCCGCGACCCGCACAAGAAGGTCAAGAAGAGCGCCATGGACTCGATGTTCGGCATGATGCTGCCGAAGGGGTCGCGGCACTTGCCGCTCTCCAAGATGCAGATGGCCGGCATCGGCCCGCGGATGATCCGCAAGGTCATGGCCGACCACGGCGCCAAGTCGCTCGAGGAACTCGTCAAGGAGGCGGGCGAGCAGGGAGTCAGGCTGCACATCTGCTCCATGACCATGGACGTCATGGGCATGCTGGCGGAGGAGATGATCGACTACCCGGGCCTCGACATCGTCGGTGTGGGACAGTTCATCGACATGGTCTCGCGCTCGAAGCAGTGCTGGTTCCTGTAGGCTGAGCGGGACGACGAGGCGGCCGCCATGGCATCACGGTGCTCCAAGGGCGCGGCGGGGCTCCTGCACACGCACATGTGCCAGGCCCTGGCCGATCCGACCCGGCTGCTCATCCTGTACGCGCTGGCCGACCAGCCGAGACTCGTGGGGGAGCTTGGCGACGCACTCGGTCTGCCGCAATCGTCCATCTCGCGACACCTGAAGGTGCTCCGTGATCAGTCGCTGGTGCATGCCCGCCACGAGGGCGCCGCAGTACGCTACTCGCTCGCCGACTGCCGGGTCATCGAGGCCCTCGACCTGTTGCGCCGCGTCGTGCACGACTCGCTGCTTGAGAAGACGCGTCTGGGCGACGCGGCTGCCGTCGCGACGTCATCGCCGGCGCAGATCCAAGACGTGAGTGAGGATGGGCCGCCGTGCCTGTTGACAGCTTCGAGGGAAGGGCGCCCCGGATCGGCGCGCGCTGCCGGACCGGTCGGTGCGAGCGCCTGAAACTCCTGAGGGCCCCGAAACAACCGACTTCCCAGAAGACGCGAGGCGGTTCATCGCCACGCGGCCCCCGTCAGCCGGACGGGTCGGCGAGCACGCCGGGAGAGGCGGCCAGCGCGGCCGCCGCGAGGACCAGGTGGAAACCGGCGGTGCGGTGGCCGTCCAGCGTGTGCGTCTGCGCGTATCGTTCTCGCAGGTCGAGCAGCGCGGCGACGTCGGCGAGCGCGCCTGCCGCCGGCACGTCATCGCCTGTGTTGCAGCCCAGCCGCGCCAGCTCGAGCAGGTCCCCGGTCGCCGCATCGGCGAGCATCCGCGCCAGGGCCGCGACGAGCATGGTGAAGACGCGATCCACGAGGGGCGGCCGCGGCGCCGGTGGGCCAGGCGCCGGCCCCAGGTCGAGCGCATCCGGCGCCGGCTCGCCGGCCAGCAGGCGCCGGAGTTGGCCCCCGGCGACGGCCTCCGTCTGCGCCGGCGAGAGGCCCGCCCCCAGTGCGCTCGCGATAGCGACAATCGCCGCCGCGACCGGTGTGCCGTACGGCGCGTCGCTGCCGAAGAGGATGTGCCCGGGCGGCACGTGCGAGAACAGCGCCACGTGGTCGG
>PKYI01000087.1 GCA_003133645.1 Acidobacteriota bacterium | reverse complement strand
GATGCGCCGCCCGAGCGACACGGCCGTAGGCCGCGGGGCAAAAAGGAAGGCCTCACGCAGTGAACGAAGAGAGCCGGCCACGCCCGTTGGCCGCGGCGTCAACCGGGTGCGTCGGAGGCGATGCCCCGGACCTCCGCGACGGCGAAGCCGGCCGCCTCCCACGCCTCGCGCTTCCCCTCGTCCTCGGCCGCCGCACTCGCGAGGTCGTGCACCTGGGCCCAGCCGCGCGCCGACGCCCGGTCGGCGAGGCTATCGCCAATGACGAGCACCTCGCCGCGGTTGGGGTTCGCCAGCGTCCCGGTGACGATGGCGACGGGTTCGTCGACTTCGCCCGAACCGTCCCAGAGCGAGTGCGGCACGAACGAGCTCTGGGCGAACGTCCACAGGTACTGGTCGAACACGGCGGCGCGGCCGGCGTCGGCGACCCAGACGGTGATCCGCTCGCCGGCCTGGTAGAGCCGCTCGATCAGGCGGCAGGCCTCGAGCGCCTTCTTGCTCCCCGCCAGCCGATGAACGACCACCTCGCTCACGCCTTCTCTCCCGCCCGCGACCATCCGTCCCGCGGCGCGGCGCGAGCATAGCAAAGGTGCCCGGGGTGCCCCCCCCGGGCGCCTCGCAATCGGTGCACCGCCGCGTCAGTCCGCGATCGGCTTGAGCGTGAGCGGATCGCGCAACGGCAGGCGCACGATCGGCCCCAGCTTGTCGAACTTCGCCTCCGGGTGGTCCGGGTTCCCCTTCAAGATCGCGTCCACGTTGCCGACGACCAGGATGATCAGACGATCGGTCTTGATGTGGGCCCTGGCCGCCTTCCCCACCTCCGGCACGGTCACCGCCCCGACCCGCTGGCGGTAGGTCGTCCAGTACGCGTGCGGACGCCCGACCAGCTCGTCCTGGGCGAAGCGCATCACGGTTCGGAGTTTGCTCTCGAACACGCGCGGCAGCGTCTCCGTAAACGAGTTCTTGCTGGTGACCAGTTCCTTCTCCGTGACCTCACCGGCGCGCATCTTGTTCATGATGTCGATGGTGAGCTGCGCCGCCTGGGCGCAGGTCGAGGACTTCGACTGGAAGTAGGCGCGGAAATCGCCCGGGTAGAGATCCCCGATCGAGTAGTTCGAGTATGCGGAGTACGCAAGTCCCTCGTCCGAGCGCACGCGCGACATCATCCACGCCGTGAAGCCGCCGCCGCCGAGGATGTCGTTGGCGACCTCGAGCGCGAACTCATCCGGGAGCGGGCGCTTGACCCCGAGGTGGCCGATCGAGACGCGGCCCTGGTTGACGTCGGGCTTGTTCACCATGTAGACGCCGGGCTTTGCGGAGACGCTCGGCTGCGGCACCGCTGGCACGGCCTCGACCGTCGGCTTCCAGGCGCCCAGCGTCGCGTTCAACTTGGCGATCATCGCGGCCCGGTCGAAGTCGCCGGCCACCGCGACGACGAAGTTGGCCGGGTTGGCGAGGAGCTTGTGGAACGCGAGCAGGTCGTCGCGGGTGATGGCGTCGACCGAAGCCTTGGTGGCGAGCCGGTTGATCCAGTAGTCGTCGCCGTAGACGAGGCGGTCCCACTCGCGCGCCTCGATCGCCTCGGTCTCGTCGTTGCGCCGCTTCATGTCCGAGAGCATGTCCTCCTTGGCCTTGGCCAGGCGCGCCTCGTCGAAGCGCGGCTCGCGCAGCACATCCATCATCAGGGCCACGCCGCGGTCGAGGTCCTTGGAGAGCAGGTTGAGGCTGACGCTGCCCGAAATGCCACCCACCGAGGTCGAAAGCGAGGCGGCCAGGAAGTCGAGTTCCTCGTCGAGGGCCTTGGCGTCGAGCGTCCCCGCCCCACCGGTCCGCCACACGGTGCCCATCAGCTCGGCCAGGCCTTCCTTGCCGGCCGGTTCGAGATACCTGCCGCCGCGGAAGAACACCTGCACCGTCACGAGGGGGAACATGCGGTCGGCGGCGATGTAGACCGGCACGCCGTTGGCGAGCTTGACCCTCATCGCGGCGGCGTCCGGCACCTTGAAGGCCAGCGCCGGGTACTTGAGCTGCTCGGGCCGCGCGGGAATCGCGGGCTCGACTTCCGCCGCCGCAGCCATGGCGGCGGAGGCCAGGATGATGGCGACTATCGGGAACAGATGCGTGCGTCGCATGTCGGTCTCCTCCTTTCGCCCTAGGGCTTGGGCTGCTCGCCGGCCGGCGGGGTCGTCTGTGCGGCGCCACCCTTGGCGGGGGCGGCGGGCAGGGTGTCGAGGTGCTCCTGCGCCTTCTTCATGATGTACTCGAGGCCGGGCTTCATCGCGGGCGGCATCTGCCCCGACATCTGCCGCATGCGCGCGAGCATCTGCTCGAGCTTGGCCCGGTCGTTCAGCTGGCCGATCTGCGCGACCTGCTGCTTGACCATCGCCTTGAGCTCAGCCGGTAGCGCCGCCAGCTCGGGGTCTTCCGTCGCGCTTCCAGACTTGCGCAGGTACGTCGTGATGCCGCTGTTCTCCTTCGTGAAGTAGGTCTTGGAGATGCGCTGGATGTCGGCGGCGGTGACCGCCTGGAGCTTCGCTGGGGCGTCGTTGAGGAACCGCCAGTCGCCGCTCGAATCGTAGATCAGGAGCTGCAGCAGCAGGTAGAAGTTCGACTGCAACCGGCGGAACGAGTTGGCCAGCTCCTGGTTCTTGACCTTCTGCAGCTCATGGTCGTCCACCGGCGTCGCCGCCAGCTTGTCGACCTGGGTGAAGAGAGCGACCTCCACGTCCTGCGGTTGCTTCCCGTCCTTGACCTCGGCCCCGACCTCGAAGTAACCCTCGTATTTCATCGGCCGGTACATCCCGTACGGCTCGCCGGCCGCGACCTTCTCGTCCTCCACCAGCGCCTTGTAGAGCCGGCCGGTGCGGCGGTTGAGCAGGTCGGCGACGAGCTGGAAGGCGAACATGTCCTTGTGGTCGAACGGCACCGCGTGGAAGCGGATTTCGACCTCGGGGTTGGTGTCAGCCTCGGCTTCGAGGCGTTTCTGGGCGATCTGCGGCATCTCGTCGGTGATCATCTCGGGCGGCGGCGTCTTGGCGCGGGGGATGCGCCCGAAATACTCCTTGGCCAGCGCGATCACCTTGTCCGAGTCGAAATCCCCGACCAGCGCCGCGGTGAGGTTGTTGGGCGCGTAGTAGGTCGCGAAGTACGCGAGCGCCTGTGCCCGGTTGATCGACTCGACGTCCGACGGCCAGCCCACGACGGGATGGGAGTACGGCGACGACTCCCAGAACATCGCGTTGGCAGCCTCGTCGAACTTGCCGGTCGGCGTGGACTCGGTCCGCAGCCGGCGCTCCTCGCGCACCACGTCCCGTTCGGAGTAGAACTCCCGGAAGACCGGGTTGGCGAGGCGGTCCGATTCGAGCCAGAACCAGAGCTCGAGCTTGTTTGCGGGGACCGTGATGAAGTACGCGGTCTGGTCCTCGCTCGTGAACGCGTTGAGGCCCGAGCCGCCCTCCTTGGTGTAAATCTGGTCGAGCTCGTCCTTGACGATGACCTGCTTCTCGGCGGCGAAAAGCTTCTCGAGCTGCGCCCGGAGCTCCTTCAGCCGCGGGGTCATGTTGGCCGGGTCGTAGATGTTGCCGGAGATCTCGCCGCGGCGCAGCTTCTCGCGCAGCAGGGTGTACTCCTTCTCCATCTCCGCCCGCACTGCGTCCTGCTCGGCCATGATCTCGGCGTCCTTGGCGTAGTCGCTGGTGCCGATGGTCTTGGTCCCCTTGAACATCATGTGCTCGAACAGGTGCGAGATGCCCGTGATCCCGGGCGGCTCGTTGACCGATCCGACCTTCGCCACCCACCCGCACGAGACGGTGGGCGAGTCGTGGCGCTCGACCAGCAGCAGCTTCATGCCGTTGGGGAGCACCTCCTCGCGCACCTGGACCTGCTGGGCGCCCAACGCTCCCGCAACCAGGAGCACCGCGAGCGCCGTCAGGAGGTAACGTTTGGCCATTGTCTGGCTCCTTTCACCACAGGCGATCCGTGTACCACGTACCTTCCCTTCCGGTCAACCGGCCGAGGCTTGCAACGGGTCGATAACCTGGCGGACGGCGGCGCCTCACCCGGAGCCGGACACGAGCCGGTAAGATAAGAGGTGATGCGTTTCCTCCGTTCCCTTCGTTCCCTTTTCGGTTTTTCAGCCAAACCCGGAGGTGTGGCGCTCGCCCTCGGCGGTGGGGGCGCACGCGGACTCGCGCACATCGGCGCCCTCGAGGTCCTCGAGGATGGCGGCATCCCAATCGCCGGCATTGCCGGCACCAGCGCCGGCGCCATCATCGGCGCGATGTGGATCACGCTCGGCAGCGCCGCCGCGGTCGCGCGGCGCTGGCGGGAGTTTCTGGGTACCGACACCCTCAAGGCGCTCCCCGACGTTCGCCTCACCCCGGCCATGTCCACGCGCGACAACCCGCTCCTGCTCTTTGCCCGCCGCATGCGGCGGAGCGCCCTGGTGGCGCTCGCGCTCGATCGCACCAGCGTCATCACGCACGCCGAGCTCGAGAAGGGGCTCTCGTTCCTCCTCCCCGACGTGACGATCGAGTCGCTGCGGGTGAAGTTCGCGGCGGTGGCGACCGACTTCGAGACCGGCGAGCCGGTCGCGCTCCGGCACGGGCCCCTGCGGGCGGCAGTCGCGGCGTCGTGCGCCATCCCGGCGGTCGTGCCGCCGTACTCCTTCGGCGGCCGGCACCTCACCGATGGGGGCACAGTCGCCGACGTCCCGGTGGCGCAGGCGCGCACGTTATCCCGGTGCCCGGTGGTCGCGGTCAGCGTCGGCGAGGCGTGGCGGCCCCAGGACGCCGCCGGCATCACGCTGGCGCAGGCGATGATGCGGGCCTCGAACATGACACATAAGGCCCTGCGCGATGCCCAACTCGCGAGCGCTGACCTCGTCATTGCCCCAGACGTCGGCGCCCTGCACTGGTCCGAGTTCACGCGCCTCGATGAGGCGGCCGCGGCCGGCCGTGCGGCCGCGGAGAGTGTGATCCGCCGCGCGCAGGCACTCGCGCTGTGCCGGCCGCGGCAACGGCAAGCGGAGGAACCGCAATGAAAGGCTTCCCCTTCTCGTGCCCCATCGAGGTGCGCTACAGCGACATCGACGCCATGAACCACGTCAACAACGCGGTGTACGTGACCTACCTCGAGCTGGCCCGCGTGCGGCTCTGGCGCGAGCGTTTCGGTTTCTCCGGCAGCGCGCGCGACATCCCGATCATCCTCGCCCGCGCCGCCGTCGACTACCGTTCCCCGATCGACCTCAACGACACCGTCGAGATCGGGGTCGGCGTCAGCCACGTCGGGCGCACGAGCTTTACGTTCGGGTACCGCATCGAAGCGTCCGGTCGCCTCGCCGCCGAGGCCGAGACCGTCCAGGTCTACTTTGACTACGCGGCGGGTAAGCCCTGCCCGATCATCGCGGACCTTCGAGCGCACCTCGCGGCGCTGCGCCTCCCCGCCCGCCCCAAGGGCGAGTGAAGAATTCAGAGTGAAGAGCGAAAAGTGAAAGGAACAAGGCAACCGAACGACATGACCCGCAGTTCGTTTGCCGTTATTTCGTCCCGCTTCTTCCTCTAGCTTTCTGCAACTTTTCACGTTTCACACTCAACTCTTCATTTCCTCTGCCGTCTTCCCTATCCCTCCCGCCGGGCGCCTGCTACGGTGGGCGGGCGGAGGTGCGCCATGGTGCAGGCCGAGGGCAGGAGCTTTCCGTTCGATGGTGTCGAGAAGGTCGAGCCGGGGTTGCTCGAGACGTTCCCGTACGAGTACCCCGAGCGCGTCGCCGAGGTCGTCATCGCGACCGACGAGTGGAACTGCGTGTGCCCGTTCTCGGGCCTTCCCGATTTCGGCACGCTCACCATCACGTACGTGCCCGACCGGCTCTGCGTCGAGCTGAAAGCACTCAAGTACTACCTGACCACGTACCGGAGCGTGGGGATCTACCAGGAGCACGCCGCGAACCGGCTGCTCGGCGACCTGCTCGCCGTCTGCCGGCCGCGGCGGATCGAGGTCCGCCTCGACTACCGGCTCCGGGGCGGCATCCACACCGTCGTCACCGTACGCCACCTGGAAGATGTGGTTGGCGCCTGACGCTCAGGCGGCCTCTCACCTGCCTCGGTGACGGTGGATGAGGATCCACGCGCCGTCGTCGCGCAGCTCGAACACGTCGCTCGACCAGCCCTGCTCCCGGTGGCGGACGCCGCCCTCACGCCAGACTTTGACGAAGCGGTAGGTCGCCACGGCACTGGCGCCGAACACCTGCACCAGCGTCTGCTCGAAGCGGAGCTCCTTCACCTCGGCGCCGCGCTCGCGCAGGCGGCGGATCGGCTCGAGGTACGCGAACGACCCGGAGAGGCGGACGCCGTCCTCGATCACGGTGAACGACGCCGCGAGGATGGGCTCGATCGTCGCGGCGTCGAGGTATAGCTCGCCCTTGCGGAGGTCTTCGAGCGTCGCTGCGACGACCATTTCGGGAACGGGCGCGGCGGTGGCGGGGGCGGGTACGGGCGCCTGCAACAACGCCAGTGCGACGGAGGCTGGTGCCAGGAGGAGGATCATTCGCGCATTGTACGGCGAGAAGCGCGAGGCGGCAGGAGCAGACCAGGACACGACTCACGCATCCCGTCAACGTTCGGCGAGGCGGCGGCAGTGCCGCAAGACGTCGTCGAACATCGCGGCGGTGAGACGGCCGGTAAAGGTGTTCTGCTGCGAGACGTGGTAGGAGTCCACCAGCCACACCCCGCCGGGCAGCGCGTGCGCCGCCCCGTGGCGGAACCCGGCGCCCCCGCTCGGGACCGTCCCCTTCTCCCGCAGCAAGCGCCGCACGCTCCCGTGCGCGACACGCCCCAGGGCGAGGACCACTCGCAACCGCCGGCACGCCGCGAGGTCCGCGCGCATGAAGGCGCGGCAGCGGTCCAGTTCCGCCGCCGCCGGGCGGTTCCCCGGCGGGGCGCAGCGCAGCGGCGCCGTGATCAGGACCCCGTGGAGGGCCAGGCCGTCCCCCTGGTGGTCGCTGTTGGGAAGGTTGGCCAACCCCGCGCGGTGCAGCGCCGAGTAGAGGAACGCCCCCGAGCGGTCGCCGGTGAACATCCGCCCGGTGCGGTTGGCGCCCTGCGCGGCGGGCGCGAGGCCGACGATGACGAGCCACGCCGCCGGATCGCCGAACGCGGCGACCGGCCTCGCCCAGAACCCGTACTCGCGGACCCACGCCGCGAACCGCGGCGGCACGAGGCCGGCCTGGCGTTCCCGCCACTCGACGAGCCGCGGGCAGGCCCGGCACTCGGTCACGGCAATGGCCAGTCCGGAGGCATCCGGCGGGACGAACGGGTTTGACACCTTCACGCCCTCATCTTAGGATCGAACAAAGGGTTCTGTTTGCCGATGAGCCTGAACGAGGTCCAACTCCACCCCGTCTTCGCACAGCGCCTCGTGGCGATCGCCGAGGAGCTCGAACGAGCAAGCCAGCCTGGCCTGGCGGCCGAACTCTACGAAATGGCCGCCAGCCTGACCCCCAAGGGCGAGGCGTGGCGGCAGCGCGCCACCGCCCTGCGCCGGGCGTCGGGCGGCGTCGAGGACCCGCAGCGCGAGCACAAGCGCCACAACCTCGAGGCCTCGCACGCGGTGGGGATGGCGCGCATCCTCGAGGCGCGCGGCGAACTCGCGCGGGCGCAGGAGATGTTCGACCTCGCCAAGCTCCGCGCGCCATACCACTACCTCGCCTACGCCGGCGCCGGCTACCTCCACCTGCGCCGCCGCGACCTGCGCGCCGCGCTTGAGGAGTTCGTGCAGGCGCGCCGCCTCAACCCTCTCGACCGCAAGCTCGCGGTGGAGGCGGCGCGGATCGCGCTCGAACTCGAGGACTACCCGGAGGCGCTGCGCCACGCCATCGACGCTCTGCTCGCGAGCCAGGGCCTCAGCGAGGGCGAGGTCTCGGCCGCGCGGCGGCGGGTCGACACCCTGGCCGCCCTCTGCCGCTTGTCCAACGACGAGCTGGCCGAGCTGCACCGCCAGCGCGCCGCCGCCCTCCAGCGCGCAAGCGACCAGGTCGCCCTCACCCGCGCCCGACTGTTCTCGAGCCTGACCATGTCGGACGTCCACAGCCAGCGCGCCGCCGCCCCGCCGAAGCGCGAGGAGCTGCTGCGGGCGGCGATGGACCTCCGCCGCTTCCGGGTCCTCCGGCACTTCTCCGACGCCCACCTCGTGCAGCTCGCCCAGATCGGGCGGCGGGAGGCGTTCGGCCATGCCAACGCGCTCATCCGCGAGGGGCAGGAGGACCGCGACATTTTCATCGTCATGGCCGGACGCCTGCAGGAAAGCCGCCGCACCCCGCTAGGAACGCAGTTGCTGGCCCAACCCGCCCTCGGCGAGTTCATCGGCGAGATCTCCTATATCGACGGCAAGCCTCGCTACTCGACCATACTCGGCGCCGACGCCGGCACCGTACTCCGCTTCCCGGCAGGCGAGCTCGACCAGCTCGTGCGCGGCAACCGCGAAATCGGCGTCGCGCTGCTCTGGTCGTTCTGGCACTCGCTCGCCGCCAAGGTCCGCGGCGCCAACGGCGTCATGATCGATCTCATCACGCCTGGGCTCGGCCCTGGGCGCAACGCCCCCGGCCAGCCCGGCGAGCGCGTCTTTCTCGACCAGGCGGCCAAGGTGGACGTGCTGCGCGAGCAGGGGCTGTCCGCGGCGGAGCTGCGTCTGCTCGCCACCTACTCGCAGGAGGAGCGCTTCCAGCCCAACGCCCTGATCTTCTCCGAGGGCGAGCACGGCGACAAGCTCTACATCGTGGTCGACGGCCAGGTGCGGATCTCGCGCCGCCTGCAAGGCATGGGTGAGGAGGCGCTGACCATCCTCGGGCGCGGCGACGTCTTCGGCGAGATGGCCCTCATCGACGACCAGCCGCGCAGCGCCGACGCCCGCGCCCACACCGGCGGCTGCACCGTCTTCACCATCGACAGCCACCGCCTCGAGGAGGTGCTGGAGATGGACCCGGACGCGTCCCGCCAGTTCCTCACCCTGCTGTGTCAGATCCTCTGCCGCCGGATCCGGACGATGACGGACCGGCTCGTCGCCTGGCGGCTGATGGCGGGTCACGAGTAGCCGCCCGGGCGCCGCCGCGGCGCTCTTGAGGCGCCCGGGAAAACGTGATATCGTAAGCACCCACCGGCGTTTAGCCGGTGATTTGTTTTTCGCCAAGACGCGGGACCGACCCGCCGCGGGACCGGGAAAGAGGCATGGCAATGTCGATCGAAACGCGCAACGAGATCAGGAACGTGGCGATCATCGCCCACGTGGACCACGGCAAGACGACGCTGGTGGATGCCATGCTCTGGCAGAGCGGGATCTTCCGCGAGAACGAGTCGGTGCGGGAGCGGGTGATGGACTCCATCGACCTCGAGCGCGAGAAGGGCATCACGATCATGGCCAAGAACACCGCCATTAACTACCGCGGCACCCGCATCAACATCGTCGACACCCCCGGGCACGCGGATTTCGGCGGCGAGGTCGAGCGCACCTTGAAGATGGTCGATGGCGTCATGCTCCTGGTGGACGCCAGCGAGGGGCCGCTGCCGCAGACGCGCTTCGTCCTACGCAAGGCCCTCGAGGCCAGCCTGCCGCCGATCGTCGTGATCAACAAGATCGACCGCCCCGACGCGCGAACGGCCGAGGTTCTGGACGAGATCTTCGACCTCTTCATCGACCTCGACGCGTCCGAGGACCAGCTCGACTTCCCGGTGCTCTACTGCAACGCCCGCCGCGGCACCTGCCGAACCGAGCCGGACGGCCCCGACACCACCCTGGAGCCGCTCTTCGAGGCGATCCTCAGCGCGGTGCCGGCGCCGCGATTCGACCCGGCGTTCCCGCTCCAGCTCCTGATCACGAACCTCGACTGGGACGACTACGTCGGCCGCCTCGCGATCGGGCGCGTGTTCAACGGCAACATCGTCAAGGGCCAGGAGGTCAGCCTCTGCCGGCACGACGGCACCGTCGCGACGGCCAAGGTCACGGGCCTGTACGGCTACCAGGGGCTCAAGCGCGTCGACATCGCCGATGCCGGCCCCGGCGACATCGTGGCCGTCGCCGGCCTCGACGACGTATGGATCGGCGAGACGATCTCCAGCCGCGACGACCCGCGCGCGCTCCCCCACATCAAGGTGGACGAGCCCACGATCGCCATGGTGATCGGCGTCAACACCTCGCCGATGGCCGGTCGCGACGGCCAGCACCTCACCTCGCGCAAGATCAAGGAGCGCCTGGAAAAGGAAACTCTCACGAACGTCTCGATCCAGGTCGCCCCCACGGATTCCGCCGACAGCTTCAAGGTCTCCGGCCGCGGCGAGCTGCAGCTCGCGATCCTGATCGAGATGATGCGCCGCGAGGGGTTCGAGATGTCGGTCGCCAAGCCCGAGGTGCTCACCAGGGAAATCGACGGCGTGCGCCACGAGCCGATGGAGGCGCTGGTCGTGGACTGCCCGGAGGAGTTCATCGGCGTCGTGACGCAGAAGGTCGGCGAGCGCCGCGGCCGCATGACCAAGATGGTCAACCACGGCACCGGACGGGTGCGGATGGAGTTCCGCCTCCCGTCGCGCGGCCTGATCGGCTTCCGCAGCGAGTTCCTCACCGACACCAAGGGCACGGGGATCGCCAACCACCTCTTCGACGGCTACGAGCCGTGGCAGGGCGAGATCGCCCACCGCAGCACCGGGGCCATGGTCGCCGACCGCCCCGGCCGCACCACCGGCTATGCGATCGAACACCTGCAGCCGCGCGGCGAGCTGTTCATCCTCCCCGGCGCCGAGGTCTACGAGGGGATGGTCGTCGGCGAGAACGCCCGCGAGAAGGACATCGACGTCAACATCACCAAGGAGAAGAAGCTCACCAACATGCGGGCCTCGACGTCGGACGAGGCCGTTCACCTGGTGCCGCCGCGCCAGATGAGCCTCGAGCAGGGGCTGGAGTTCCTCGCCGAGGACGAGCTCCTCGAGGTGACGCCCACCTCCCAGCGCCTGCGCAAGAAGATCCTCCCAGCCGTGCGTCGCAAGTAGCCCCCGGTCTTCTCTTCACTGCGTGAGGGTCTTCTCTTCTGCCCCGCGGGCTGCGGCTGGTTGTTCGGGCGGCGGGCTTGTATTCCACTGCGTGGAGAGCTCTTGCTTGCCGGTCCCGCGGGCGCAGGAGCAAGATGGCCACCCGCGGCACCGGCGGATCAACGACTCCCCGCCCCCAGCCCGGAGGTCCTGCTGCAAGACGAACGTGGTGACACGATGGTGCCGGCTTGGGGCCCCGAGGCGGCAGGGCGACCCCGATTTCCGTCGTCGGTACGAGGAGCTGGACCGACGGCTCGCCGCCCCAACGGGGTAGCAACCCCAATGATCGCCGATATCGTCGGCCCTGGCACTCAATTTGGCACTCAATACGAGAGGGCGTTCGGCTACTGCTCGCCGCGGCCCCGGCGCGACAACACGCTGGCCTTCAATTGTCGCAGCCGGCGAAGCACACCGCTCCTCCAACTCGGGCCCCTCGCCGCACCGGGCGGGGAGCTGACGCCGTACCTGCGTTTGAGCTGCTCATAGATGCAATCCGGGTGATATACGGCGTCGGGGTCTAGCCAGTGGAGCCGCCACCCCGAGTTCCAGAGGTGGATCGCGTGGCAGCCGTCCGGGATCCGCCGGTCGAGGACGAGCTTCCAGATCCGCCAGAAGTCGATCGGGTAGAACACGTCAGGGGCCACGATCCGGACCGGAACGCCCACAGCCGCAACGGCCCTGGTGATGAGGCGGGGGCCAATCTCTCCCCACTCGAGGCGTGACCGATCGACCTCCCGGCTGGCATGCCAGCAGTACTCCATGAGCCGGCTGCCGGCAGGCGCCTTGAGGAGCCCGGTTCCGACAAGGGTGCCACCGTTGGGTGAGCGCTCGTAGCCGAAAACGTGATCCTCGGCAAAGTCCAGGGGCTTGAGGCAGACGCTGTCGAGGTCGGACCACCATCCGCCGCGATCGAGAAGGAGCCGGTATCGGAAGGGGTTGGAGAAGGCCGCAACGCTTCCCCGGCCGCGACCCCGTCGGTACCGGAAGATATCCGTTGCAGGAAGGACCTCCTCCCCCGAGCGAACCACAGCGCCTGCAGGAACGCCATCCACGCTCCTGTAGGTGAACAGGTGGAAAGCGTGCCCCTGGTCGAGGTAGGAACGGATCGACACTCTCTCCATGGTCGAGAGCCGAGTGCCGACCCACAACGACTGCACCGTGGCTTGGTCCATCTCGCTACCGGCAGCGCCGTCCTTTCCGTGGCCGGTTCAGATTACCGCACGGTGCGGCCCGGGCGGTGGTTCCGCCGCTGCCGGTGGGAGCGGGCCTACCGCCAGACCCTGCGCGGTCGCCCCCTCCCCTACGTGCTGGCCGCACGCGCCCCGCACAACCGCGCCCACGGCTTCCCAACTGTAGTGCCAGTGCCGCCGCTCACCCGTCACGTCCGGCCGGCGACGTCCTGCAATAGGGCCACCAGCGAGGGGACGACCGACCGAAGCGAGTACCGCTCAGCGACGGTGTCCAAGGCCGCTTCGGCCAATCGCTGGCGCTCGCCCGCGTCCACGATGAGGCGATGCAATTGCCCAAACCAGTCATCCGGCGTCTGCGCCCACAGGCCGTTGACCCCGTGTCTCACGATCTCACGGTTGGCCCCGACCGGGGACACGACGGCCGTTGCCCCCACTGACATGTACTGGATCGCCTTGAAGCCGCATTTGCCGCGGGTCCACTCGTCGTCCGTCAGCGGCATGATCCCGATGTCGAAATCCTGCAGCTCCGTGACTTCTCGCTGGAGGTTCCAAGCCCGGAACTCGCACGGGGCAGCAGGAAGAACCCGGGGTGGCCGCCGGCTGACGATGCGCAGAACGAACCGGTTGGGCAGTGCGGCCGCAAGTGTCGCGAAGACCACGTTCAACGCCTCGAGGTATCCCAGGTTCTCGGGGTTCCCTACCCATCCCACAACGACGACGCGGTCGCGAGATCTCGGCACCGGCCGAAACCGCTCGGTGTCGACGACGGTCGGCAAAATCATGATCCGCCGGGCGACGCCCGTGAAGTAGTCGGCCAGGTGCTTGTTGCCCACAGTCACCACCCGAGCGAGCGAGGCGGTACGCAGCAGATTGGCCCGCATCCGGGCCAGCGCCTCGCCCGGCATGCGTACCCCGGGAGGGGGGAGGTAGATCGCGTCGTCCAGGTCGTAGATCAGACGAGCATTCACCCTGGTCAGCGGCCCCAGGCCACGGCCCATCAGCCGCTTCTGCAGCATCACCACATCCGCGCCCAACGCACCCATCAAGGCCCGCGCGAGGTAGGACGTGCGAGACCAGTGCGAACGACGGGGTGCCGCCAGGACCTTGGCCGTCCAGCCCGCCGCCCTCAGCGGCTCGAGGAACTGATAGACGCGGAAACGGCTGCTGGCGCCCTCCCGACCGAACGCTGGAAGAAAGAGGACCTTCAAGCCATCCACCTCCTACGGCCGCCCCGACTCGGTGTTCGCCCGCAACCGCTCATCGTTACAGCAGGAACCGGCCAGGAAACTCTCAGCCCAACCGTACGCTGCCGCAACGCTTTGGATGGAGCACCGTGGGCGACTTCCGATTGGCGTCATCGGCTGCGGCTTCCATAGCGCTCATGAATGCGGCCTAGCCTGAACAACCTGAAGGCCTCGTACGACAAGCGGTCATAGAGGCGGAAGATCGCCCCGATAGCCCGTTCCACATTCCAGGACTTGCGGTAGGTCCCTCTCTTGAATGGAATACTGGCGAAGCAAAGCGTACGTTCATCGATCCGGCCGCAATCCTTGTAGAGATACACCCCTTCTTCCTTGATGCTCGGCTCGGAACCGAAGGCGTGCCTGGCGGCCATGAACCCGAGCTGGTCCCGTTCCGAAAACCTATGTATCTGGCCGAGCGTCAGCAGGCTCAAGCGATCAAAGGTGGAACCGTGTTTCCTCGCCAGCATCTTGTTCTGACAGACAGGCATGTCGAGCGGGACACCGATCTGTTCCAGATGGTCAAAGTGCTTCCTGAGCTTCGCAGTATCCGCCTGCCGTGCTCGGAACAGTATACGGGAATACTCTTCCTTCCAGGACCTGCGCCGCGGATGCCTGTTGACGATGAAACCCTCTCTTTCCGTGGCTTCGAAGAGTCCCACAAGCTTTGCCGCGCCGGCAACGACCACGATGTCCGCATCCAGGTAAATACTGGCGCCGATATTCGGGAAGAGCAGAGGGAGTCCCCATTTGTAGAATCGGTTTGAGAGCCTCTCGGAATCAGGCCAGTCACTGATGGAGCCGACCCTGATCGTCTGGACGGACGGCGGGCACGCAGAATGGACAGCTCCTTCAGAAGTGATGACAAAGAGCCGGCACTCTGGATTCTCCTCCAATTCCTTCACACCGGGTGAGGCCGCAAGGTTCTCGATCACCTCATCAAGATAGTTCTGCCCGAAAGCAGCGAAGAATATTCCATGCCTGGCAGAGATGTCCCCGAAGCCGTATCGTTCTCTAGTGGATTCCAGGATACGGCTGACCATCTCCAGATCGCCGAAGTGCGCGATGTCCATGAATTCGTCCTCTGGAAGAATATATGATCGAACTGTCATTATGGGAGGTTCTCGCCAGGCGGCCTGGTCGCGACCACGGACAGGTGCCGTTCGCCCGACCTTCGACGCTGGCGTCCCCGGCGCCCGAATCCACCGACCTCGTCGTGGGGTGTCATCCATGGCTGGCGGAGGGCGACACGACGATGCCCAAGGCATCCAGCGTCTTGGGGCATTCCGACCCGTCGCCGAGGCAAGCCACCCAGTAGCCCGATGGCGAATCGACGTCAATCCTCGGTAGCGACCCCAGCTGGCCGCCACCCCGCGACCACTGAAGCGCGTCAGCCGCTGGCGAGGACCGGGTCAGGCGAGCTCGGCGGCGGAGAAAAAGAACGACAGCTCGATCCGGGCGTTCTCCGGCGAGTCGGAGCCGTGGATCGCGTTGCGCTCGATCGAGGTCGCGAACTGCTGCCGGATCGTGCCGGGGGCGGCCTTGGCCGGGTCGGTGGCGCCCATCACCTTGCGCAGGTGCTCGATCGCGTTGTCGCGTTCGAGCGCCATCGGCCACACCGGTCCCGAGGTCATGAACTCGACCAGCGGCCGGTAGAACGGCTTGTCCTTGTGGACCGCGTAGAACGCCATCGCCTGTTCCTCGGAAAGGCGCAGCATGCGCCCCGCCAGGATCTCGAACCCTTCCTGCTCCAGGCGCGAGATGACGGCGCCGCAGTTGCGGCGCGCCACGGTGTCCGGCTTCAGGATCGTCAACGTCCTCTGCTTCATCGGTGCACTCTCCCCTTCCGGACGCGGCTGCACGGCGCCGCCGCGCGGCGGACGCGGCCGCGGCGCGCGTCCGAACTCCATCGCCCTACGCCTTGCCCAGGGCGCGCGCCATCGTGATCCCGATCTCCGCGGGGGTCGCGGCCACCCGGATCCCGGCCGCCTCCAGCGCCTCGATCTTCTCCTTGGCGGTGCCTTTACCGCCGGAGATGATCGCCCCGGCGTGGCCCATCCGCCGCCCTGGCGGGGCGGTCTGCCCGGCGATGAACGCCACCACCGGCTTCTTCATGTGGGCCTTCACGTACGCTGCGGCCTCTTCCTCCGCGCTGCCGCCGATCTCGCCGATCATCACCACGGACTCGGTCTGGGGGTCGGCGTTGAACGCCTCGAGCACGTCCACGAAGCTCGTGCCCGGCACCGGGTCGCCGCCGATCCCGACGCAGGTGGACTGCCCCATCCCCAGCTTGGTGAGCTGGTCCACCGCCTCGTACGTCAGCGTTCCGGAGCGCGACACGACGCCGACGTGTCCCTCCCTGTGGATGTGGGCCGGCATGATCCCCAGCTTCGCCTTGCCCGGGGAGATGATCCCGGGGCAGTTCGGCCCGATGAGCCGGGCGCCGGAGCCCGCGAGTCTCTGGCTGACCACCACCTCGTCGCGCGCCGGGATCCCCTCGGTGATGCACACGATCAGCTCGATGCCGGCGTCGACCGCCTCGAGGATGGCGTCGGCCGCCCCGAGCGGCGGCACGAAGATGAGCGACGCAGTGCAACCCGTTGCGGCCTTGGCGTCGACCACGGTGTTGAACACGGGCACGCCGTCCACCGCGGTGCCGGCCTTGCCCGGAGTCACGCCGGCGACGATCTTCGTGCCGTACTCGCGGCACTTCGCCGCGTGGAACTGCCCTTCCTTGCCGGTGAGCCCCTGAACCACAACGCGCGTGTTCGCATCCAGCCAGATCGCCATGGGGCCCCCTTTACCTTGCCGCCGCGACGACCTTCGCCGCCGCATCCGCCATCCCGTCGGCCGGCTGCAGTGCCAGGCCCGACTCGCCCAGGATGCGCTTGCCCTCGTCGACGTTGGTGCCTTCCAGCCGGACGACGATCGGGACCTTCACGTCGAGCTTCCGGGCCGCCGCCACCACGCCCGCCGCGATCATGTCGCAGCGGACGATGCCGCCGAAGATGTTGATCAGGACCGCCTTCACTTCCGGATCGGAGAGCAGGATGCGGAAGGCGTTCTCCACCCGCTCCTGGCTCGCGCCGCCGCCGACGTCGAGGAAGTTGGCCGGTGCGCCCCCGGCGTGCTTGATGATGTCCATCGTCGCCATCGCGAGGCCGGCGCCGTTGACCATGCAGGCGATCGTGCCGTCGAGCTTGATGTAGTTGAGGTCGTACTTGGACGCCTCGACCTCGAGCGGGTCCTCCTCGCCGAGGTCGCGCATCGCGCCGATGTCCGGGTGGCGGGCAATGGCGTTGTCGTCGAAGTTCATCTTGGCGTCGAGCGCGAGCACGTCGCCGTCGGTCGTGATCAGCAGCGGGTTGATCTCCGCCAGCGTCGCGTCGCTCTCGTTGTAGGCGCGGGCCAGCGCGGTCACGAGCTTGACAAACTTCTTGAGGGTGTCGCCCGAGAGCTCGAGCGCGAAGCCGAGCTTGCGCGCCTGGAACGGCTGCAGCCCCGCGCAGGGGTCGAAGTGCTGCTTGAGGATCGCCTCGGGGTGCTCGGCCGCGACCTCCTCGATCTCCATCCCGCCGAACTTCGACGCCATCAGCACCGGCAGCTCGGCGGAGCGGTCGAGGACGATGCCGAGGTAAAGCTCGCGGGCGATCCCGAGCGCTTCCTCCACGAGCACCTTGTGGACGATCCTGCCCTCCGGACCGGTCTGCTTGGAGACGAGCTTCATGCCGAGGATCTGACCGGCGACCCTCACCGCCTCGTCGGCGCCGTTCGCCAGCTTGACGCCGCCCGCCTTGCCGCGGCCGCCGGCGTGCACCTGCGCCTTGACGACGACCTTTCCGCCCAGATCGGCCGCGACCGCTCCGGCCTCGGCCGGGGTGACGGCGACCCTCCCGCGCGGGACGCGGACACCGAAGCGGGAAAGAATCTCTTTCGCCTGGTACTCGTGGACCTTCATCCGTCCCTCCCGGACACAATCAGCCGACGCATTGTGCACACCCCGGTGGCCGCGTGCAAGCCGAAGCGTGGCGCCCCAGGCGCCGGGACGGCGCCTCACCCCTCGCCGCCACCCCGCTCTGCGGCGGCCGCACGCAGCTCGTCGTCGGTGAGGGTCCGATCGGCGGCCTTGGCCGCGGCCAGGACGCGGGCGACCGTCGTATCGTCCCCGCGCAGGCCGTTCCGCGCCAGCCACGAGCGCACGTTCGCCGCGCCCGACATCGGCCCGACCTCGATCTCCTGCGCGCGCCCGAGCCAGGCGGCCGGCACGGCGGAGTAGACCAGGTCCGCCAGCTCGTCGCCGCCGGCGCGGGACGCCTTGACGACGGCCGACGCGTGTACGCCGGTCGAGGTCCGGAAGGCGTCGCGTCCCACCACCGGCGTCCCTGGCGGGATCGCCACCCCAACCATGACGGAGGCGTGTGCGGCGTACGCCATGAGGCCGAAGAGCTCCGGCCGCCCCCATCCGAGCAACCGTACGTTGACCAGGAGCTGCTCCATCGCTGGGTTGCCGGCCCGCTCGCCGACCCCGAGCGCCGTCGCGTGCAGGCGGCTCGCGCCGCCCGACGCCGCCGCCAGCGCGCTCGCCACCGCGAGCCCACGGTCGTCGTGACCGTGCCAGTCGAGGCCCACCGCGGCGGCGCCCATCTCGTCCAGCGTCCGCCGCGCGAACGCGGCCAGGCGGAATGCCCCGAGCGGCGTCGCCTGCCCGACGGTGTCCGCCACGCAGATCCGGCCCGCCCCGGCGCCGACCGCGGCGCTCATCATGCTCCGGAGGGCATCAGGGCGCGAGCGCGTTGCGTCCTCCGCGACGAAGGTCACGGGCGCGCCGCCGCGAACGGCGAACCCGACCCAGCGCTCGACGCGCCCGGCCACCTCGGCGAGCGTCCAGCCCTCGACGAGGCAACGCACCGGCGACGACGGCAGGAACAGCGCGACCTCCACCGGCGCCCCGAGCCTCTGGCCGATGTCGAGGACCGGCCGGATGTCCCGTTCGGTGGCCCTTGCCGCGCAGTTCGGGGCGATCGGCAACCGGCGCTCGAAGATCGCCCGGCACAGCGCTTCCGCGTCGGCCGCAGCGCCGGAGCCGGCCCCCGGCATCCCCACGTCGGCCGACGCGATCCCAACGGCCGCGGCCAGCTCGAGAAAGCGGATGCGCTCGTCCAGGCGGGGGTGGCGCGCCGACGGGCTCTGGAGACCGTCGCGCAGCGTCTCATCGTCGAACCCGACCGACGCCGGCGGAGGGGGCGCAGCCTCGCCGCCGTCCCAGTCGAACGTCAGCCCGCCGGGGTCGCTCGTCATGGCGCGGTCATCATCGCGCGCCTCGCGCCCGCGTCAAGCCGCCACCGTCAGCGTCCCGTGAAGTGCGGCGGACGCTTCTCGAGGAACGCCGCCGTCCCCTCGCGCATGTCCTCGCTCGCGGCGCACAGGCCGAAGAGCGCCGCCTCCACCTCCTGACCGCTCGCGAGCGGGAGGTCGAGGCCGATTCTGACCGCCTCCAGGCAGCGCGCGGCGGCGAACGGCGACACGGCCCCTGTTTCCTCGGCAAGCCGCTGCGCCGCGGACTTGAGATCGCCCGGCTCGACGACCCGGTTGACGAGGCCCCAGGCAAGCGCGGTTGTCGCATCGACGGTGCCGCCGGTGAGCAGCAGCTCGAGCGCCCGCCCCCGTCCCACCAGGCGAGCGAGCCGCTGCGTGCCGCCGTAGCCCGGGATCAGGCCGAGCTTGCCCTCAGGCTGGCCGAAGCGGACCGTGGTCGAGGCGACCCGCATGTGGCAGGCAAGCGCCAGCTCGCACCCGCCCCCAAGGGCGAAGCCGTTCACGGCGGCGAGGACCGGCTTGGGCAGCGCCGCGACCGTCTCGAACACCGCCTGGCCCGCCCGCGCCATCGCCTGCGCATCCGCGGGAGAGAGACCGACGAACTCGGCGATGTCCGCCCCGGCAACAAACGCCTTCTCGCCCGCGCCCGTGATCACCACCGCGCGCACTGCGGAATCGGCGCCCGCGGCGGCGACGGCGTCGCCCAGTTCCGCCACCAGCGCGCGGTTGAGCGCGTTGAGCTTCGCCGGGCGGTTGATCGTGATCCATCGCACCGCGTTCTCGTCGCCAACCAGCACGTTCTCGTACGCCATCGTCGCCTCCCCTGACCCGCAGCAAAGCCTACCACCCACCGCCCCAACCTTCGAACGCCCCGCCCGTATAATTGGAGCGTGAAACCAACCACACCGCTTCTCGTGGCTGCCTTCCTCGCGGCTGGTTGCGCCACGACGAAGGTCAGCTACATGTTCATGAAGCCCGAGGCGTGGAGGGAGGAGTTGAGCCGCCGCGGCGTCGACGTGCGTAGCGTCCCCGACCCCCTCCTTGTCGGCGATGGGATACGGCAGGTTGCGGCCAGGCTCGCCGGGGTCGGGACCCCGCCGGAACGGCTCCAACGCCTGCAGCAGGAGCTGTTCGACGAGACCGCGTTTCCGTTCCGGTACAAGGGCCGCGAGACGTACACCGCGATGGAAGCGTTTCAGCGCCGCGAGGGCAACTGTCTTTCCTTCACCAACCTCTTCGTGGCGATGGGCCGCTCGCTCGGGTTCCAGGTCACGACCGCCCTGGTCCGGCGCGCGCAGGCGACCGAGAAGGAGGGCGACCTGATCATCGTCAACGACCATGTGGTGGCGGCGCTGGCGTACGGGCCGAACTGGTTCTATTTCGACTTCGACCGCCGCCCGCACGAGCGGCCGATGGCCGTGCAACCCCTCGACGACCTCTGGATCACCGCCCTCTACCTCAACAACCGCGGCGCGGACGAACTGCGGGCGGCCCACCCCGACATCGCTCTCCGGTATTTCGACTGGGCCACGAAGCTCGCACCGACGTTCGCCCCGGCGTGGGGCAACTTCGGCGTCGCGCGGCGGCGGACCGGCGACATCAACGGCGCCTTCGCCGCCTACAGCCACGCGCTCACGATCTCACCGGAAGACCCGACGATCCTCGGCAACCTCGCCTCCCTGTACCGGGCGACCGGCCACGAGCACGAGGCGGAGCTGGCCTTGAAGGCGATCAACGTCGCGAACGCCACGCCGCACACGCTGATCGTGCGCGGGGACCTGGAGTTCGCCCAAGGCCATGTGCGCGAGGCGTTCAGGCTGTACAAGCGCGCGCGCGCGCTCGCCCCCCGCCTGGCCGACCCCTGGGTGGCCCTCGCCCGGGCCGAGCTTGCCCGTTCCCGCCAAGAACGGGCGAAGGCCGACGTCGAGAGTGCGCTCCGCCTCGAACCGGATGACCCCGGCGCGCGCGCCCTGCTGCGCGAGATCTCCGGGACGGCCGCCGTCCCGCCCCCGCGCTGAGCCCTCTGCTTTGCCTCTCGGGCTAAGCAAGAGGCCTCCACGCAGTGGTAAGCTTTAACGGCCTCGCCCCCCCGAGCCAGGAGGAGGCCGAGCCCCATGTGAGGTGGTCACGATGAGCCGTCGCAAACGCCAGGTGCAGGCGCCTGTCAGCACCCCCAAGTCCCTTTTCCGCCGGGTCGAGCGCACGCTCGACGCGATCGAGCACGCCGGTGACATCCTCGGCACCATCCGCAACGTCACCAGCTACATGACCGTTAACTTTCGCGACGACCTGGGGATCCTCGGCGGCCGCATCTACCGCCTCGACGGCAACGAGTACGAGCTCGTCCAGGTGTTCGGCACCGCCGACCCGGGCGCGCTCGCGACCCGCGTACCCCGCGAGTACGCCGCGATCGAGGCGGTGCTCGACTCGGGGTTGGTGGTGATGGCGCGGAACGCGCCCGAACTCGACCCTTCCCTCGAAGCCCACCTCGGCACCAGGGAGCGCTTCGCGGCGATCGCCGTGGCGGACGGGGACTACCTGATCTCCTTCGACGTCGACCCCGGGCGCGGGTCCACCGAGGACCTCCAGTCATCGCTCAACATCGTGCGCCTCGCCGTGAACCAGAAGCTGCGCCAGGAGCGGTTCGAGTCGATCCTGCAGGATGCGCGCCTGATTCAAGGCTCGATCCTCCCGAAGCGCACGCCGCGGTACGGGGACTTCGACATTGCCGGCGACTCGCGGCCCGCCGAGGTCGTCGGCGGCGACTTCTTCGACTACATCCCGATCACGCCCGAGAACTTCGACCTCGTGATCGCCGACGCCTCCGGCCACGGGCTGCCGGCCGCCCTGCAGGTCCGCGACGTCTATATGGGCCTGCGCATGGGGCTGACCAGGGACTTCAAGCTCGCACGCACCGTGGAGCGCCTCAACGCCATCATCAACCGTTCCAAACTGGCCTCCAAGTTCGTCTCGATGTTCCTGGCGGAACTGGAAATCACCGGCAACCTCATATACGTCAACGCCGGCCACGTGCTGCCGTTCATCCTGCACGAGGGTGGGGAAATCGAGTACCTGCGCGAGGGTGGGATGGTGCTCGGCCCCTCCCCGAACGCCACCTACCTGCGCGGCTTCGCTCAGCTGCGGCCCGGCGACATCCTGGTGCTCTACACCGACGGGATCACCGAGTGCCACCACCACCGGAGCGACGAGGAGTTCGGCCTCGCTCGCCTCCAGCGGCTCGTGGCCCGCCACGCGGGCCGGCCGGCGAGCGAGATCGTGCAGACGGTCTTCCAGGCCATGAGCCGGTACGCCGCCACCGCGACCCCGGAAGACGACCAGACCCTGGTGGTGGTCAAGCGCTCAGCGGGCGGCGACGGCACGACCTGAGCGCCGTCGCAACGAGTCGCGGGTCTGGCGGCGAACCGGCCCGCGGTATACTCCCCGACATGGCCGCGTTCCTCGCAGAGGAGTTCTTCGACCTGCAGGGGTTCCAGCACGCCGCGCTGTTCCGGACCGGGCGCCCGGTGTGGGAGGCGATCGGCGAGGCGCTGGACGCGTACCTCGCCGCCTGGGACCGCCGGGAGGCCTCGGCCGAAGTCCCCGCGGGCGTCCACGTCCTCGGCGGGCCGATCTGGATCGCCCAGGGTTGCACGATCGAGCCGGGCGCCGTGTTGCGCGGTCCGCTCATCGTCGGAGAGGAATGCGAGATCCGCACCGGGGCGTACCTGCGAGGGCGCGTCGTGCTCGGCAAGGGCTGCGTCGTCGGCGCCCATACCGAAGTGAAGGGGGCGATCTTCCTCGACGGCGCCCACGCGCCGCACCAGAACTACGTCGGCGACAGCATCCTGGGGGCGGACGTCAACCTCGGGGCGGGCACGATCCTCTCGAACGTGAAGAACGTCGGCGGGGAGGTCACCTTCCCCCACGAGGGCGCGACCATCCGCACGGGCTTGCGCAAGTTCGGCGCCGTCCTCGGCGACCGCTGCCGGACGGGCTGCAACACGGTGCTCAACCCGGGCGTGCTGATGGAACCCGGCTGCGTCACCTACCCCAACGTCAGCCTGCGGTCCGGGCACTACGCCGGCGGCACCCTCGTCAAGCTGCGGCAGACGCAGCAGCAGATCGTCCTCGACCGCATCCTCGCCAAGTAATAGTGGCACGGCTCTTGCTACTTCGTGGGCGGAGGAGCAAAGGGGGTCCGCTATGAGACGCTCGGGTTCGGCAATCACCGCGGTCTTCGCCGGGTTGCTGGTTGCAGCGGTGGCCTGTGCCGGGGACGATGTGACCTCGCTGAGCTACATCTCGTACCTCGAGCGCTACGCCACGCTGCAGCCCGGCCACGGGGGCGAGAGCTTGGACGTGGTCGTCAACATGCCGGTGCTCGCCGGCGACCGCCTCGACAGCTCGCGCGGCGCCCGCGTCGAGGTCCAGCTCGCCGACGGCAGCACCGTCTGGGTCGACGAGTTCTCCACCCTCGATTTCGACGCGATCGCGCTCTCGCGCGACGACTCCTCCTCGAACACAGCGCTCTACCTCGCGGACGGGGCGGCTGCGGTCGAAATCCCCACCACCGCGTCCGGAACCGGGCCGATGCGCTTCGACACGCCCAACGGGACCGTCTACCTCGACCGTCCCGGCCTCTACCGCCTCGAGTTGGACGGCACCCAGATCCGCGTGCAGACCTACAGCGGCATGGCCGAAGTGCCGGAAGGCGTCGGTTCGGCGATGTTGCGGAGCGGAGAGGAAGCCGTTGTCGGGCAACAGGGCGGGATCCAGAAGGCCTCGATATCAGACCAGAGCGATGACTTCTGGAACTGGGTACAGGAGCGGCGCCACGTCCCGACCGGCGCCACCGCGCAGTACGTGGACGCCCGGGACGCGAGCCGCGCCGCCGTGCTCGACGCGTACGGCACTTGGGTGTACGTCCCCACGTTCTCGAGCTGGATGTGGCAGCCGCGCGTCAGCGCCGGCTGGGTCCCCTACTCCGACGGCCGGTGGTACTGGACGCCGGTGGGGTGGTCGTGGATCTCGTACGAACCGTGGGGCTGGTACCCGTCCCACTACGGCTCGTGGTACCTCGACGCCAGCTTCGGCTGGGTGTGGGGCTTTGACTCGGTTTGGGGCCCTTCGTGGGTCGACTGGATCTACACGCCGGGGTACATCGGGTGGTGCCCGCGCGGCTATTACGACTGGTGGTACTACAACAACGACCACGACTTCGGGGGTGGCAGGGGCGGCCATCGGCCCGGTCGCTGGCGCGACGTCAGCTACGACTTCTCCGGCCGGGTCAGGATGGGCCAAATCGACCCCAGGCCGTGGACGTTCGTCCCAACCGGTCAGTTCTCGTCGCGCCACATCGACCGCGTGCGCATCGACCCCAACCACTTCCTGCGCAATGACCGCGAGAACCTCGAGGGGTACGTCCGCTCCGGCCCGCTGCTCACGGCCACGCCGGGCCGAACGCTTGGCGACCGCAACATCGAGTCGTTCTTCCGTGCCGGCGCCGGCGTCCGCGGCGTGCCCGACCTTTCGTCCGTGCTGCGCCGCGAGCCGCTCACCGGACTCCGGGCCGCAACCCCGTTGCCGACGATCCGGCCGACGAATACCACGGATATGGCCATCGGCACCCGCGAGTTCGTGACCCGCACCGGAGGCGTCCGTGGCGGGGTCGGGACCGACCGCTGGATCGGGCGCGATACCGCCCGCGGAGGAACGGTCAACCCGACGGGCCGCACGTTCAACCCTGAAGTCGTGCGCGGGCGGACCGGCATCGAGCGCATGAACCCTCCCGTCGTGCGGCGCGAGATCGTGAGGCGCGAGGACGTCACACGCCAGGGTGGGCCGCCGGTGGCAGGCCGGCCTGCGCCGCCCACCTTCGAGAGGTACTCGGCCCCGCGGCCGGTCGAGAGGGTGTCGCCGCCGCCGCCCCGTCCCAGGAACAACTCGGTGGGCTGGGTGAGGGAACAGAACACGACGCGGTGGGAGGCCGGCTCCGCCGTCGCGAGCCGGCCGTGGGCGGCCGCCGCCGCGCGCGGCAACCTCGTGGGTGCGCAGGTGACGAGGTCGTACGCGGCGCCCCGCAGTGAGGCTCGTTCGTACGCGGCGCCCCGCAGCGAGGCTCGCTCGTACGCGGCGCCCCGTTCGTTCGAGCCCCGTGCGTCCGCCCGTCCGTTCGCGGCCGAGCGCGCCGCGGCACCCCAGTTCCACAGCGCCCCGACGCGCGCCGCCGCGCCGCGAGCCGGTGCGGGCCGCCCCCAGCGTTAGGCTGCGCACGGCGCGCGCGGCTACAATTCCGCCGTGAGAGCCCAGCGGTCGCGCCGTGGTTTCCGCTCCGGCCGTCGCCTTCTGGTGGCGGCGGTTGCACTCTGCGGTTTGCTGGCCGCCGGCTGCAACCGGGCCCCTTCTCTCCAAATGCCGCAGTTGGCAACGGTTGACCGGGACTGGGCGCCGGCGCTTCCGGTCACTCACGAGCCGCTCACAGCCGTGCTTGCCCTTTTCCCCGGCGGGCGGCCGGGGACGGCCTGGAGCGCGGGCGCTAAATGCGCTCTCGACGCCTACCTGGCCGCGCTCGCCGGCGCCGGCCCGCACACCCGCCCCGACCTCTTCCCGTCCGGCGACCATGCCCTGGCGTACCTCGCGGACGCGCACATCGCCTGGATGATCGCCCTCGGCGAGGACCCCGGTACGGCCGGGCTGGACGTGCGCGAGCTGCGCGACGTCAAGGTCCCGCTCGACGGCGGCACGACGACGCTGCGCGGTCTCGAGGCCGAGCTTGCCCGGCGCGCGCCGTACGAGCCGAGGCTGGCGCTCTTCCTGAACCCGGGGTGGCGGGGCGGGCCGCCGCTGCCCGACGGCGCTCTCGACGGCGACGCATTCCGCTGGCAGCTCGCGCGCCAGGCCCAGCGGTGCGGCGACAGCGGCTTCTGGGCGTTCGACCCCGACGCGCGCCGGCTCACGGTCTCCGCGTTCGCAGCCGAGATGTGGGGCCTGCCGGAAGCACCCCTGGCCAGGGCGCGCCGGCTCCTCGAACTCGTCCCGCCGCCGGCGGCGATGCGCGACGCCGTGACCGCCGCGTGCGGTGCGTCGCTCGAGCGCTGCACGTTGGCCGTGGCGCCCATCGACTCCGGCCGCATGTTCGCGCCGGCTCTGCGGCCACGGTAGCGGCCGCAGGCGCGGGGCCGGCCGCAGGTATACTCCGGCCGTGCCGTTGGACCTCGCCCGCTGGCTCCCCGAGTTCCCCGTCCGCCAGCACTGCCTCTATCTGAACCACGCGGCGGTGGCGCCGCTGCCCCTGCGCGTCGCCGAGGCGATGCGCGCGCGGATCACAGAGCAGGAGACGACCGGCTCGCACCACTGGGAGCGCTGGCACGAGACTGAGCTTTCCGCGCGCGCCCTGGCGGCCCAGCTCGTCGGCTGCCGCGCGGAGGACGTCTCCCTCGTGCGCAGCACCTCGGAGGGCCTCTCCCTGATCGCGCAGGGGCTTCCCTGGAAGAAAGGGGACGCGGTGCTGGTGGGCGAGGAGGAGTTCGCCGCCAACGTCGCCCCCTACCTCGCCCTGCAACGCCGGGGGGTCGCCGTGCGCCGCTTCCCGACCCCCGCAGGCAGGGTCACGCTCGAGACGGTGCTGCCGCTCCTCAAGCCGCCGGTCAAGGTGCTCGCCCTCTCGTGGGTCGCGTTCCACACCGGGTGGGTGGCGCCCGCGGCCGAGCTTGCGAGCGCCGCGCACGAGCGCGGCGTCTTGGTGGTGCTCGACGCGATCCAGGGGCTTGGGGTGCTCCCGGATCATCTCGACGACCTCGGCGTGGATGCGCTTGTCGCCGACGGCCACAAGTGGCTCCTCGGTCCGGAGGGGTTGGGCGTGATGGTCACCCGCCCCGCCCTGCGCGCGGCCCTGACGCCGGTGCTTGCCGGGTGGCTCAACGTTCGCCGGCCGGAACGGCAGCTCTTCCTGCAGGAGCTGGAGTTCCACCAGGACGGCCGGCGGTTCGAGCCGGGCGCGACGCCGACCGTGCTCGTCGCCGGCCTCGCCGCGGCGCTCGACCTGCTCCTCGACGTCGGCCTCGACGAGGTCCACGCCAGGGTCACGAGCCACGCGCGCATGATCACGCAGCTCCTCCTCAAGGCCGGGTGGCGGGTCGGGTCGCCCGGGTCGGCGCATCCGATCGCGGGCATCGTCGCGGCGCGCCACCCGTTCCTGCCGGCGGACGAGATCGCGCGGCGCCTGCGCGAGCGCCAGATCGAGGTGACCGCGCGGCAAGGGTGGGTGCGGTTCTCGCCCCACTTCTACACCACGGCCGGCGAGCTCGACGCGCTCGGGGTGATCCTCGGGAAGCTATAACGAGACGAGGTATACTTTGCCGGTGGCGGAAGAGCACAGCGCCGACGCGCTGATCCTCGGGGGTGGGCCGGCCGGGAGCACGGCGGGAGCGTTGCTTGCCGGCGCCGGGATCGAGACGCTGATCATCGAGGGCGAGCGCTTCCCCCGCTTCCACGTCGGCGAGTCGCTCCTGCCGCACACGCTTCCCCTGCTCGACCGCCTCGGCGTGCACGAAACGGTGCGCACCCTCCCGCACACCCGCCGCAAGGACGGCGCGAGCTTCGTGACCCACGACGGTGGCAAGCATGTGGCGTACTGGTTCGAGAACGGGCTTCCCCCCGCAATCCCGCACGCCTACCAGGTCCGCCGCGACGAGTTCGACCTCGCGCTGCTCGCCAACGCCCGCCGGTGCGGGGCTCGGGTGCTGGAAGGTTGGCGCGCCGCCGCGCCGCGGTGGGACGGCAGGCGCGTCGCGGGGCTGACCGTGCGCGACCCCGAGGGCCGCGAGCAGTTCATCAGTTGCCGCGTCTTTATCGACGCCTCCGGCCAGTCCTCGTTCCTGGCCAGCCGCATGGGGTGGCGGTTCCCCTACCCGATGCATCGGAAGGCGGCCGCGGTCTCCCACTTCAAGGGGGTGTGGCTGCCGCCGGGTCGCGAGGCCGGCAACATCACGATCGTCCTCGCGCACAAGGGATGGTTCTGGCTCATCCCGTTCGCCGACGACACCGTCTCGGTGGGCGCGGTCCTCGACGTCGAGCAGTGGCGCGCCCAGGGAAGCTCCCCCGGCAGCATCTTCAACGCCGCCGTCGAGGCCACCCCGGAGGTGGCGCGCCGGCTCGCCGGCGCCGAGGCCCTGCTCCCTGTCTCGGCGATCCAGAACTTTTCCTACCGCGTGATGCAGGTCGGCGGCGAAGGTTTCTGTCTCGTGGGCGACGCGGCCGGCTTCCTCGATCCGGTCTTCTCGACCGGCGTGTTCCTGGCGACCACGACGGCGGCTTCGGCCGCGCAGGACATCATCGAGGCGCTGGCCCGCCACGGCCGCGTCGATGCCGCCGACCTCGCGCCGACGACCTCGCTGACCCGGTCGCTGCAACGCCTCTTCTTCTCGTTCATCCGCGCCTACTACGACCCGCACTTCCTGGCGTTCTTCTTCAACCCCCACGACGCGCTCGACATCCCGGCGGCGATTGTTTCTCTGCTGGCGGCGGACGTGCTCCGCCCCGGGCGCTGGCGGCGGACGTCAAGGTACCGCGCGCTCCTCGCCCTGGCGCGGGCGCAACGGTGGGGCGTTCGCCTCGGGCGCCCGATCGTCGAGCCGCTGGCGGCCGGCCCCGCGGGCGGGGCGTGACGGCGGCCGCCCGATGAGCTCCGCGCGTTCCGACGCAGCCGAAACCGCCGGGGGACGGCCCGACCGCCACCTCCTGCGCTGGCTCCTGACCTGGGCCCGGCCGTACCGCGGCAGAATCGTCTGGGCGATCGCCCTCGTGCTGGCGGGTTCGGCGATGCAGGTCGCGGGACCGTTGATCACCGCCGCGGCGATCGACCTCTACCTCAGGCCGGAGACTGGAGCCAGCTCCCAGAAGGTGCTGCACTTCGTCCAGGCCCTGAACCTGCCGAGCACCGGCGGCCGGGGGCTCGCTTCGCTCGCCGGACTCTTCCTCGTCAGCGTGCTGGGATCGGCCGTCCTGCTGATCCTCCAGGCGCGCACGATGCTGATGACCGGGCAGCTCGTGATGCGGGACCTGCGCGACGCCCTGTTCGCGCACCTCCAGAGATTGGAGGTCGCCTGGTTCAGCCGCACCCCGGCGGGCCGCATCATCACGCGGCTCACCAACGACGTGGAGGCCCTCAACGAACTCTTCACCTCGGGCCTGGTGGACATCCTGGCCGACCTCGCACTGCTCGGCGGGATCGCGGGGATCCTGTTCAGCATGGACTGGCGCCTCGCCCTCGTCGCCTTCGCCGTCCTGCCGTTCATGATCCTGCTCTCCGCCTGGTTCCGCAGCCGCGCGCGCTCGATCTACCGCGAGGTGCGGTCGCGCATCGCGGCGATTAACACGCACCTGCAGGAGCACCTGGCCGGGATGTCGGTGGTCCAGCTCGCCCGCGCCGAGGCAAGGACCTCGGCAACGTTCAGGGAGCTCGATGCGTCCTACCGCGACGTCAACATCCGCGGCGTCTTCTACTACGCCGTGTTCTACCCAATGGTCGAGCTGCTGATCGCGACCGGGATGGCGATGCTCCTCGTCGCCGGCGGGATCTGGAGCTACAAGGGCACGCTCTCGCTCGGCGTCCTGGTGGCGTTCCTCCAGTACGTACAACGCTTCTTCCGGCCGATCGGAGACCTGGCGGAGAACTACAACGTCCTCCAGGCCTCGTTCGCCGCCGCCGAGCGCCTGCACGCGCTGCTGCAGACCGAGCCGATGCTCCTCCAGCCCGCGGCGCCAATCGCCCCCCCTCCGCGGCTGGCAACGCTCGCGCTCGACGGCGTCTGGTTCGCCTACGACCAGGAGCGCTGGGTGCTCAAGGACGTGAGTCTCGCCGCCGCGGCCGGGGAGCGCCTCGCCGTCGTCGGCCACACCGGCGCCGGTAAGAGCACGCTCATCAACCTGCTGCTGCGTTTCTTCGACGTCCAGCGCGGCGCCGTGCTCGTGGACGGCGCCGACGTCCGCACCTGGGACGTTGCCAAGCTGCGCCGCCGCTTTGCGGTCGTACTCCAGGAAGTCGACTGCTTCGCCGGCAGCGTGCGCGAGAACGTGGCGCTCGGGCGGCCCGGGATCGGCGACGCCCGCATCCGGTGGGCGCTCGAACAGGTGGGCGCCGGCGCGCTCCTGGACCGCCTGCCGCAGGGGCTCGACACCACCCTCGGCGAACGCGGCACCGGTCTCTCGATCGGCGAGCGGCAGCTGGTGTCGTTCGCCAGGGCGCTCGTGGGCGACCCCGAGTTCCTCCTCCTCGACGAGGCGACCTCCTCGGTCGACCCGTTGACCGAGGCCGTGATCCAGCACGCCCTCGAGCGCCTGCTGGCCGAGCGCACCTCGCTCATCATCGCTCACCGTCTCGCGACCGTCGTCGGGTGCGACCGCGTGCTGGTGGTGCACGGGGGGAGGCTGGTCGAGCAGGGCCGTCACGAGGACCTGCTCGCACGCGGCGGCCTCTACCGGACGCTGTACGACCTCCAGCTCCTGCGCCCGGCGGAGGAAACCGAGCGCGAAGCCGACCTGCCCTGAGCCTCGCCGCGGTCTTCAGGCCACCGATTGGGTGAGAGCGCTATCCGGCCTGGGGTCCTCGACCGCCATGTCGACCAGCGACGGGTTGGCGATCGGCACGCCGACCGAGTTCCCCCATCCGGTCTCGACCAGGACATCGGGATTCGCATAGCCCGTCATCTCTCACTCCCGGGGGGAACAACCGCCGGCCAGGCACCGGCAACAACCTTGCGCTGCCGTTGCGGGCCGCCCGTCGGCTCGGGGTCCCGGTCTCCCGGGCCGGGACGCGTGCGACTCCTGCTTCTTCCAACGCCGGCCGACGGGGGGCATTCCGGCCCGCTACGCGGAGGGAGCCGCCACCGCGCGACTCTGCTAGATTCGCGGCGGCCGCCCGCTGGACGCGGCCCAGGAGGATCAGGCATGGCCGAAGGAGAGAGCGCGGAGCTGGGTTCGCTGCGGGATGCGATCGCCGATCTCGACCGTTCCCTGCTCGAATTGCTGCGGCGGCGGATGGAGTTGGCCGCCGAGGTCGGCCGGGTCAAGGCGGCGGCCGGGGCGCCGGTGGTGGTGCGCGACGCCGAGGACCGGGTCCTCACCCGCGCGCGCCAACAGGCCGAGGCGTGCGGCGTTTCCGCCGACGTGATGGAGGAGATCTTCCACGCGATCATGCGCGGCTCCGTCGAACGCCAGCACCGGGTCGGCGTCGAGGCCCGCCGGCGGCGAGGCGGCCGCGTCCTCGTGGTCGGCGGCGCGGGCGCGATGGGCGGCTGGCTCTGCCACTTCCTCACCTTGGTCGGCCACACGGTCGAAGCCACCGACCCCGCCTGGAGTTCGATCGGCCGCGCCGAGGGGCGCTACGGCGCCCTCGCGGAGGTGCGAGACCTCGACGCCTACGACTTCGTGGTGCTCGCGGTCCCACTCGCCCGGACCGGGGAGGTCATCGACGAAGTGGCCGCGCGCCGCCCTCGCGGAACGCTGGTCGAGATCGCTTCGATCAAGACCCACCTCGTGCCTGCGCTCGACAGGGCCGGAAGCTGCGGCGTGACGGTCGCCTCCCTCCATCCGATGTTCGGCCCGGGCAAGTCCCCGTACGAGCCGCTCACGTTCGTGCTGGCGTGCCGCGACGACGCAGCCGCCGAGCGGGCCCGCATCGAGGCGCTCCTCGCCCACCCCTACACCCGGTTGGTCGCCATTCCCTTTGCGCACCACGACCGCCTGATGGGGTGGCTGCTCGGCCTTGCGCACCTTTCCGGGATGGTGTTCGGGTCGGCGCTTGCCCGTTCGGGCCTCGACCCGGCCGAGTTGCAAGCGTGCGCCTCGACGACGTTCACGCGGCAGGCCGCCACCGCGCTGTCGGTGCTCGGCGAGGATCCGGCGCTCTACCTCGACATCCAGCGCCTGAACCCGCACCGCGAGGAGGTCTACACCGCCACCCGCGCGGCGCTCGAGGAGCTTGTCGGGCTGGTTACCGCCGCAGATCTCGAGGGTTTCCGGGGCACGCTCGCCGACGCGCGTCGCGTCCTGGCCGGCGACGCATGAGGCCGCGACACCGCCTCGAGTACGCCGGTCTGGCGGCGCTCGCAGCCGTCCTGCGAGCGCTGCCGCGGGGCGCGGCGCTCGCCACCGGCGCGGCGCTCGGAGAATTCGGCTGGTTGCTGCGGATCCGCCGGGCCGTCGTCGAGGCGAACCTCGCCCAGGCGCTCCCGCTCGCCGCGGCGCGCGAGCGACGCCGGATCGGGGCGCGTGCGGCGCGCAACTTCGGCCGCACCGTCGCGGAGTTCGTGCGCTTTGCGGGCACCGACCGCAGCCGCGTCGGCGAGATGGTGACGCTGGAGGGCGCGGAGGCGCTGCGCGCCGCGGCGGCCGCGGGCGGCGCGATCGTCGTCACCGCCCACCTCGGCGCCTGGGCGCTCTACGTCACCGCCGTCGCCGCCGCCGGGATCCCCAGCGCCCTCCTCGTCGGCCGCCAGCACAACCCGAAGGTGCAACGCTTCATCCTCGCCATCCCCGGTCGCGCGGTGCGGTTGGTCGCCAAGAGCAAGGCGGCGCCACGGGAGATCCTGCACTCCCTCAAGGAGGGCCGCGCGGTCGTGATGGTCGCCGACCACCGCGCCGGCCGTGGCGGGATCCTGGCGCCGTTCCTCGGGCGCGTCGGCTCCACCCTGCCGCTCCCCGGCGCGATCGCCGCGCGCCACCGCACGCCGCTGTTCGTGATGGCCGGCCGGCGTACGGACGACGGCCGCCACCGGGTCACGATCACCCCGCTGCGGCTCCCCTCCGCCGCGAGCGAGGACGAGCTGCGCGTGGCCATCGCCACGGCGTGCAACGACGCGCTCGGCCGCGCGATCGCGGCGTGCCCGGAGCAGTACTTCTGGTACCACCGGCGCTGGCTCGGGGCACCCCCGGCAGCGGCCCCGCGCCCGGAGTGATCACCCGGCGGCGAGAGGCTCGCGGCACGCCGGGAGGTCGTGCGCCGGGTCGTTGACGAACGGGCTCACCGGGTACGCGCGCATCGCCGCGCCGGCGTGCGGGCGCAGCAGCGGCCGCAACGCCTCCGGGTCGCGCACCTCGAGGTCGAGCCAGAGCGCGAACTCGCCGGGGTCGAGGATCACCGGCATCCGGTCGTGGAGCGGCGCCACGACCTCGTTGGCGGCCGTGGTGACGATCGTGCACGACTCGACCGGCCCGTTCCCGTCGCCCGGCCAGCGCTCCCACAGGCCGGCCAGCCCGAACGGCCGGCCGTCCGCAAACCCGATGAAGTGCGGCTGCTTGCGCCCGCCCAGGCGCTGCCACTCGTAGAACCCGTCGGCGACGACGAGGCAGCGGCGCGAGCGGAACGCCGCTCGGAACGCCGGCTTGTCGGCGAGGGTCTCGGCGCGGGCGTTGATCATCCGCGCGGCGACCGAACGCTCACCGACCCACGGCGGAAGCAGGCCCCAGTGGAGCGCGACGAGCTCGCGTCCTCCGCCGGTGCTCGCGCGTATCGCGGCCACGTCCTGGGTCGGTGCGATGTTGTAACGGGGGGCGAGGGCCGGCACCGAGGAAAGGTGGAACAGCTCCGCGATCGTTTCGCCCGGGGCCGCCTGCGTGAACCGCCCGCACATATCGGGATCATAGTCCGCGAGGAGCTTGAGTCGAGGGACGCCGGCTCACTCGGCCTCGTATGAGACGACGAACGGTTTCTCGTGCTTCCTGAAGCTCACGGTCACGACTGCTCTTTGGCCCCTCATGATCACGACGTTCGAGGACAGCTCCAGGCCTTTCCAGACGACGACGATCCGATGCTCTCCCGCGGGGACGTGTGAGAGGTTCAACATCAGGCCCGTCTTCTCCTTCGTCATCCCGAGGAACCGGATCGTGCAGTATTCAGGAGCCGAGATCACGCGGAGCGATCCCTCGCCCTCGGTGGCGATCTCCAACTTCCCGGCCTTGAGGTCGCCCCGGACCTTGACCTCGGCGGCCGGTTGGATCTTGACCACGCCGGAGAGGCGTTCGTAGCCCGGTTTGCTGAAGGAGATCAGATGCTCGCCTGCTGCGAGCCCCTCGATCAGCAGGAACGGGATGCTCTTGGCTTCGGTCTTGCCGTCGATCTCGACGACGCAGTTCTGAGGGGCCGACGTGACCAGGAGGTTCCCAACGGGCTGCTGGGCCTTTTGGCTGCTGGTTTCCCTATCCTGGCGAACGGGCGGTTCCGGCGAGAACTCCTCCACCCTCACCTCGATCGGGAGCTGCGCAACTTCGACCTAAAAGCTCTGCGGCACGAACCCTTCCTTTTCAACCCGAACGACGTGCGCGCCCTCCGATACGTTCGCCAGGAACAGGCCGTCGTCCTTCGCGCTGGAGGTGCCCACGAACGTGCCATCGAGATAGACTCGAAGAGCGGGCCCACACGCCACCTGGATGTCGCCGGCGAACGATATCCCCGGCACGCCCATCACGAGAAGCAGACAACGCCAGCGGCTAGCGCGAGACACGCGAGCGGATCGGCACCGGCGCGAACGGCACCGGGAAGTGTTCCCTCAGGAACGCGAGGATCGCCTCGGCGGTCGGAATCGGTCGCTCCATGCTCGGCGTGTGACCGGCCGACGGGATTTCGACGAGCGTCGCCCTCGGCAAGGCGGCGGCCATCGCCCGCGACGAGACCGGGGGTGTGAGCGAGTCCTCCTGACCCACGATCACCAGCGCGGGCACGTCCAGGGTGGGCAGCAGCGCGCTGCTGTCCGGCCGGTCGCGCATCCCCGCAAGGCACCCGGCGAGCGCCTCCGCGGCGGCCTCGGCGGCGATCGCCCGCAGCTCCGCGAGCACCCTGGGCGCGCGCGCCCTGCTCGACGGACCAACCAACCCCGCGACGAACTCGTCGAGGAAGGCGGAGGCATCGCCCGCGGCGATCCGGGCGATGCCCGCGTCGCGACGCCCCCGTCCCTCCGGAGCATCCGCCTCCGCCCTGGTGTCCATCAGGATCAGACCGGCCAGGCGCTCAGGCCACGCGGCCGCGACGCGGAGCGCCACGTACCCGCCCATCGAGTGCCCTCCGAGGACGAAGCGATCGAGCTTCAGCGCGTCGGCCAGGCGCACGACATCGCCGGCCAGGTCCTCGATGCCGTAGCCCGTCGCAGGCTTGTCGGACGAACCGAAGCCCCGCAGGTCGGGCGTGATAAGCCTCGCCGCCTGTCCGACCGCGGTCCGCACGGGCGTCCAGATCTCCGACGAGAGCGGAAAGCCGTGCAGGAGGATCACCGGCACACCCTCGCCGTGGTCCTCGACCTCGAGCGTCACCGTCTCCAGTTCGATCCGCATCGCCCCTCCAACCCCCTCCGCAGGAGTGTACCGTCTCCCGGGATCCTGACCGGGTTCGATTGTCACGTGCTTGTAGTCTATTATCACAATTAGAATGAACGACTTGCACGTTGACGACTGGGCCGGGAGGCACCATACTAAATGCAAACATCGTTCCTCGGGCTCTGGCGGTGGCGGAGGGCGCGCTCGGCATAAGCCGCCGCCGGGGGCGATCGCGGCACATCCCGTGCCGCCGGAGACAGGGACGGTGGTGGGGGCCGCATGCTCTGCTCCGAGTGCATCCGGGTCTTTGAGAGAATCGGCAGCGCGCTCAACTCACCCATCGACACCGTCGAATTCCTGACCCAGGTCGCGGAATCGATCGTCACGCACTTCCACCTCAAGGGCTGCCACGTCAGGCTGCTCAGCCGGGACCAGAAGGTCCTCGAGCACGTCGCGTCGTTCGGCCTCAGCGAGGCTTTCATCAACAAGGGTACGGTGGAGGCGGAGCGCAGCGTGGCCGAGGCGCTCGAGGGCCGGTCGGTGGCGATCCTCGACTGCGCCACCGACCCGCGCATCCAGTACCGCGAGGCGATGGTCGCCGAAGGGATCGCCTCGATGCTCACGGTGCCCTTGCGGGCGCGCGGCCAGGTGATCGGGGTGATGCGGCTCTCGACCGCTCAGCCTCGCGAGTTCAGCAAGGAGGAGATCGAGATCCTCGAGGTGGTGGCCTCGTTCTGCGCCAGCGCGGTCGTCCACTGGATGTTCCACTCGATCTTGAGCCACATCACCGAGGCAACCCGCTCTTCACTCGACCTCAAGTCGGTGCTCGGCGCGATCGTGCACGTGGTCTGCCAGGACCTGCGGGCCAAGGGGTGTGCCGTCCAGCTCCTCGACGCCCAGGCCAAACCCACCGGGACCCGGGAGGCGTTCGGCCTCAGCGATGCCTTTCTCGCTCGCTTCTTCGCTACGTTCGACGAGGACCTGGGCCGTGCCCAGGCGCTTGCCGGTGGGTGCGTGCCGATCCTCGAGGTCCAGCGCGACCCCGGGGTGCCTTACCGCGACGCGGCGGCTCGGGAGAAGGTCGGCTCCGTGCTGCACGTCCCGCTCGGACTGGCGGAGCACGTCGTGGGCGTCGCGAGCGTGTTCACCTACCGCCCCTATGAGTTCTCCGAGGACGAGCTGTTCCTGATGGCGACGATCGGCGAGCAGTGCGCCCTCGCGGTGAGGAACGCTCAGGCCTACGGCGAACTCCGCCGCGAGTACCAGGGGCTGGTGGACGACTTCCAGAAATGGTTCGGGGAGTCCCAGACCTACCCCCGCCCCTGACCGCATCGCGCCCGCAGACAGCGCGGCGGGTCGCGGCGACGCAGGGATGACGCTTGCGCGAGGCCACTTGACGTCAGGGCCGCCGTGCGCGACATTGTCAATGGCAGCACCGTTCTTTGAAGCGTTCAACCGATTCACCGTGGGGGTGCCCCGCCACAGGCGGGGCTGAGATCACACCCCTGGAACCTGATCCGGGTCATGCCGGCGTAGGGAACGGGCCTGAGGGCGTCAGCTTCACGACCATCGCCCCTCTCCGGACCGCCGCTCGCCCGGGAGGAGGCAAGATGAGACCGATGATCCTGGCGCCTTTCGTCGTGCTGGCCGCCGCAGGTCTGGCTGCGGCCGGGACGCTCTCGGGGACCGTCCGCGACGCCGCGACCGGCAAACCGGTGGCGCAGGCGCGCGTCGAGCTGCTCGCGACCCACGCCGCAACCGTCACCGACGCCACCGGCGCGTTCACGTTCGAGACGGTCGGCGGTGCGTTCGAGCTCGCCGTCTCCCACCCCGGCTACCAGGTCACCCGCCTGAGCCTGGCCGCGCCCCCGGCGCGGCCGATCACCGTGCGCCTGGACCCCGTGATCTCCGTCGCCGACCGCATCGAGGTCACCGCAGCGCGGGCGCGCGAGGGGACCGATCCGGCGACGTTCACCAACCTCTCACAGGAGAAGGTCGCCGAGAGCTACTGGGGCCAGGACCCCGCCATCATGCTCTCCCAGACCGTGCCCGGTTTCTTCGCATACAACGACTCCGGCAACGGCATCGGATACTCCTACTACTGGATCCGCGGCTTCAACCAGGCGCAGACCCGGATGACGCTGAACGGCGTCCCGCTCAACGACGCCTCGGACGGCGAGCTGTACTTCATCGACCTCGCCGATTTCCTCGCCACCGCCGGCGACATCCAGGTGCAGCGCGGCGTTTTCGGCCTCTCCGGCATCGGCGGCGCGGTGGACATCACGACCGCCCCCCCCTCGCTGACGCCCGCGTTCACCGTCACCACCGGCTACGGTTCGTACAACACCAAGCGCTTCGAGACGCGCTGGGACTCCGGCCTGATCAACGGCACCTGGGCGGCCACCGCGCGCTACTCCAAGATCACCACCGACGGCTACCGCGACCAGTCGTGGGTGGACATGTGGAACTACTACTTCTGCCTCGCCCACTTCGGCGACCGCTCGCGCGTGCGCTTGGTCCTGTTCGGCGGCCCCGAGCAGACCCACCTCGCGTACGACGGCGTGCCGAAGAGCGTGCTCGACGGCGGCCTCACCGGGAGCGCCGACCGCGACCGCCGCTTCAACCCCCTCACCTACCCCGGCGAGCAGGACAACTTCACCCAGCCGCATTTCCAGCTCATCCACGACCTCGCGCTCTCGCAGCACACGCAGCTCTCCGAGACGTTCTTCCTGTTCACCGGCTCCGGCTATTACACCGAACACAAAACGGACGAGCCGCTCTCCTTCTACGACCTCCCGCCGGTCACGCTGCCCGGCGGCACGATGATCACGAGCACCGACCTGGTCCGCCACCGCCAGATCGACGAGTGGGACGCCGGCTGGATGCCGACGCTGACGACGACGCGCGGCGCCTGGACGCTCTCCTTCAAGGGCGAGTTGCGCCTGCACAGCGGCCACAGCTTCGGCTCGGTGCAGTGGGCGCAGTACTACCCGCCCGACGTGCCGCCGGACCACCGCTACTACGACTACAAGCTCGGCAAGCGCAGCGCCTCGCTGCTCGCGACCGCGACGTGGAAGGCCACCGGCGCACTCTCGCTCACCGCCGGCCTCGAGGCCGCGCAGCAGCGCTACGACCTCAACCACGACGTTCTCACCGGCGTGAACTTCGTCCAGTCGTACGACTTCCTCCTCCCCCGCTTCGGCGCCGTCCTGCGCCTCAACGACGCGACCGACCTCTACGCCAACATTGCCCAGGGCAAGCACGAGCCTGCGTTCCGCACCCTCTACGACCCGGAAGGCGAGTACTCGACCGAGCGGACCGCCCTTGGCCCCGAGGACGTCTGGGACTGGGAGGGCGGCGTCTCGATCCACCACCAGAACTGGCGGGCGCGCGCCAACGCCTTCTTCATGAACTTCGTCAACGAGATCGTCTACAGCGGCGCCCTCGACTCGAGCGGCGTGCCGATCTACGGCAACGGAGCGCACTCCCACCATGAGGGGATCGAGATCGACGCCGGCGCCGACCCGCTCCCCTACCTCGGCTTCGACGGCACCCTGACGCTGTCGCACAACACCTTCGTCGCCTACCACGACTACAACGGCGACGGCAGCGTCAACGTCTATGACGGCAATGTCCTCGGCGGCTACCCCGACGTCCTCGCCTCGCTCACCGCCCGCCTCCGCCTCGGCGCCGCGCAACTTGCTCTCGCCGGGCGGTACGTGGGCCCGTTCTACCTCGACAACACCCAGGACAACCGCCGCAACCCGCTGTTGCGGCAGGCGCCGGGCTACGTGCCGCTCGTCAACCCGGCGTTCACCGTGCTCGACGCCTCGCTGCGCACGCCGCTGCCGAAGGCACTCGTGCGCTCGCTGGGCTTCAAGCGCCTCGACCTCGACCTCCGCCTCAACAACGTGCTCAACCGCTTCTACACCGCGTTCGGTTACATCGGCGACGACGGCTCTCCGCTGTTCATCCCCGCCACCACTCGCAACGCCTACGTCGGCCTTACGCTGGGGCTTTAGGACTGGCGCCGTCAGGGGGCGGTCCAGAGGACCAGTTCGCCGGCGAACGCGGCGGCGAGCGGCGCCGCCAGCGCCGCCAGCTCGGCGGCGGGCAGCGGCGGCAGGTGCGCAAGCACGAGCCGGTCGCAGCGCAGCGCCGGTGCCGCCTCGACCCAGTCCAGGATGTGGGCGTGGCGTGCGAGGCGGGCCGCGATGCGGCGGTTCCTCTCGACGAAGGTGCACTCGACCACCGCCGTGGCCGCGTCGAGAAGGGAGGGCTCGGCGGCAAAAGGCTCGACCGTGCCGTCCCCGGCGTACACCAGGCAGGGACGCTGCTCGCCCGGTCGCCGGAGGGCCCAGCCCAAAGAAGGCACGCCGTGGTCAACCGCGAAGGCTGTTGCCCCTCCCCCGGGGACAGCCACCGTCTCGCCCGGCTCCACGCCGAGGACCGTGTCCTCGAGGCGGAGGCGTTTGCGCACGGCCTCCATGCCGGGCATGACCGCGAGCGCGGCGAGCAGCGGCTCGCTGACCGCGCGCGGCGCCGCGACCCGCGGCGGGACGCCCGCATGGAAACGGGCCCGCACGTTGAGATAGGCGAGGATCCCGGCGAGATGGTCGAGGTGGCCGTGGGAGAGCAACACCACAGGCTGCGCCGCGAGTCTCTGGGTTAGACGACCGACGTCGAGAGCGACGCCAAGCTCCGGCACCGCGAACCCCGTCGCGCGTGCCGCCACTGACGTGCCGGCGAGCGTGATGCCGCCGAGCTGCAGCTCCAGCTCGACCGGCACACCTGAATCCACCGGGCGCGGCGTCGTGGGGCCGTTCACGCCCCGATTCTACCGGGGCGCGGCGCGGTGGGTGTCAGGAACTCTCTGGCGCGGGAGGGGCTTCGTTGGCCGGCTTCGCTGCCTTGCGTGGGCGACGGCGCGGGCGGCGCGGCTTCTCGGTGGGCTTCGCATCGCTCGCGGGCTCGGCCTCGACCGCGCCGGGGACCGCCTCGCCGCTGCCGGCGTCGAAGCCGGTCACGACGTACGTCCCCGAGCGCTGGTCGCGGCGCAGCTTGACGACGTGGTGCTTCTCCGCGTCCTCGAGCAGGGCCGAGAACGCCGAGTAGCCGAAGTACTCCTCGTTGAACTCCGGGCGCTTGCGCTGCATCGTCTGCTTGATCATCGAGCCCCAGAGCACTTCCTTGCCTTCGCGCATCAGCGCCTTGATCGAGTCGGCGAGCAGCGCGAAGCACTCCCGCTGCTTCTTCGGCAGCCCGACGAGCGGCGGCGCCTCCTGCACCGAGCGGATGAGGTCCTCGTAGAAGATGAACTCGTCGCAGCTCGACACCAGCAGCTCGGAGGTGGAGTTCTTGACGCCGAGCCCGATGACGTACTTGTCGTTCTCGCGCAGCTTGCCGACCAGGGGCGAGAAGTCCGAGTCCCCCGAGCAGAGCGCGAACGTCGTGACGTGGCCTTTCGCGTAGCACATGTCGAGCGCGTCCACGACCATGCGGATGTCGGCGGAGTTCTTGCCGGAGTAGCCGCGCAGAGGCACGTCGATCAGCTCGATCCCGGCCTCGTGGAACGGCCGCTTGTACGCGCCGTACCGTTCCCAGTCGGCGTAGGCGCGGCGCGCCACGATCTTCCCCTTCTCGAGCAGTCGGGCGAGCACGAGCTGGACGTCGAACGTCTTGTAGCTGGTGTCGCGGACACCCAGGGCGAGGTTTTCGAAGTCGATGAAGCACGCGATCTTGTGATCTTCCAGCGGCACCAGCCACCCCCGTGCACGACCGACGTCACGCCGTGCACCCCGATGCTACTGTCTGAGCGAGGTTTGAGCAAGCGCGGCCGAGGCCGGCGCCACGCTAACCCAGCTTATCACTCTAAAGACCCGCCGGCGGCGGTCCGACGAAGGATGACAACCCAGCGACGCACTCGGGGCACGGGGGGTTCTTCCCTCGCTAAGCCGAACGGCCGTCGGGGCACAAGTGGATTCTGCGCTCGCTCCGCTCGCGATGACGGATCGGGTGGGCCTCAGGCGGTGGTCGCGGCCAGGGTGGGCTTGGCGACCTCGCCCTTCGCCAGGCGGTCGAGCCAGGCGTGGATACCGAGGGCGGCCTGCTTGCCCGCGCCCATCGCCAGGATCACCGTCGCGGCGCCAGTCACGATGTCGCCGCCGGCGAACACGCCCGGGATCGAGGTCGCCATCGTCTCCTTGTCCGCCACGATGTTGCCGTGCCGGTTGAGCTCGAGGCCGGGGGTGGAGCGCGTGGCGAGCGGGTTGGGCCCCTGGCCGATCGCGATCACGATCGTGTCGATCGCGATCTCGTACTCCGACCCCTCGATCGGCACCGGGCGACGGCGGCCCGAGGCGTCTGGCTCGCCCAGCTCCATGCGCTGGATGCGCACGCCGGTGACGAACCCCTCGTTGTTGCCGAGGATCGCGAGCGGCGCCGAGAGCCAGCGGAAGTCGATCGCCTCCTCCTCCGCGTGTTCGAGCTCCTCACGGCGCGCCGGCGACTCGTTGCGGGTGCGCCGGTACACGCAGATGACCTCGTCCGCCCCCAACCGCTTGGCGGTGCGCAAGCAGTCCATCGCGACGTTGCCCGATCCCACGACCGCGACACGGCGGCCGGTGCGCACGGGCGTGTCGGTGCGGGGAAAGTCGTAGGCCTTCATCAGGTTGACACGGGTGAGGAACTCGTTGGCGGAGAGCACGCCGATGTAGTTCTCACCCGGGATGCCGAGGAAGTACGGCAGCCCCGCGCCGGTACCGAGGAACACCGCGTCGTACCCGTACTCGGCGAACAGCTCGTGCACGGTGGCGGTCTTCCCGATCACGAAGTCGGTGCGCATCTCGACGCCCATCCGGGAAAGGTTGTCGATCTCGAATGTCACGATCTCCTTGGGGAGGCGGAACTGCGGGATGCCGTACACCAGCACGCCGCCGGGCTTGTGGAGCGCCTCGAAGATCGTGACCTTGTGGCCGAAACGGGCGAGTTCCGCGGCGCATGCGAGGCCGGCAGGCCCGGAGCCGACCACCGCCACCCTGTGGCCCGTCCGTGCGGCCAGCTGCGGCGTGGACGTGAGGCCGTGCGAAAGTTCCCAGTCGGCGACGAAGCGCTCCAGGCGCCCGATCGCCACCGGTTTGTACTTCTTGGTCAGCACGCAGACGACCTCGCACTGCTCCTCCTGCGGGCAGACGCGGCCGCAGATCGCCGGGAGGGTGTTCGTCTCCTTGATCTTGGCGAGCGATCCCGCGAAGTCGCCCTCGCGGATGAGCTGGACAAACGCCGGGATGTCGATCCCGACCGGGCACCCCTTGACGCAAGGCGGGTTGGCGCACTGCAGGCAGCGCTGCGCCTCCTCCATGGCGAATTCCGGGGAGTAACCGAGCGCGACCTCGGCGAAGTTCTTGATGCGCTCGAGCGGCTCCTGCGTCGCCATCGGGTGGCGCGGCACCTTCATCCGGGCGGCCTTGGGGAGCTCGGGGACGCCGCGGATCTCGTCACCCACGGGCCACCCCCGCCATCGCCCGGCACTCGTGGTTCGCGAGGAACTTCTCGCGCGCCACCTGCTCTTCCGGGAGGTACATGCGCAGGCGCTTGATCAGGAGGTCGAAATCCACCTTGTGGGCGTCGAACTCGGGGCCGTCCACGCATACGAACTTGGTCTGGCCGTCCACCGCGATCCGGCACGCCCCGCACATCCCGGTGCCGTCCACCATGATCGAGTTCAGCGAGGCGAGCGTCGGGATCGCGAGCGGACGCGTCATCTCCGCCACCGCCTTCATCATGATCGCGGGACCGATCGCGACGACGAGATCGGGCTTGCCGTGGCTCTCGACAAGGGCGGCGAGCGCGTGCGTCACCAGGCCTTTGCGGCCGAACGACCCGTCATCGGTGGTGTAGACGATCTCGTCGGAGACCGCTTCCATCTCCGCGCGCAGGATCACAAGCTCCTGCGTGCGGCCGCCCAGGATCGAGAGCACGCGGTTTCCGGCGCGGCGCAGGCCGCCGGCGATCGGAAGCATCGGCGCGATCCCGGCGCCGCCCCCGACGCACACGACCGTGCCGAACTTCTCGATATGGGTTGGGGTGCCGAGGGGCCCAACGACCGAGACGAACCCCTCCCCCGCCGCCATCAGCGCCATACCCATCGTGGTCTTGCCGACCTCCTGGACGACCAGCGTGATCGTCCCGGCGGCGGGATCCGACGCCGCGATCGTCAGCGGAATGCGCTCGCCGGTTTCGGTCGGGAGCACCATCACGAACTGACCGGGCTTGTGCTTGCGCGCGATTTCCGGCGCCTCGACGACGAAGCGATGGAACTTGGGCGCGATTTCTTCCTTGCTGATGACCCTGAACACTCGCGTACCTCCAGCGCGTGCGTGCGCCCGCCGCCCCCATCGTCCCCCCGGGGGCGAGCTCCCGCGTGTCGCGGCGCACCGCTGCGCGCGCCCATAGTATGGGCAGGCGCTGGGTTTGGCAACCGCAGCGATCGCCAACGGAGCCAAGAGTTTATTGAGACTATGTGTCACCAGTTTCGGGCCGTTGTCGTCGTTCCCGCGAACGCGCCAACCCAGGTCGTTGCCGATCGGACCGAAGGCCCCCGGGGTTCGCGCGGATGACGCTCTCCTCCGCTCCTCTGCCCCTCTGCTCCTCTTCTTTCAGTTGTCGCGGGGATGACGGAAACACCTCGATTGCGCCGCGTGCGGGGACAGCGCGTCTCGCTGCCCCGGGCGGGAGCCGCCCGGTTGCGTTATCCTCGGCCGGTGACGGACAAGCCGGTCCCCCGCAAGGTGGCGCTGCGCCCGGCCGAGGGGCTGCGGCGCAAGGTGGACTACACCGGCGAGCTGAACCCGGAGCAACTGGCGGTGGTGATGCACGCGGGCGGCCCGATGCTGGTGCTCGCCGGAGCCGGCTCCGGCAAGACCCGGACCGTCGTCTACCGCGTCGCCCGGCTGCTCGAGGACGGCGCCGACCCCAACGCGGTCCTCCTGCTCACGTTCACCAACCGCGCCGCGCGCGAGATGCTCTCCCGCGTCGGTCTCCTGCTCGGCCGGGACGCCGGGCGGGTGATGGGCGGCACGTTCCACTCGGTCGGGAACCGGCTGCTCCGGCGGTTCGGCGAAAGGTTGGGATACCCATCCAACTACGGCATCCTCGACCGCGAGGACGCCCGCGACCTGATGGGCACCGCGCTCACCGACACCGTACCGGCCTCGCTCGGCAAACGGTTGCCCGGCGCCGCGGTGCTCGTCGAGGCGTACTCGTTCGTGATCAACACCGGCCGCTCGCTCGACGAGGTCGTGGCCGCGCGCTACCCGCAGTTCTCCGCCGAGGTCGAGACGATGCAGGCGGTGTTCCGGCGCTACCTCGAGCGCAAGCGCGCCGCGGCCGTGATGGACTACGACGACCTCCTGCTCAACTGGCTGCTGCTGCTGCGCCGCCACGACGACATCCGGCGCCAGCTGGCGGCGCGCTTCGCCCATGTGTTAGTGGACGAATACCAGGACACCAACCGCCTGCAGGCCGACATCGTGGACCTCATGCTCGGCGGCGGGCGGAACCTGATGGTCGTGGGTGACGACGCCCAGTCGATCTACGCGTTCCGCGGCGCCGAGTACGCCAACATCCTCTCGTTTCCCGAACGCTACCCGGGCTGCGCGACGTTCCGCCTGGAGACCAACTACCGGTCGCTGCCGCCGATCCTGACGCTCGCGAACGCGTCGATCGCGGCCAACGAACGGCAGTTCCCCAAGCACCTCCGCCCGATGCGCGAGGGCGGCGAGGCGCCGGTCGTGTGCGCCGCGCCGTCGCCAGAGTCGCAGGCCGCGTTCGTGGCGCAGCGCACCCTCGAGCTGATCGACGAGGGCGTGCCGCTGACCGAGATCGCGGTGCTCTACCGCAACCATTCGCACTCGCTCGAGCTCGAGGTCGAGCTGACGCGCCGCAACATCCCGTACGAGGTGCGCTCCGGCCTGCGCTTTTTCGAACAGCGCCACATCAAGGATGCTCTCGCCCACCTCCGCTTCGTCGCCAACCCGCGCGACGAGGTGGCGTTTGGCCGCATGGCCCGCCTGAAGCCCCGCCTCGGCCTACGCCTGGTCGCGCGGGTGTGGGAGGCGATCGCGGCGTCCGGCGAGCCGATCGAGGCCCTGGCCCGCCTGGACGCCAAGGGACTCGCCCTGCCGGGCGCGGCCGCGAACTCGATTAAGAACATCGCGGAACTGGTCGAGCGCCTCCTCAAGCTTCGGGCGCGCCCCGGCGAGATGGTCCGCGAGGTGGTCGCCTCCGGCTACCGCGAGTACGTCCGCGCGCAGCTGGACAACGCCAGCGCGCGCCTCGACGACCTCGAGCAGCTCGCGCTGTTCGCCGACGGTTACGACTCGCTCGACACGTTCCTCGACGAGGTCACGCTGATGAACGAGCTCTCAGGCGAGGACGTGACCGTCGAGGAGGGCGAGCGCGAACGGGTCACGCTCTCGACGATCCATCAGGCAAAGGGGTTGGAGTGGCGCGCTGTGTTCATCGTCTGGCTCGCCGAGGGCCGCTTCCCCTCCGCGCGCGCCGAGGATATCGAAGAGGAGCGGCGGCTGTTCTACGTCGCCTGCACGCGGGCCAAGGACGAACTGGTCCTCTGCTACCCGCTGGTGGCGCGCGACCGCTACCGGGTGGACGTCATCCTCGAGCCGTCGCGCTTCATCTCCGAGCTGCCGGACGATTCCTACCAGCGCTGGCAGGTGCAGGAGGCCGAGTCACCGGCCGAGCTGCCCGAGGGCGGCCTCTACCGCCTCCCGGGTTTCCTCGGCGACGGGAATGACGTGAACTGAACTCCTGCAAGCGGAGCCCGTACTCACGCTCCCACTCACACTCCAAGGAATAACAGGCAAAGCCGCGCGCCCGGACCGCCTCCCGGGCGCGCAGCAAGAAGAGCGGAATCACACTAGGGTCAGGACGCGTACCGCCGCACGAGCAAGACGCCGGCCACCGCGAGAAGGATCATGAACGCGATCGCCCCACCGCCGCCTGTCGTCGGAATGTCGGGTCCAGGCGTGGGAGGCGACGTCGGGGTCATGGTCGGGGTGGGTGTCGGCGTCGCCGTCGGCGTGGAGGTTGGCGTGGGTGTCGGTGTCGGCCCCCCGGCCGTGATGTCCGTGACCACCACGTCGTTGCCAGTGCCACCGGCGTAGGTGATCTGATAGGTCCGGGCGCCCTGGGTGAACGTGGCCCCCTCGGCCAGCCCATTGAACGTACCGGTGACGGCGCTGGAGCTGGTGTTGTTGATGATGATGAACGCGTTGCCGGTGGAGGACGTGAAGAGCCAGCCCAAGCTGAGCGTCGCGCTACCCAGGTCAACGGCGCCGGAAGCGTTGAGCTGGCCGTAATCTGAGAGACTGTACATCCCCATGCTGAGAGTGGCCCCCGAGTGCATCGTCAGGTCGGTGAGGTTGCCGACCTGGGTCCCGCCACCCTCGCAGGCCAACGTGGCAGGCGAGTTCACTGTGACCGGGCCGGTCGAGCCGCCGTTGGCGTACTGGAGGAGGCCGCCACTGACCGTCACCGCGCTGGATGGACTGAGGCTCGGCCCCCCCACGACGAAGTACCCCGCGGTGATGGTGGTGGGCCCGGTGTAGGAGGCGCTGGTGTCGACGAAGGCGATGTTCACGGACGACGAGATGCCGCCGGTTCCCGAGACGACACCGTTCAGTTCGACGATGCCGCTAGCTCCGGCAAGGGTAAGCGTGTGGCTGCCCAAGTCGATGGGCCCAAGGCTCAATCGGTCCCCCGAAACGGTGAACGTCTGCGACGCCGTCAGGACGATAAATAGAAAGACGCTGTTGGTCGCGCTGTTGTCCGCTGTGAGACCTGCTACCAACTGGATATCGTTGCCGGAAATGGCGTAGCCGCCCGCCGGGCCGGTGATGCTGATGGACTTGAACGACGTTCCCGCCGTCAGGTTATTCGTGTTCGTCAGCCGCGCCGCGCCGTTGGGGAACACCAAGTCGTCGCCGGCAACCGGCACGGTGCCCCCCCAGTTGGCCGCCGTGGTCCAGAAGTTGTCGCCGCCCAACCCCGTCCAGGTTCTGGTCGCGGCAAGGATGGACCCCGTGCCTGACGCCAGCCCCACCACCGCCACGACCGCAAGAAAGCGCAATCCTCTTGTCATCCGTGTGGTCATCATGCAATCCCCCCCAAGAAGACCTGAGTAAATCCTATCCCTAATTTTATATTATCGACTTTGTATTATCGCATCGAGGGCGTTCGCTGTCAAGGTGATGTCGGTGTGCCCGTTCGGTCCGATCATGCGGACCTCCTTCGCCGGCGTAAGCAGACAGAGCTGCGGGCAATCGCGCTATCCTTGCTGCCCATGGGTGACCGGACGAACCGCTGCGCCGTCGTCGGGGCCGGGCTTACCGGGCTCGTCGCGGCGTACCGGCTCGCGAGCGCCGGGTGGAAGGTCACGGCGTTCGAGCGCTACCCAGAGGCCGGTGGCCTCGTCGCCAGCTTTGCGGTCGGCGGGGAGCGGCTGGAGTGCTTCTACCACCACCTCTTCACCACCGACACCGACATCCTGGCGCTCGCCGGCGAGCTCGGTCTCGCTTCCGAGATCGAGTGGCTCCCCTCCCGGATGGGGATCTACTCGTCCGGGCGCCTCTGGGATTTCGGCACCCCGGTCTCGCTGCTGAGGTTCGGCCCGCTGCCGTTGCTCGACAAAGTGCGCTTTGGCGCGTCCACGCTGCTGCTCAACCGCACCGCGGACTACCACAGGTTCGAGACCGTCACCGCGCGCGACTGGATCCTCGCGCACGCCGGCCGCAAGGCGTTCGACGCCGTCTGGGGTCCCCTCTTGCACCAGAAGTTCGCGGAGAAGGCCGACGAAGTGGCGATGGTCTGGCTGTGGGGGAAGGTGTACCTGCGCGGCCGGTCGCGCTCGACGAGCGGCATGGGCGAGCGCCTCGGCTACATGAGGGGCTCGTTCGCGCGCCTCGTGGACGCGCTCGTCGCGCGCCTGCGCGAATTGGGCGTACGTCTCGAGCTCGCCAATCCGGTGCGGCGGGTCTGGCGCAGCGAGGACGGCCTCGAGCTCCAGGCGCGGACCGGCGTCGAGCGCTTCGACACGGTGCTCTTCACCGCGGCTCCAGGCGAGCTGGTCAAGGTCGCCGGCGCGCAGCTCCCCGAAGCCTACCGCGCCCGCCTCGACGGCCTCGCCTCGACCGCGGCATTGTGCGTCGTGCTCGAACTGTCGCGGTCGCTGTCGCCGTACTACTGGCTCAACATCGCCGACCCGACCTTCCCGTTCGGGGGGTTGATCGAGCATACCAACTACATCCCGCGCGAGCGCTACAGCGGGCACCACGTGCTCTACATCTCGAAGTACCTGTTCACCGACAACCCGCTCTGGAGCGCGCGCGAGGACGACGTGTGGGCCGCCTACCGGCCGTTCCTGCAGCGCGTCAACCCCGCCTTCGACGACAGCTGGGTTCTCGCCCGCCACCACTTCAAGGCCGCGTACGCGCAGCCGGTGATCCCCTGCAACTACCCGAGCGTGATCCCGCAGTTCGAGACGCCTGTGCCCGGCCTGTTCCACGCCTGCATGGCGCAGATCTACCCCGAGGACCGCGGCCAGAACTACGCCGTCCGCTCCGGCAACCGCGCCGCCGAGACGCTGCTCGGCGCCCGAGGCAACGACCCGGTCGAGCCCGGGCCGCCCCCGGCTCGGCCTCCGACCGCCCGGCGCTGATCATCGCCGCTGCGCGCCGCTCGCCGGTTGCCAGCCGCGCGATCGGGCGCTACGCTCGTCCCGCGAGGTGACCCATGCCCGGAATCGTGGTTGGCCTTTCGCCGTTGATCGCTCTCACCATTCTGGCCCAGGCGGCGCTGCAGCCGCCAGCGACGACACCGCCCACCCTCGCGGAGGTCCGCGCGACGATGGGGATCCCCTCCGCGGGCGACGTTCGCGGCCAGCAGGACGCGGTCGGCTTCGCCTCGAAGCCCGAGCAGATGGCCAAGGTGTGGGAGCTGTCGGCAACCCCGCCCGCGCCGGAGCGTTTGGGCGAAGCGCCGCCTCCCGGAGTGGCCGGCGTGATCTGCCCGCACGACGACTACCTGTTCGCCGGACGGGTGTACCGGCAGACATTGCCGCTGGTCACCGCGAAGACGGTGGTGCTGGTCGGCGTGTTTCACAAGTACCGCAAGTTTGGGGCGCACGACACGCTGGTGTTCGACAGCTACCGGGCGTGGCACACGCCCGACGGCGAGGCGCCGGTTGCCGCGCTGCGCGGCGAGCTCCTCGCCAGGCTCCCGCACGGCGACTTCGTCCAGGACAACGCCGCCCACGACTCGGAGCACTCGCTCGAGGCGCTGCTCTTCTGGCTCAAGCACGTCCGGCCCGACGTGCAGTTCGTCCCGGTGATCGTGCCGGCGATGGGGTTCGACCGCATGCAGACGCTGGCCGGCGACCTCGGCGTCGCGCTTGCCGAGGCGATGAAAGCGCACGGCTGGAAACTCGGCCGCGACGTCGCGGTCGTGATTTCCTCCGACGCGGTGCACTACGGCGACGATTTTGGCTATGTGCCGTTCGGCCAGGGCGGCGTCGACGCCTACGTCAAGGCGTGCGCGCAGGACAGGGCGCTGCTGACCGGGCCGCTCGCGGGTCCGCTGACGACCGCCAAGGTCGAGCAGTTCTACACCACCTGCGTGAACCCGCAGCAGCCGTCGGAGTACCGGCTGACGTGGTGCGGGAGGTTCGCGATCCCACTCGGCCTCATGGTTCTAGAGCGCGCGACGGCGGCTCTCGGGTTGCCGGCGCCGGTCGGTCATCCCCTGGTCTACGGCACCTCGATCGGCGGGCCGGAGCTGCCGGTGAAGACGATCGGCATGGGCGCGACTGCGCCGGCCAACCTCTACCACTTCGTCGGTTACCCGTCGGAGGCGTATACCGTCGGCGAGTAGGTGTGACGGCAGGCGAGTCCGCCCCTACTTGAAGATCTCCGCAAAGAAGTCCTTCATCGCCTGCCAGGAGCGGCGGTCCGCCTGCGCGTTGTAGGCCGCGCCCTTCGAGTTGTCGTTGCCGGCGGCCGGGTTGGTAAACGAGTGAACGGCGCCGCCGTACTGGACGAGTTCCCAGTTCACGTGCGCGTCCCGCATCTCCTTCTCGAACGCGGCAACGACGTCGGGTCCGACGAACGGGTCGTCGCCTCCCTGCAGCGCCAGCACCTTGCAGCGAATGTTCTTGGCGTCGCCGGGCGTGGGCGTGTCGAGGGAACCGTGGAACGTGACCACGCCTGCCAAATCGGCGCCGCTGCGCGCCAGCTCGAGCACGACCATGCCGCCGAAGCAGTAGCCGATCGCGGCGATCCGCTTCGGGTCGACGAGCGGGTTGGCGCGCAGCACGGCAAGCGCGGCGTTGACACGAGCCCGCGTCAGGGGGCGGTCGTTCTTGTAGATCGCGGCGGTCTCCCCGGCCTCCTTCGGCGTCGTGGGCCGCACGTCCTTGCCGTAGATGTCGGCGCAGAACGCCACGTAGCCGAGCTTGGCCAGCTGCTCCGCACGGCCATCGGCGAACGGCCCGACGCCCATCCAATCGGGCGCGATCAGAACGCCCGGACGCCGGCCCTGCACCGCGTCGTCCCATGCCAGGAACCCCTCGAGCGCCGTGTTGCCCTGCTTGTATTCCACGACTTTCGTACGGACCTCCCCACTGGCCGCCGAGGCGCCGAGCGCCAGCATCATCACCGTTGCCAGAGTGCGCATGAACCGTCCCCTTCCCCGCTCCGGACGGTTCAAGGCGCGCGCGCGTCACGGTATTCCCGGTCGAGAGTGAGAGGTATGGCGTCATCCCCGCGAAAACCTGCCCCGGGCGTTGACCCGGGGCAGGGATCCAGATCGTGGCCCTCGCCGGTGGCTGGATGCCCGTGTCCGCGGGCATGACGAAAGGGAAACCGACGTGCCGGCCACCGGCCACGTCTCGCCGGTGTCCAGTGCCCGGACCCCGGCGCTATGTCTCTACGGACCACGGACCACGCTTCTTCCGTGCCCGGTGCCCTGTGCCCGGTGCCCTGGTTCTAGTCGTACCCCTTCTCGGCCATTGCCGCGACGACGGCGGTCTCGAGCCGGCCACCGAGGTCGGCGCCGGCAGCGGGCGCCTCATCCGACCAGTCGGCGACGGCCGCCTCGAGGACGGCTCGCGGCGTCCTGGCCACGGCGCGCGGCAGCCACTCCTGGCGCAGACGCGTCTGCCAGTCGAGCCCGGCGTCCGCAGCCGCGCGGGCGATCAATACCAACTCTCCGACCGGATCGGGCGATGGCATACGCACCTCCTCGACTCGAGTGTACCCCCGGTCGGGCGGCGCGACCCGCCCCCTGCGCCGCGTTACTTCGTGCGGTGCCAGACGGTGCCGTGCGGTGTGTCCTCGAGGACGATGCCGCGCGCGGTCAGCTCCTGGCGGATCGCGTCGGCACGGGCGAACTCCCGGGTCTTCCGCGTCGCGTTGCGCTCGGCGATCAGCGCATCGACGTCGGCGTCCGCCGTGTCGGCCGCCGCGGCCTTCGGGACGATGCCGAGCACGGCGTCGAGGTGCGCGAACGCCGCCTCGACGCGGCGGCGCCCGCCGTCCCCGATGCCGCCCGCATCGAGCGCCTGGTTGACCTTGGTGAGCAGCGTGTGGACCGCGGCCAGCGCCCGCGCGGTGTTGAGGTCGTCCGCCAGGCCGCCGTCGAACTCCGCGAAAAACTCGTCGACGGTCTCGGCGGGCAGACTCCCCTCGCCGACGGCCGGCGGGGTGTGCGCGAGGCGGCGCAGCGTGTTACCGATGCGCTCGACCCCCGCAGCGGCGGCGTGCAGGCCGTCGAAGGTGAAGTTGAGCTTCTGGCGGTACGGCACCGAGACGAGGAGGTAGCGGATCGCGAGCGGGTCGTACCCCTTCTCCAGCAGGTCGCGAAGGGTGAAGAAGTTCCCCGCCGATTTCGCCATCTTCTGCCCCTCGACGACGAGGTGCTCGGCGTGCAGCCAGGTGTGGACGAACGCCTTGCCCGTCGCGCCCTCGCTCTGGGCGATCTCGTTCTCGTGGTGGGGGAAGATGTTGTCCACGGCGCCGGTGTGGATGTCGAAGCTCTCGCCGAGGAGCGTCATTCCCATCGCTGAGCACTCCAGGTGCCAGCCCGGGCGGCCGGGACCGAGCGCCGTTTCCCACGCCGGCTCGCCGGGTTTGGCGGCCTTCCAGAGCACGAAGTCGCGCACGTCCTCCTTCTCGTACTCGTCGGCGTCGACGCGGGCGCCGGCCTTGACTTCGTCGAGGTCGAGTCCGGAGAGCTTGCCGTAGCCCGGAAACGTCGCGATGCGGAAATAGGTCGAGCCGTCCTGCACGTAGGTGTGCCCCCGCGCGGTCAGTCTCTGCACCAGCTCGACCTGCTGCGGGATGAAGTCGGTCGCGCGCGGGTAGTGCTCGGCGCGCTGGATCCCCAAGGCGTCGATGTCCGCGAAGAACGCCGCCACGTAGCGGTCGGTGAACTCGCGCAAGGAGACGCCCTCGGCGGCGGCGCCCTTGATCGTCTTGTCGTCGATGTCGGTCAGGTTCATCACCTGGGTGACGCGGTACCCGAACGCCGCGAGGGTCCGGCGCAGCACGTCCTCGAAGAGGAAGGTGCGCAGGTTGCCGATGTGGACGAAGTTGTAGACCGTCGGCCCGCAGGTGTACATCCGCACGTGGCCAGGCTCGAGCGGGTGGAACACCTCCACCCGTCGCGTCAGCGTGTTGAAAAAATGGATCTCGCGCGGCATCGCGCCTCCCGGCCGTGATTGTACGATGCGCCCCCAGCCGTGCCCGCCACCCGGCGGCGCCCGACCTAGCGTTGCGGCGGCGCCTTTTGGATGTCGCCGATCTTGGTCGCGAACAGGGCGGCGCACCCCCACGCCAGCGCGGCGCCCAGCATCAACGCCGGCCCCGCGGCGCAGGAACGCGAACGAACTCGCTCGATCCTCATCTGCACCTCCCGTGGCTGCACCCCAAGTCTAGCGCAGGCACGCCACTGCGTGCGGTGCTACCACGGCAACTGGGACGAGTCCTTCGGGAGCTGCGCCAGGAGCACCTCCACGGCCTTGCCGAGCTGTGCGTCCTCGCCCGGCGCCAAGTCGTCCGCGGGCGGCTGCTCGACGACGACGTCAGGCATGCAGCCGTGGTTCTCCTCGTCGACGTCGGAGCCCGCGACGAACCACGCCCGCGACGGCAGGCGGACGAACGAACCGTCCGCCAGCCGCGCGCCGCCGGTGGACATCACCGCCCCGAACGTCGGCATGCCGACCAACGGGCCGCGGCCGAGGGTCTTGAACGCCCAGGAGAAGATCTCGGCGTTCGAGTAGCTCGCCTCGTCGCATAGCGCGGCCGCCGGGCGCGTCCACGCCGGCAGCGGCAGCCGCTCGGCCGTGGGGTACGCCCTGACCGTGGGGTCGCCGTCGCGCGGCAGCGTCCAGGCGTGCCGCTTGACCGAGAGGATCGCCATCAGATAGTCGGTGGTCCAGCCGCCGCCGTTGTTGCGCACGTCGATGAGCAGCCCTTCCTTGCCGTGGGCCGCCGCGTAGAGGTCGCGCTCGAAATCTTCAAGTGACGGCTCGTTCATCCCCTGGATGTGGATGTACCCGAGCTTCCCGCCCGAGAGTCTCTCCGCGATCGCGCGGCGCTGCTTCACCCACGTCCGGTAGCGCGCCTGCCGCCCGTCGTCGAGGCCGACCGCGGTGACGGTCACGTCGCGCTGCCCCTTTTCACCCATGACCCGCAGCAGCACCCGTTGCCCCTGCATGTCCGTCAGCTCCGCGAAGAAGTTGTCGCGCGGGCCGATCTTCTGGCCGTTGACCGCTACGATGCGCTCGCCCGGCCGCAGGTTGGTATCCACCCTCGACGCCGGAGTGTCGGGAAGCACCTCGGTGATCACCACACCCTTCCCGTCCGCCGCCGGCTCGACCTCGACCCCCAGCTCGCCGGTCCTCGTCCGATGGCCGGCCATCGGCGGGCGGAACCCCATGTGGGACGCGTTGAGCTCGCCGAGCATCATGTTGACGACGTCGTCGAAGTCGCGGCGCGCCACGACGGCAAGCGCCAGCGGGCGGTAGCGGTCGTGGAGCGCCTTCCAGTCGTGGCCGTGAAATTTGGGATCCGCAAACCAGCGGTCGAGCTCACGCCACGCCTCGTCGAACACCTGCGCGCGCATCGCCGTACGGTCCACGTCGACACGGGCCGAGAACGGCACCGGATCACCGGGCTTGCCTTCCAGCCGCACGCTGCCGACGGTGCCTTTGGCCGTCCGGTAGAAGACCGTCTTCCCGTCCTGGGAGAACTCGACCTGGCTGGGCCCGGTCCCGCCGGTGGTCAGGCGCGTCAACTCCTTCCCGTCCCAGCGCACCTTGTAGAGGTCGCGCTCCCCCTCCAGCGCCGCCACGAACGCCACGCTCTTGGCGTCGGGCCCCACGGCGAACTCGCCGACGTCGCCCGGCACGTCGGTCACACTCCGCACGCGCTCGTAGATCGCGGCGAAGTCGATCGCCACCGGTTTCGCCTCCGGTTTGGGCTTGCGCCGCTCGGGGCGTTCGGTCTTTTCGCCGCGCTCCTCGTCGCCCGCGGCGGCCTCCCGCGCGGCCGGCTTCCTTGCGCCCTCGTCCTCGAACAGTTCGAGCCACTCTTCGGGGGTGCGTTCGTCGTCGGCCTTGGTCAGGTACACCGCCCAGAGGCCGACCCGGTTGGCGTGGCGCTTGGACAGCCAGTACAGGCGGCGTCCGTCCGGCGACCACACCGGCCGCGTGTCCTGGCTCGGGTGCTGCGACACGTCGACCGCGTCGCCACCCGCCGCCGGGGCGATCCAGACCTCCTCGTTAAACGCCTGGTCCTCGCGCGAGAACGCGATCCACTTGGAATCCGGCGACCAGGAGAACTCGATCCGCCCCCAGTGCCGGAACAGCACCTTCGGGTCGGACCCGTCGGCCCGGGCGACGACGAGATCGCCTTTGCCCCGCACGTACGCGAGCAGCGTGCCGTCCGGCGAGAATGCGGGCTGCTGCTCGTCCTCGGGGGAGTTCGTCAGGCGCCTCTCGACGAAGCTCGACGCACGGTAGAACTTTCCGTCGTTGCGGTCGGCCGGCCGCGCGCTGAAGAGGTCGAGCTGCCCGAAGCGGTCCGAGGCGTAGACGAGCTCCTTCCCGTCCGGGCTCCAGGCCACGTCGCGCTCCCGCGCGGTCGTGTCGGTCACCCGCACCGTCGGCGGCGGCGCCACGGACGTCAGGTCCTTGCCGCGTCTCGCCACGACGAAGACGTCGCCGCGCACCACGAGGGCGACCTGCGCGCCGTCGGGGGACACGGCCACCTGCTCCGCCTCATCCCTGACGTCGGCCCGCGTCACCGCCGGTTCCAGCGCATCGGCCGGAACGTCGAAGGCGAGCTTGTGCGGCTCGGCGGAGCCGTCCGTCCTCACCGTCCACACCGCATCCCACAGCTCGTACGCCGCGAGCGTGCCATCCGTCGAGGCGCTCGGGCCACGGATGTCGGCGCCTTCGTGGTGCGTGAGCTGCGTGACCTTGCGGGTCGTCAGGTCGAGTCGGAACAGGTTCCGGTCAGGGCCGCCGTTGTCGCTGCGGAAGACGAGCACGCCGTTGCCGGCCCACGCCACGCCGTCCTCGTCCCACGCCGTGGACGTCAGGCGATCGAGCCGGCCGGTAGCAAGCTCGTACAGCCAGATGTCGCGGTTGGCCGCGCCGCGGTAGTGGCGGCGGTCGGCCGGCGTGTCGCCGCGCACCAGCGCGAGGTAGCGCCCGTCGGGCGAGGGTATCGCCTCCAGCGCCAGGACCTTGCAGGCCAGCCGCTCCGTGCCCCCCGCCGCCGAGATCCGGTAGACCGCCGGCATCCGGCTCCACGCCTCGTGCCGGCGCGAGGTGAACACCACGTCGCCGCCGAGCACGCCCTGGGCGAGGTCGGGCGCCTCGTGGAAGGTCAGCCGCTGCGGCGCCGCGCCGCCGAGCGCGACGACGAACACCTCGTCCGAGCCTTCGCGGTTCGAGGTGAAGGCGAGGCGCTTCCCGTCCGGGAACCAGACCGGGTGGTGGTCGTAGCCCGGGTTGGCGGTGATCCGCTGCGCCGTCCCGCCCGTCGCGGGCGCGACCCAGATATCGCCCTGCCAGGAGAACGCGATCCGACTGCCGTCGGGAGCCAGGGCGGGGTACCGCGGCATCGCCGGGGCGACCGCAAAGGCAACGCCGGCGCACAGGGACAGGAACGGAACCAGGATGAACCTTCGCATCGCATCCTCCGCGAGCCCGCAACCGGGCCCGGCAAATCTACCCGCGCTACAACCCACGACCGATTGCGGCTCTCGCCGCGGCTGCGCCGCACGCGAGCACACCGGCCGTCAGTTCGCCGTTGCGTTCCCACGGCAGTGGGTACTCGACGCCGATCTCCGCTGCCTCACGCTCCGACCACGCCCGCCACACCGCCACGCCCGGCGCGATGATGCGCAGGGGGCGACCTGCCCCCGCAGCCAGCCACCGTTCGACCTCGGCGCCCGCCCGCGCCTCGCTGCGCCGCTGCATCAGCTCAACCAGCGAACCCCCCAGGGCGGGCCGGGCGAGCGCCGGCACCGGGAAACCGCACACCACGTCCCACCCGATGGCGTCCCCGGCCCACGGCGCGTCGCCGCCGAACGCGGCCCCGACCCCGCCCCACACGGGGCCGGCCCAGCACCCGCCGGCCACCGCCCGCGGGCCCCATCCGCCCGGGAACGCCGCCGCCGCGTGCACGACCTCACCGGCCTCGGACGCATCGACACCGGCCAGCTCGACCCATGCCGAGCGGCCGGCGCCGAGATCCTCGACGGCCACCGCCAGGGTTGCGCCTGAACCTCTCAGCCTTTCGGGCACCCCCGCCATCTCCGGCGCGAGGTGCTCCGCCAGCGAAGCGTCGTCGAGCCAACCGGCGAAGGTCCATGCATCGAGGGTCACCGCGACACCCTGTGCCTCTCCGAGGCGTTCGCGGACCGCGGCGAGGCGCGACCGAAACAGCGGACACCCGAGCTCGGCCTGCCGCCGCCAGCGGCGCTCGGCCTCCGCCGCCTCACCGAGGAGCGCCAGCAGCGCGACGTGGGCGCCAAGACCGGCCCCGGCGCCGCACCGCCACCTCACCCCGGCGCGCGCCATTTCGGCCACCGCGCCTGCCGCGAACGCGGCCTGCGCTCCGTCAGCGAGGACCAGCAGGCCCCGCTCAGTTGTTTTCGCAGCTGTGCTCACGAGTCCGGATGCTAGCACGCGAGACCGTTGCGCGAATGTGTGGCGCGACCGCCGGGCGCGCGGTCGTTCGCCTGGCCTGGTCAAATGATGCGGCGGTAGTCACACGGATCGAGCCGCCACACCGGGATGCCGCAGAAGCGGTCACCCTCGGGGCAGAACGGCTTGCGCCCCGCCCGCTGGCGCACCGCGCACGGCGGCAGCAGCCAGCGCCCGATCGCCGGCTCCGCCTGGCGGATCTGCAGCGCCTCGTCGAGGCACGCCTGCCAGATCTCCTCCTGCGCGTTGTAGCAGAGGCGCATCCGGTGTTTGTGGTGCAGGTTCAGGAGGTCGGACGACTCGACCATGCGGATCGCCAGGGCGTTGGGCAGCAGGTAACCCGCCGCCTCCCCGCTCCCGCCGAGGCGCCGCACCGCCGCCGCCCCTTGCCAGGCGCGCGCCACGGCCGCGTCAAACACCGTCTGTGCCTCGCCGCCCGCATGGGTCACGAGGCGCGGCACCACGACGTCGGGTTCGTCGTCAACAACCGCCGCCAGCAGCGGCCGCGCCGCGGGCGTCATCCGATGGCGCTGGTCCTGCGAGTCGGCGGCGTGCGACAGCTTCTTGGCGAACGTGTAGTGCGCGTGATGGAGGCAGCGCCCGAGCTTGGAGAGCGTCGAGAGGTTCAGGTCCTCGCCGAGCAGGCGGTTCACGCCGGGGTCGAGGGCGAGCCGGACCGCCTCCTCGGAAGCGAGACGGGAGGCTGGCAGCCCGAGCACCGCGCGCACCGCCCGCGCCACGGTCTCGACGTTGTCGCGACCGCCGCCGAGGAGCTTCGAGGTCAGGCCGCCGAGGTCGCGGTCGAACTCCTCCCTGAACGCGGCCGGCTGCGCCGCCCCGCCGTGGAACTCGGCGAACAGTGCGTACTCGGGCGTCGCCTCGAGCGGGATCGGGTCCTCGAGCACACCGGCAAGGTCGGGGTCGCGGGCCAGCGCGGCCGCGACCATCGCGTCAACTACGAGGCGGGTCTCGGACGGGACATCGAGCTGGTTGCAGAGCCGCCGGTAGCGGAACAGCGTCAGGCACGAGACGGTGTGCAGCAACGAGGTGTGCGTCGCCACCGGGAGCACCGCCCGCGCGACCTCCTGCGCCTTGCGCTCGGTCTGCCGGGCCAGCCGCTTCGGGTGGCGGCGCCAGTTGGGGAAGCGCGCGAGCAGTTCCGCCTCGGCGACCGGTGACAGCAGCTCGACCAGCCGCCGGTACGCCTCGTGCTGCGCCGCGACCGTCGCGGCGAACGCGGCCGCTTCCGGGCCGCCCATCTCGGGGATGAAAACGGCGTCCGGGGACACCTTCACGTAGCGTTGCGACACCTGCTCCGAGTTCGCGAACGGGTGCGCGTGCAGGAACGACCACACGAACTGGCGGCTCACCCGCTCCAGCACGAACAGGAAGTGGGCGTGCTGGAACGTCGTGTGATGGCCGGCGGCGTATAGCGAGCGAGCCAGCGCGTCGCGCCGCTCGCGCGCCGTGTCCCCCGCCTCGCCCACCGCGGCCGCCCCCGCGGCGACCGCCTCCGGCACGATCGCCCCGGCGGACGAGGTGCAGGTGCGGGCCGCCGCCACCGCTGTGTCGAGCGGGTGCGGAAACGCCGCCACAAGGCGGACGATCGGTTTGGACCCCATGGTTCGGCATTCTACCGCTCCAACATCGGATCAGGCGTTCGGCTAGAATGGCGCTGCTCTGGACGAGTCGTGAGGTGCAACGTGCCGATCTTCGAGTACCTTTGCCCTGCCTGCAACCGGATCTACAGCTTCCTGTCGCTGGCGCCGTCGGCCGCGCGGCAGCCGGTCTGCCCGAAGTGCGGCGCCCCCGGCCTCACCCGCGTCCCCTCGGCGTTCGCGGTCGCGGGCAGAGCCAAGGAGAAGCCTGAGACACCCCGGGGAAGCCAACCCGACGAGGCGGCGCTCTCGCGCATGGAGAGCGAGGTCATGCGGATGGCGGACGGCCTCGACGAGAAGGACGCCGAGAATCCGCGCGTCATGGCGCGGATGATGCGCCGGATGGCCGAGGCCTCCGGCGAGCCGATGACCCCGACGATGGACGAGATGTTCCGCCGCCTCGAAGCCGGAGAGGACCCCGACGCGCTCGAGGAAGAACTCGGCCCCCAGCTCGAAGCCGAGACCGGCGCCGAGGGCGAGGGCGGCGGCGCCGCCCCCACCCACGACGACGGCTTGTACGGGATGTAGTCCTCTGACCACGGACCACGGGCCACGACTTTGTTGTGCCCGGATCCCGGTCCCCGGTTCCTGCGTGCCCTGCTTCACACTGGATCGGTGTCGATCATGACCTCGGTGTGCGGGCCGTGGCGCTCGCGGATGCGGCGGATCGCCCCCTCGGTGATCTCGTGCGAGCGCTCGAACGACACCCCCCTGTCCACCAGGAGCCGGAACTCGAGGAACGTCGTGCCCCCCGCCCGGCGCGAGCGGAAGGCGCGGTAGCCGCGGATCTCCGGCGCGAACCCCTGCAGCAAGGCGTTGACCTCGTCCTCGGCCTCGCGCGGCAGGCCGCGGTCGAGCAACTCGTCACCTGCGTCGCGCAGGATCCTCACCGCGCTGACGACGATGTAGACCGCGATCACGATCGAGGCGACAGGGTCCAGCCAGCGCCACCCGACCACCCGGTAGAGGACGAGGGCGGCCCCGGCCACCACGTTGGTGAGAATGTCCGTGACGTAGTGGAACGCGTCCGCCCGCAGCGCGAGCGAGCGCGTCGCCCGGGCCTCGTGCCGCAGGTAGGCGACGAGCACCAGCGAAACCAGGAGCGCCACGGCGGCGACCGCGATGCCGGCTTCGGGACTGCTGATGCGCTCGGGCTTGGCCAGACGCCAGATGCCGCGGCCCACCAGCCAGAGACCGCCCACCGCGATGATCACCGCTTGAATCACACCCGACAGCGCCTCGGCCTTGCCGTGGCCGTACGCGTGCTCCGCATCCGGGGGGTCGGCCGCGATGCCCAAGAAGTAGGCGTTGAGCCCGGAGCAGGCGACGTCCATCAACGAGTCGACCGCAGCCGCCATTACCGCCAGGGACCCCGTCGTGACGGCGACCGCGGTCTTGGCGGCCGTCAGTGCGAGGGCCGTGCAGGTCGCCACCGACGCCGCGGCGATCTTGCGCCGTTCCGGGGTCACGCGCCTTCCCCCGCCGGCACCGAACGCCCAGCTACGTCCGCCGAGAAAGGGTCGGGCCTCATTGCGATCCGCATGGTACACTGACCGCCCCGGGGAGGACGACGGCGTGCGACACACCGAACGCGAGGAGTGGAGCGGCCAGCTCAGCCTTTTCGAGGACGACTCGGCGCGCCAGGCGCCCGCCGGCCGCAACATCCTGGTCTTCGATCTCGAGACGCAGCGCTCGTTTCAGGACGTCGGCGGCCGCTCCGGGATGCGGGAACTCGGGATGTCGATCGGCGTGGTGTACTCCTTCAATGACGACCGCTTCCGCAGCTACGGCGAACCCGAGGCGGGCCAACTGATCGACGACCTGCGCGCGGCGGAACTCGTCGTGGGCTTCAACCTTCTCGGCTTCGACTACGAAGTCCTCAAGGGGTACCGCGACGTCCCGTTCGACACCGTCCCCACCCTCGACATCATGTTCCAGCTGCACGACCGCCTCGGCTTCCGCCCCAAGCTCGACTCGGTGGCGCAGGCCACGCTCGGCGCCGCCAAGAGCGCCGACGGCCTGCAGGCCCTCGCGTGGTGGAAGGAGGGGCGGCTCGACCTCATCGAGAAGTACTGCACCGAGGACGTCCGGATCACACGCGACCTCTACCTCTTCGGCAGGCGCAACCGCCACGTGCTGGTGTCCCGCTTCTCCGGCGGCCCGATCAAGGTGGAGGTGGAGTGGTAAGAACAAGTGAACAGTGAAGAGTTTAGAGTGAAAAGTTGAAGAAAGGGAAAGGGCAGAAGGAAGAAAGACAAGGCTCGTCTTCCTTCCTTCTCTCCTCTTCCGTCTTCCGTCTTTCACCTCTTCACTGTTCACTGTCCTTGAATATGAAACGGGCGGCCGCGAAGGCCGCCCGTTGAACGTCGGCAGAGTTGGGGTTACTTGGCGGCGACCTTGTGGGCGTGGACGTCCTTCGTGAATTCCTTGTGCTTGTGGTGGTCCTTGCCGTCGTGGCAACCGTTACAGGTCTCCTGAGTCGGCATCACGAGACCGGCGGCCTTGGCCTTCGCCAGGTCCTTCATCACGGACAGGGTCTTGTAGTCGGAGCCGGCGCCGTGGCACGCCTCGCACTGCACGCCCGCCATCGCTTCGCTCTTGTCCGTGGCATGGCAGGTGAGGCACGCTGCGTCAAATTTCCGATCCGTCGCCGCCTTGGCGTCCGCGGTCGCCTTGGCATGCTTTGTCTGAGCCCAAGAGTCGTACTGCAACTTGTGACACATCTTGCACTTTTCGGCGCCGACGTAGGTCGGGGCCGCACTGGCCGCCAGGGCCCCCAGCCCAAGGATAGCCACCCCTATTGCCACCGAAACGAAAGATCCCTTCATCGATCCCTCCCTTCGCCCCGCTTGACGGGCTGAACGCGATGATAGGCCGCATTGGCTCCTGACGCAACTCTGACACGAGACGGGAACGGTCCCCGAGCGCTCACGAGAAGCGCGCCGCCTTGAACGCCCCCAGTCCGGCCCCGGTGCCGCGCAGCCAGACCATGAGCGCCACCACGCCCGCGACGAGGACGACGGTCACCACCGCGAACAGCACGACCCTCCAGCGCTGACGCGGCGCCGGCGGCGGGGGTTCGGAGCGCCGGATGCGCGCCAGTTCGAGGGGGTGCTCCTCGGCGTACGCCTCCTCGTCCAGCTTGCCCGTGAAGATCGCCGTGTTCCAGTGGCGCACGTGGACGAAGTAGACATGCCACGTCAGGATCGACAGGAACGCCAGCACCGCCTCGCCGCCGTGGGCGGCCTTCGCCGCCAGGATCCACTCGCCCGGGAACAACGACGACCACCGCACCGGGTAGAGCAACACCAGACCGGTCAGCACCATCACTGCCGTGCCCCAGACCAGCGCCAGGTACTCGAGCTTCTCGGCGAAGGTGTACCGGTCCATGCGGGGCGGCTGCTTCGCCATCCCCAGGTTGTACTTGACCTGCTGCACGAAGTCCTTGACGTCGCTGACCCACGGCACCATCGGCATCGCCCGCCGCCGGACGAGGTGCAGCCACACCCCCTCGACGACGTGCCAGAGGAGCTGCAGCGCCATGATCGTGCCCAACATGTGATGGATGAAGCGCACCCGCTCCACCCCGCCGATGATCAGCACGATCCCCTTGGCCCACATGGCGGCCGCGTATTTCTGCGGCATGCCGGTGATCACCAGGCCGAGGAACGTAGCCAGCATCAGCCAGTGGTTCGCGATGTGACGGGTCGTGAACCGCCCGACCTTCTCAACCTGAGCGTTCACGAGGACCTCCGATTCCGGCGGCGGCCCCATACGTCGACCGCGATGTAGAGAAGGAAGAAGCCGATCGTGCCCGGGATGACGAGGCGGTAGAACACCCTCACCCAGTAGATCGGGGCGTACTTGGTCGGCGACGGGATGTAGTGCCCGGTCCAGGCGCTCAGGAAGCTCGCGGTCGCGCCCTTGTGGCACACCTGGCAGCGCACGAGCAGGCGCTTGTCGATCTGCGCCTGACCGACCTTGCGCACCGACTCGACGTCGTGGTACCCGTGGCAGTCGTAACAGACCGCCTGGTTGAGCGGCTGGTCCGGCGAGGTCGCCCGGAAGAGCTCGGCGGTGGTGCCGTGGAAGTCCGCCACGTAGGTCTTGTAGACGTTCGTGGAGAGACCGTACTTGGCCATCATCGTGCGGTCGTTGTGGCAACGCCCGCAGATCTGCGGCGAGGCGAGGCGGAAGCGTGGGGTCGTCGGGTCGGGGGTCCCGTGCGCCTCGTGGCAGTCCACGCACGTCGGGACGTCCGGGTTGTCGTCGGCCATGAGGGCAGCCCCATGCACACTCTTGCGGTAAATCTCCGCCACTCGCCCGTGGCACTTGCCGCAGGTGAACGAGATGTTGCGCCGAGCGACCCGCGACCCGGCCTCGGAGGGCGCGAGGATGTCGTGGGCGCCGTGGCACGAGACGCACGTCGCCGCGACGTCGAGCCCCGCCAGTTGGACCGCCTGGCCGTGGACGCCCACCAGGTACGCCCTCTTGTTGTGGCAGGCAAGGCAGCGGCCGATAACGTTGATCGGCGCCACCGCCGATTGCGGGTCCTTGACGGACCGTACGTTGTGGGCGCCGTGGCAGGCCCAGCACTCGGCCCGCAACTGGCTGCCGCCCGCCGGGTCGCGGTGGGAGCTCTTGTTGAGCTGCTTGAGGGCGTCGTCATGGCAGGTGGCGCAAGGGTTGTCCTGCAGCATCCCGGCCGGGTGCGGGACCTCGGTTGCCTTCGGATGGCAATCGGTGCAACCGATGCCATCGTGCACGGTCCCGGTCTGGGCCGGTTGCACCACGAGCTTCCCGATCCGGTCCGCGGTGAGCTTGAGGTCCATCGCCGAGGCCGCATCGGTGACCTGCTGGCGGGAACCGTGGCACTCCAGGCACGCGGAGTCATCCGCTGCCAGCGTCGGCGCGCTCAGGACCAGAGCAAATCCAACGCCCGCAAAACAGTGAAGTGTACTAATGAAACGTTTCGATTCCATTACGCTCCCCTTCGTTCGTCATGTTCGTCCATCCAACGGCGCCGGTCAAGTACCGTTCGGGGACGCCGGCGCTGGGGAGCGGTGATAAAGTACCTGCCCCGGCTCGCAGCCGGAGCTGGAGGTCGCGTGCGGCGGTCACTTCTCCTCGCGGGTGCCTTGATCGTGTGTGCAGCCTGGCCGGCGGCCGCGGCGGAACCCGTGTTCTCAGCGGCGGCGGCGTGGCAGTCAGCGCCGCCGCGACCGGGCGGCAGCGGGGTCCTCACGGTTGTCCTGACCGTCCAGCCGGGCTGGCACGTCAACTCGAACGCCCCCCTCGACCCCTACCTGATCCCGACGAAGCTCCGCCTCGACCTCCCCCCCGGATGGACCGCCGGGGCGCCAACCTACCCGCCCGCCCAGCTGGTCAAGCTTTCGTTCAGCGAGGACAAGCTCGCGGTGTTCGAGGGTCGCGTGGCGATTACGGTGGCGGTCGCGGCCGGCGAAGGCGCCGCACCCGCCGCCGAACTGCGCGGCGCCGTCGAGGCGCAGGCGTGCAACAACCAGGTCTGCGTGGCGCCGGCGGAAGCGCCGTTCGTGGTCGCGCTCGCCCTCGCGAGCCCGGCTCCGGCCGGCGCTCCGCCAACGGCGGCGACCACCGGCTCGGTGCCGGCCCCCTCCCAACCGGTACCCGGCGGCCCCCCCTCCGGGTTCGCCTCCCACGGCCTCCTCCTCCAGCTCGCCATCGTGTTCCTCGCCGGGTTGGCGCTCAACCTGACGCCGTGCGTATACCCGCTGATCCCGATCACCATCGGGTTCTTCACCGCCCAGGACAGCGGGAAGCGGTCGCGGACCTGGCTCCTGGCGACCGTCTACGTCCTCGGGATGAGCGTGACGTATTCGGCGCTCGGGGTGCTGGCCGCGCTCTCCGGACGGCTGTTCGGCTCGGCGCTGCAGTCGGCGTGGGTCGTCGGCCTCATCGTGGCCGTCCTGCTGGCGCTCGCCGCCTCGATGTTCGGCCTATGGGAGTTGCGCGTGCCGTCGTGGGCGATGCGCGCCTCCGGCGGGCGTTCCGGCGCCTTGGGCGCCCTGTTGATGGGACTCGTCGTCGGCCTCGTGGCGGCGCCGTGCATCGGGCCGTTCGTCCTCGGCCTGCTCACCTACGTCGGCCAGCGCCAGGACGTCCTGCTCGGCTTCGCGCTCTTCTTCGTCCTCTCGCTCGGTCTTGGCCTCCCCTACCTGCTGCTGGGGGTCTTCACGGGCGCCATCGAACGGCTGCCCAACTCCGGCGCGTGGATGGTCGGGGTGCGGCAGCTCTTTGGGGTCCTGCTCGTCGCGCTCGCCGGGTACTTCGCCAGGCCGTTCTTCCCGCCGGTCACCGGGGACGCCGTGTTCGCCGGGCTGCTGGTGGCGGGCGGACTCTACCTGCTCCTCGTCGCGCGCCCCGGGCACGAGCATCCCTGGATCGATCGCTTCATGCGCCTCGCGAGCGCCGCGGTGCTCGTCGCCGGGGTCCTCCTCGTGCCGGCCAAGGCGCCAACTGGGGCGGCCGGCCTGACGTGGCGGGCGTACGACGAGGGCGCCGTCAACCAGGCGATGGCGAGCGGCCGGAGCGTGGTCCTCGACTTCTATGCGACCTGGTGCGTGCCCTGCAAGGAACTGGACGAGAAGACGTTCTCGTCGCCCGAAATCGCGGCGCAGCTCGCCCCGTTCGCCAGGTTCAAGGTGGACCTCACCCGGAACGACCCCGAGACCGACCGGCTGCGCCAACGCTACGACGTGGCCGGGGTGCCGACGGTCGCCTTCTTCCGCGCCGGCAAGGAAGTCGCCGCGACGCGCCTCACCGGTTTCGAGCCCCCCGCGGCTTTCCTCGCGCGTCTGCGGCGCGTCGCGGGCGAGTGACGGGGCGGCCGCGGGCCGTCACGTCCCGGGCGTCGTCCCGCCGTCCGGCTCCTCGCCCCACGCCCACACCGACTCGTCGTCGTCGAACTCGGGCAACTTCGGCATGCGGCCGCGGGCGGCGTTGGCGCACCACTCCCACAAGATCGCCCATTTGAGGTAGGTCCCGAACGCCTGCAGCATGCAGAAGACCAACCCCGCCATGCCGTCGAGGAAACCGAACTGGAGGAAGTACATCCGCACGAACCGCCAGAGCGGGCGCCCGAACACCCCGGCGAGGCCCGCGCTCCGGTTCGTCTTCCATCCCTGCGCCGCGCCCCAGAACCCGTACTTGACGATGCGCGGCAGGTACTGGTCGAACGATTCGATCATGAAGTGCAGCATCGGGCTCTTCAGCACCGGCGCCGTGCCTCTCGTCTGCATGTCCGCGTGCACGCGCTTGTTCGGGTAGCGGCCCGCGCCACGCTTGACGAGACGCACCACCCGGTCGTGCTGCCACCCCGAGTAGCGGATGACGCGGTCCATGAAGTATGCCCGGCGCTTGATGACGTACGCCTCCGCACTCGGGCCAGAGGCGAGCAGCGACGTGATCTCGGCCTGGAGCTCGGGCGTGCAGCGCTCGTCCGCGTCGAAGATGAGAATCCACTCGAAGCGGGTCTGGTCCATCGCCCAGTTCTTCTGCGAGGCAGAACCCCGGTACGGCCGTTGGAAGAAGCGCACCTTGGCGCAGCCACGGGCGATCTCGGGCGTCCGGTCGGTGGAGTACGAGTCCACCACCACGATCTCGTCGCACCACTCCAGCGAGGCGATGCAGTCGCCGACGTTGTGCTCCTCATTGAAGGTCGTGACGACCGCTGAAATCCTGGGGCGTTCGAGCGTGCGTGCCTGGCCGGCTTCCATTCCCGCCTCCGGAGCGGCATCTTACACGGTCAGATTCCGAACCGGCGGCCCCGAGCGCTCGGAAAGCCGCGCGTGCTTTCCCGCCGATCCGAGGCCGCCGAGCCGGGACCTCTTGTGTGCGCCGCGCTTGGCGTCTATGGTGCCGGCATGGAACTGGCGCCGGTGGTCATCGAGCGGTTGGTCGAGGCGGCACGCCGCGCCCAGGCGATGGCGTACGCTCCCTATTCGAAGTTTCCCGTCGGCGCGGCGGTCCTTGCCGAGGACGGGCGGGTCTTTCCCGGGTGCAACGTCGAGAACAGCTCGTTCGGCCTCACGGTCTGCGCCGAGCGTAATGCGGTTGCGGCGGCGGTCGTCACCGGCGCGCGGCCGACGGCGGTGGCGGTCGTGGCCAACGGCACGGCGGTCGCGCCATGCGGCGCATGCCGCCAGGTCCTGGCGGAGTTCGCTGCGGCGATGCCGGTGATCCTGGCCACGTCCGCCGGCGGGGACCGGCAGGTCACCTCGCTCGACGTCCTGCTGCCGGGGGCGTTCGTCTTCAAAAGACCGTAGCCGCCGTCTCACCGGGGTCCCGGCGCAGCCGTGACGCCGCCGGCTCCGGCCCGGCGCTACGCCCTGCCCTGCCTCCGGCGCAGGAACCGGTAGTCGGGCACCGCGTACTCCTTGAGCTTGGCGATCAGGGCGCCGCGGGAGATCCCGAGCGCGCGCGCACCCTTTGACTGATTGCCCTTCACCTGCCGCATCACGCGGTCGATGATGAGCTGCTCGACGCGCGGCACGACCTGTTTGAGGTTGTCGGAGGCCAGCACGTCGGCGAGGCTGGTGGCCGCCTGGGACCCGCGGGCCAGGGGGTCCCCGCCGCTCCCCGAAAGTTCCTCGCACCTGACCATCTCCCCGTCGGGGGTCGCCGTGACGAACCGGTTGATCGCCCCGACCAGCTCCGCCATCTCGCCGGGGAACGGCTGCGCTAGCAGCGTGTTGAGACACTCCAGCGTGATCCCGCGGATGCTCTTCTGCTGGTCCTGGGCGACGCGTGCGAGCATCCCGGCGATCAACAGCGGCAGGTCCTCGCGGCGTTCCGCCAGGCGCGGCACGCGCAGCATCCGGCGCGAGAAGACCAGGAAGAACGCCGGTTCCAGCTTGCCCTGCTGCACGAGGGCGAGCGGGTCCTCGCCACAGGTGACGACCCAGCGCACCGAGCCGGCGCCCGCCGGCTCACGCTGCTGCGCCGAGATCAAGCCCGCGAGCTCGGCTTGCAGCGGCAGCGGAAGGCGGTCCACGTTGCGCAGGATCAGGACGCCACCGCGCGCCCGATCGACCGCGCCCTCGACCCTGTCGGCGAGGCTCGGGACCCCGGTAGGTCCGAACAGCTCCCGCCGCACCGCGCGGTCGTCGGCACCACCCCCATCTACGACCACGACCCGCCTTCCCCGGTCGGGGCCGATGGATGAAAGCAGGCGCGCCATCTCGGTGCGCCCGACCCCTTCGCCGCCGCAGACGAGGACTGGATCGTTCCCGACTGCTGCGGCCACCATCCCCGCCCGCAGCACCTGGACCGCCTGCGAGGTGCCCGGGACCCGGGCGCCCAGCGCTTGACGCGCGTCCACGTCCGAGCCCGGCACGACGGTGTCCGCACGGCCGATCTCGCGCCAGCGCAGGCCGAGCAGCCGGGCCGTCTCGCCCAGCAGCCCGACACCCTCGTTGCCGAGCATCCCCGCGGGCCGGGCGGCGATCGCGCCCACCGGCTCGCCCTCGAGCGCCGAGATCGGATAGACGACCGTCGCGGAGCCCCCGCTGCCGATCTGGGCGTACCGTCCGGGGGTCGTCAGGTCGGAGAGACCCGCCGGAGGAAACCGGGGCAGGTCGCCCTCCCACACCGAAGCCAGTGCCGCCAAACCACCGCCCCCGTCCGGCGCCAGCACTGCCAGCTCAACACCCGGGAGCGCGTCCCGGATCAGCGCGATGACCCTCCGGAAGCAGTCGCTGTGGGGCGTCGCCAACGCCGCCATGAGCTCCAAACGCGCCGTCGCGAAGCCGGCCGGGTCGGAGAGGAACGCCAACTGTGGCGCGCCGTCCCGAGCCGGAGACGACGACGCGTCTTGCTCGGGCGGAACCGCATTCGGGATGGCCTCGGCGCCGCCGGTCTCCGAGCCGCGAAACACCAGCGTCATCGGCCCGAGCCGGATCCGGTCGCCCGGATAGAGCACGCCCCGCGATCGCCGCTCGCCGTTGAGGACCACGGTCTGGCGATCGACCGTCACGAATGTGAACCTATCCCCGTTCCGGTGCATGACCAGGTGGCGCTCCGCGACAGCCGGGGATCGCACGACGACGTCGTTCCTGCTCGAGGAACCGACCGTAATCTGGTTCTTCTCGAGCCGGTAATTGAGCACGGCTCCATTCTCAGACTCCACCGCGAGCAGAACCATCGCCACCCCCACGGACATGTTCAATCATACATCATTCAGCAAACCCGACACAAGGGATTGTCAATGATTCGCGCAACAGCGCCGCATATGCCAGTGATGTCCTTATCGGCAAGGTTGTTGTGTGCGCGCCGGAGCGGCGCGGGCGAGCTCGCGGGCTGTCTCACCTTCTGGCAATACCCATCCGGATCGGCAGGACGATCGTCGGCAGACCGGAGAACTGCAGCCTCCGTTGAATCGCGAACGCGGTGTCGTTGTGGAGGAAGCGGTAGTAGAACTTCTCCTGCGCGAACACGAGCTTTCCCAGGAAGACAACCCCCTTTGGGAACTCCCGCCGCACCTCGTGACAGAGCTGCTCGGCATCGAGGACGACGTCGGTCCCGACCCGGTAGCGCGATTCGGCCGCGAGCCCGAGCCGGTGCGCGAAGTCGACGTAGCGCCGCAGGCTGCTCTCGGTGCTGGCGATCAGCGAGTCCACCTCGGTCCTCCCCTTGAAGTGCCCGGAGTCCACGACGCCGACGGAGAGGAAGACCACGTTCTTGTAATACCCGGGGAATAGCCTCTGGATCGTCAACAGGGCGTGCACGCCGAGGCCGCCATACCCGGACACCATGAGGATCGCCACCGGAGCGGCGGGGTCGACCGGAGGCGCCGGCGCCGCCACCGGTTCGGTCGGAATCTCGGAGAGGATTGCGTCCAGCCCGCCGATCTCGCGCTGGATGCCAAGGTAGTGGCGGCGTACGAGGATGCAGACCGCGATCAGGCCGGATGTGATGACGAACGTCAGCCAGGCGCCCTCGGTGAACTTCTCGAACGTGGTGATGACGAGGATCGCAATGCAAAGGACGAGCGTCACCGCGTGGAGGACCACCTTGGCGGCCCAACCGCGGTGGAGGTGCCGCTCGGTGATCCACATCCGCGCCATGCTGATCTGCGTCAGGCTGAACGTGATGAAGACGTTGATCGCGTACAGCACGACGAGGAACGACACCTTCCCCTTCGAGTAGATCAGCAGGCTCGCCGAGGCCCCCGCCATGAGAATGATGCCGTTCTTGGTGACGAGCCGCTCCGAGAGGTTCGCGAACGCGTGCGGCATCCACGAGTCCATCGCCATGTTCGACAGCACCCTCGGGCCGTCGATGAACCCCGTCTGGGCGGCCACGAACAGGAGTGCTCCCTCCGATACCAGGGTGATGACGACGAGCCACGCGCCGATCCGCCAGCCCCCCAGCACCCACGACCCCATGACCCTGTCGAGCAGCACGGCGTTCATCGTCCGGCCCGCTTCCGGCGACGCGTGCCAGAGGAGGTAACAGACCAGGATCCCGCCGGCGGTGAGTGCCAGCGACGCCGCCATGTAGAACATCGTCCGTTTGGCCGTCGCCACGCGCGGCTCCTTCAGGATCTGCAGCCCGTTGGAGACGGCCTCGATGCCCGTGTAGGTGCCGGCGCCGAGCGAGTACGACCGCATGAAGATCAGGAACACGGCCCAGAAGCCGAGCACGCCGATATCCCGCGACGCCGCCGCGTGCGTGGCCTGCATCACCTGCGGCCACACCGAAAGCTGGGTGGCAACGCCGTAGAGGATCAACAGCGCATGCATCGCGATGAAAACCAGGAAGATCGGCAACAGCACCTTTACCGACTCCTTGACCCCGCGCAGGTTCAATACGACGAGCAGCAGCAGGATCGCGAGATCGAGCGGCATCTTGAGGTGGTGCCAGCCGATCGGGACGAAGCTCAGGATCGCGTCCACCCCCGAGGCGATCGAGATGGTGATCGTGAGGACGTAGTCCACGACCAGGGCGGAGCCGGAGACGACGCCGGGCAGCGGCCCGAGGAGCTTGCTCGCCACCACGTAGCCGCCGCCGCCGCTGGGAAAGTGCTCGACGACGAACGTGTAGGAGTACGAGAGCAGGACGACCGTCAGGGTCGTCAACGCCGCCAGGAAGAGCGCCAGGTACTCGTGTCCCAGGATCGCGCGGAACGCCTCGTCGGGGCCGTACGACGACGACGAGAGCCCGTCCGCGCCGAGGCCGACCCAGGCAAGGAATGCGACCAGCGAGAGCTTGTGGAAGACGTCGGGGTCGGTCGGGTCCTTGGGCTTGCCGACGACGAGCCGGCCCAGGCGGGCGAAAACCCCTCGGCCTGCGTCGACCGGCTCGTCCAGACCCGGCGGACCCCCAGGCAGCTCGTACACGGTTCAGGCTCCTCCGCCGACCGCCGCCGGCTGTGCGCCCGCGGTCGGCAGCCGGCTCGGGAACGTTACCACAGGCAGGGCTTCCGGAACCCCCGAGGCCGCCGCCACGAGGCCGCCGCCAGTTTGCCCCATGGGAAGCTTGCGGTTAGACTCAATTTGGTGTGGCGGCCGCCGGTCCTGCTCGCTCAGCTTCCACCCCCCGCCGATGATCCGGCGGTGGTCGCGATTCTGCGCGGGCTCCTGCAGGCGACCGGAGCATCGGGGTGCCGGCTTTCCCTCCAGATCCTCCCCGACGGGCCGGAAGCCGACTATCAGTTCGGACCTCAAAGCCCGAGCGCGCCCCTCGTGGCCCGCCTCGAAGCGGAGAACTTCCGCGGCTTGCTCCGGTTGTTCGACGCGGGGACGCGGCCGGCCGCCAGCCTGGCGGTGATCGAGTGTCTGCGGCCGCTGATCGAAGGCGCGCTGCTCGCTCTCATCGACCGCAGCAACGCCAGCCGCCAGATCGACATCCTGGTGCAGATCCTCGGCGTCGCCAACGAGGCCCACCTCCTCATGGACGAGCGCGGGGAGATACTCTTCGCCAACGCCCCCGGCGAGGAACTCCTCGCGCTCCACACCGAACAACCCCAGGCCCGGCTCGCCAACGGCGAGACGGCCCCGCTGCTCTCGTTGATCGTGTCGGAGATCGCCGCGCTGGTGAAGTCGAGCGAGCGCGTGCGCCGGCAGGCCGTCACGACCGGCGATGGCGGCCGCTGGCGCCTCGAGATCGTCGCGCTGGCGGGGCTCGGAGGCGCCGGCTACTCGCTGGTCGTGCTGTCCCCCATCCGCCTCCTGCAGCCCGAGGAGATCCGGCAGCGCTGCTCCGGGGTTCAGGTCTCGCACCGCGAGGCGGAGGTCCTCGCTTTCCTGCTGCGCGGCCAGAAGGCGAGCGAGATCGCGACACGGCTCGGCATCACCGAGTACACGGTGAAGGACCACCTGAAGCACGCCTACGCGAAGCTCGGGATCACGTCACGTGGCCAGCTGCTAACCCGCCTGGAAGCGGCGGGCCCGGGCGCGTCCTGACCGGAAGGTATACTCGGTCGCGTGCTGCGTATCGGAAACGTCGCCGTCGAGCCACCGTTGGTCCTCGCCCCGATGGCGGGCATTACGGATAGGGACTTTCGCCTGCTCATCCGCCGGTTGGGCGGCTGCGGCCTCGTGTCGATGGAGTTCATCTCCAGCGAGGGCCTCACGCGACAGCGCCCCAGCACCCTCAAGATGCTGCACTTCGTGGACGAGGAGCGCCCGATCGCGATCCAGATCTTCGGCTCCGACCCGGAGAAGATGGCCGAGGCCGCACGGCTCGTGGAGGGCATGGGGGCGGACGTGTGCGACATCAACATGGGCTGCCCCGCCAACAAGGTCCTCAAGGGGTGCGCGGGTGCGGCGCTCACCGGCGACCTCCCTCTGGCCGGGCGCATCGTCCGCGCCGTTCGCGCGGCGGTTTCCGTTCCGCTCACGGTCAAATTTCGCCTCGGCCTGCGCGAGGATGCCGCAACGTTCCTCGAAGTCGGGCGGATCTGCCAGGATGAGGGGGCTGACGCCGTCACCCTCCACCCTCGGACCGCCCGGCAGCAGTTCACCGGGCGCGCGGAGTGGGGAGCGATCGGGGCGCTCAAGCGCTCGCTCGCCATCCCGGTGGTCGGCAACGGCGATGTGACAACGCCGGAGCAAGCGGTCGCGATGCGGCGCGAAACCGGATGCGACGCGGTCATGATCGGCCGGGCGAGCCTGACCAACCCGTGGATCTTCTCGCAGGCCGCCGCGCTCCTCGGTGGCGAGCCGTACGCGGAGCCGTCCCTGGCCGAACGGCGCACACTGATGCGGGCTCACTTCCACGAGGTGATTGGCCGGGAGGACGAACGCACCGCCCTGCACAAGCTGCGGCGGTTCACCGGCTGGTACACGCACGGCCTCCCCGACGGCCGCACGCTGCGCCGCCGCCTCTCCGAGTTGGCCTCCGCCCAGGCCGTGCTCGGCGCCGTCGAGGACTACTTCCTCGCCCAGGGAGCCGCCTGAGATGCCCAGCCTGCCGATGACCATTCCCCGCTCTCTCGAGGCGCTCGCGCCCGACCTTCCGGCGGGCGTGCTCGACGAGACGTTCCGTGCGGCGTCGGAGCGCCTGGACCGCTACATCGGCGCCCTGATCCGGGAAATGGCGTCCGCGCTCGACCTGGCCTCGGGCGAGCAGCCCGACCCCGACCGCCTCGTCGCCGAGCGCGCTTGGAGCGACGGCGGGAGGCTGGCGGTCCGCTGGCTCGTCGAGACCCTCGAGCTGTACGGGCTGACCGAGCCCACCTCCGGCGGATGGCGACTCGTCCCCGGCCCTGCCACGGCGCCCGCAGCCGAGCTCCGTGCCGAGGCCGAGCGCCTCGTCCCGGCGACCGCTCCCGCGTACGAGGTGCTCGCGCTCTGCGCGGCCGCGTTGCCGGCGGTGCTGCGCGGCGAGCTGCGGGGCCAGGACGCCCTCTTCGGGCCGACGACACTGGGCCTCTGGTTCGACTACTTCTCCAACACGAACCCCCACTACGCTTTGAATAACATCATCGCCGGCGTTGCGGTGGCGCGGGCGGCGGGCACGGGCGCCCGCGTCCTCGAGGTCGGCGGCGGAGGCGGAAGCGCGGCCGAAGCAGCGCTCGCCGCGCTGACGCAGGCCGGCAAGCCGCCCTCGGGGTACGTCTTCACCGAACTCCAGCCCGCGTTCCTGCGCCGCGGCACCCGGGCGGTCCAACGGGTGCTCCCGGAAGGGTGCGAGGTGCGCTCGCTGCGCTTCGACATCAACTTCGACCCGGCGCCGCAGGGCCTCGACGGCGCCCGCTTCGACGTGGTGTTCGGCGTGAACACGCTGCACCTGGCGCACGACCTCACGGCGACGCTGGTGAACCTGCGCGCCCTCCTCGCGCCCGGCGGCGCGCTCATCGTTGGCGAGTTGCTGCGCCCGACGCCAACGGCGCCCGTCCACCTCGAGCTCCCCTTCACCTTGCTCGAGGAGTACGGTCATGTCCCACTGTCCGAGGGGATCCGCGAGCGCCCGGGCTTCATGAGCGCGAGCGGCTGGATGCGGGCCCTTGACGCCGCCGGTTTCAGCGAGATCGCGGTGATCCCGGCCCAGTTCGAGCGCTGTGCGTCGATCTACCCCGGCTTCTACTGCGGGGCGGTCAGCGCCCGCGCCTGAGCCTCGGGGCCGCCGTCAGATCCGCACCCGCACCCGGTACGTCAGGACCGCGTGGCCGTTGGCCGGCACCGGCACCGCGAAGGCAACGCCCGAGGCCGACCGCTTCTCGAACGGGTGCGAGTTCGCCAGCATCTCCCAATCCCCGCCGAGCTGGTCGCGCACCTCGACGGTCACGGCGGCGTCCTTGTGGTTGCGCAGCGTCACTTCGAAGGCGTCCTCGTAGAGGTTGTCCGCCAGCTTGCGATAGTCGGTCTGCCGGCGCTCCGCCACGATGTCGAACGCGTTGCCCATCGTGACCTTGACCGTCTCGTCCTTCGGGGTGTGCTCGATGCGGTCCTCGCCGACGAACTGCGCCCGCCCGCTCCGGTCCTGCTGGTATAACCTCACGACGCCCGCGGGGAGCGCCATGCCGAGATGGTTCTCGGCCCGGTTGGCGATTTCGACGTCGACCCGGACATCCTGCTTCTGCATCCCGATCCGCTGTAGGTACCACCACTGCGGGCTCTCCACCACGTACCGCCTCGTCACCCTGACGCCGTCGGCCTCCAAGAGCGCGACCTGTTTCTTCTGCCTGTCCTTGACCGTGGTCGGGCGCTCCAGTGTGTAGAGGTGGTACTCGGCGAACGCCTCTTCCTTCATTCCGCCGGTCATCGCCTTGGCGGCCATCATCAGCGGCTGCGGGCCGGGCCGCGGCTCCGGGGCGAGGTGGACGTCGCCGGCGACCAACTGCAGGGTGGCGTCCGGGTACGAGGCGCCCGAGGTGTTGTCCAGCGTGACCCAACCGATCAGGCCGCCCTTCTCCCCGGCGGCGTCCAGGGTGAGAACGTAGTCCGCCTTCCAGCTGACGCCGCCGGTGAGGTAGGTCGCCTCGAGGCGCCGCTCGCCGGCGCGCTCAGAGGCGAGGAGCCAGACCAGGGTGGGACGCTCGCGCAGGTTCTCCGGGAGCTGGCCGAAGACCAGCTCGCGGTATGGCGGGTTGGAGACGATCCGGTCGCCGATGCGCCATACAGTGCCGTTCTCGATCGAGAGGAGGCGTCCGACCATCTCCTTGCGAACGACGGCACCCGGCGCGCCGCCCGGCTCCTCGGTCACCAGGGTGACGTCGCGCCCGAGGTACTTGGCGAGGAGGGTCTGCGGCGAGAGCAGGTCGTACTCGTAGTTCTGCTCAAGCACCGCGACGGAGTCCCCGGTGATTGCCACCGTCTCCGGCATCACGCGTTCGGCGATGTCGCGGAACTCGAGCGCGCACGCGCCGGCGGGCAGCGAGACCGGCCTGGCGTCGCGCACCAGCGCCCGGCCGACGTTGTAGACCGTCAGCGACAGCGTTCGGCCCGGTCCGGCCTCCGACACCAGCACGGGAGGGTTCGCCGCCGCCAGGCTCCCCGACACCACCAAGATGAGACCCCAGCCGAGCCGCGTTGTCATCGTGTCCTCCCTACCGGGCCCCGGCGCGAACCACCGCGGTGCCGGCCCGCCCCGCCACCACGCGCCCGATGACCGCCGCCGTCACGCCGCGCTGCGCGCAGCGATCGAGCAGCACCGCCGCTTCCGCGGGCGCGAGCGCGACCAGCAGCCCTCCCGAGGTCTGCGGGTCGAACAGCAGCGTGGCCGTGGCGTCGTCCACGCCATCGAACTCGACCCGGCCCGCGACCCAGTCTCGGTTCGCCACCAGGCCGCCCGGGATTGCCCCCGACTCCGCCGCCTCGCGGGCGCCGTCGAGGAAAGGAACGGCGGCGGCGGCGATCTCGAGCGCCACCCCGCTGGCCTCGGCCAGCTCGAGGGCGTGGCCGAGCAGGCCGTAGCCCGTGACGTCCGTGAGCGCATGCACGCCAAGCTCCGCCAACGCTTCGGCGGCCGCGCGGTTGGTGGCCGCCATCGAGGCCACCATCGCGTCGCGCGCGCCAGCCTCCAGCTCCCCGCGCTTGAGCGCCGTCGCCAGGACGCCGGTCCCGATCCGCTTCGTCAGCACCAGCACGTCGCCCGCTCTGGCCCCGGCGTTGGTCAAGACCCGGTCGGGGTGCACGAGACCCGTGACCGCGAGGCCGTAGGTGAACTCCGGCCCCTTGACGGTGTGGCCACCGAGCGGCAGCACCCCTTCCTCGCGCAGGACCGACAGGCCCCCCGCGAGGGTGTCGATCAGCACCTGAAGCGGCAGCGTCCCCTGCGGAAACGCACACACGGCGAGCGCCGAGAACGGGCGAGCGCCCATCGCGTAGATGTCCGAGAGCGCGTTCGCGGCGGCGATCCTCCCGAAGTCGAACGGCTCGTCCACGACCGGCGTGAAGAAATCGACCGTCTGCACCAGCGCCAGATCGTCGGACAGACGCACCACGCCCGCGTCGTCGAACGTCCTTGCGCCCACGAGCAAGCGCGGATCGTTCACCACCGGGAGCGCCGCGAGCACCGCGTGCAGGTCCGCCGGACCCAGTTTCGACGCTCAACCCGCGCAGCTTACGAGGTGCGTGAGCTTGAGAAGTTCCTCTCGACTCATGTCGAAAGTATACCCGCCTGTTACTGCTCTCCGCGCTCCTCCCTTGACGGCCTGCTAGACTCCCGCGCGGGGCGGCGCCCCTGGAGGACGCAATGGCGGAGCGGACGACCACGAAATTGGTGTGGCAGTCGGGGATGAGGTTCGAGGCGCACTCCGCCAGCGGGCACGCGCTCACCGTGGACTCGCCCGGGCGCCCCGGTCACGCCGGCGCTGGGCCGATGGAGCTGCTGCTGATCGGCGTCGCCAGTTGCACTGCGATGGATGTCGTCGCGATCCTCGAGAAGATGCGCGAGAAGCTCGCCGGCCTCGACGTCGAGATCGCGGGCGAGCGCGCCGCCGTAAACCCGAAGTACTACACCGCGATCACCCTCACGTACCGGCTGCGAGGCAAGGGACTCGACCGCAGCAAGGTCGAGCGCGCCGTCGAACTCTCGCACTCGACCTACTGCTCCGCTCTGGCTTCCCTCCGCCCCGACTGCGCGGTGACCACCGCGATCGAGATCTCCGAAGGTTAACCCGCCGGCTTCAGCAGTTGCGACGGACGCACCAGGCGGACCTCCCCGCCGATGCGCGGCAACTCCCGTTCCAGCACCTCGATGGTGATCGGGTGCACGTGGCCGATCGCGACCGCCGACCCGTCCGCCCGCGCTCGCGCCACCGCCTGATCGAGCGCCCGCCGGATCGCCTCCGGCTCGGAGACGACGTCGAGGAAGACGTCGCGCCGGAGGGCCGGCACGCCGCTTGCGCGCGCGATCTCCTCCGCGACGGTGTCCGCGGTCGTGCGCGAGTCGAGGAAGTACAGCCCGCGCGGGCGCAGCACGTCCATGACCGCGCGCATCGCCGCGGCATCCGCCGTCGCCCGCGAGCCCATGTGGTTGTTGACCCCACGTGCCCCCGCCACGACTGCGAGCGCCCGCTCCACGCGCGACCTGATCTCGGCGGCGCCGAGCCCGACCTCGACCGCGCCTTCCCCCGGACCCGGCCCGTAATTGCCGACCGGCTCCATCGGCATGTGCAGCAGGAGTTCGCGCCCCTGCGCGCCGAGGCCCCGGGCGACCTCGGCCGAGCGCGCCGCGTTCGGCAGCACCGCGACCGCCACCGCAAGGGGCAGATGCTCGACCTCATGCACCACCTCGATCGAGGCGCCGGCGTCGTCGAGCACGATGGCGAGGCGCGCGCCGCGGACCGCCCCGCGTCCCGCTCCCGCCTTCGGCGGCGCCGGCAGTTCCTCGCCCAGCACCAGCACGCGCCACCGCACCCCGCCGACCTCGCCGTCGAGACGAGCCAGGCCGTACCCGCCCTTCTCCAGGAGCGGCATCGGTTCCAGGCGCCCGCCGAGGTTGTGTGCCGCCGCTTCCAGGTCGAGCACAAACGGTTCGACCTGGAACCCCCGCGGCGCGTGGACCGTCACGAGCGCGAGCGGTCCCGCGCTGTCCCGCATCGTCTCGGAAGTGACCCGTGCGGGGCCGCAACGGAAACGTGCCGCCACCTCGCGCACCACCGCGACCGCATTCGGCACCGCCGGAACCGGCCGCGGTCTCGCCGCACGCCAGCCGAGGTAGATCACGGCAGCCACCGCGAGCAGCACGAGTGCGAGAGCGACGAGCCCTCGCGCCCGGCCGCCGCGCGCCCCCCCGGGCCGGCTACGCCGCCTGGCCGATCGCGGCGCGGCCACCAGCCAGCTCCAACGCACGGTCGAGGACGGCGTCGCCGCCCTTGCGCGGCCGCACCCGCTCGTCCGGCTTCAAACCGGCCCCCAGAATCGGCTTGCCGTCCGGTCCGATGCCCCACGCCGACGCCAGCCACACCTCGCCGCCGGCGCCCTTGATCGCCCGCCGCTGCCCGGTGTCGCCATAGCTCTCCGTCCCCACGAGGGTGGCGCCGCGACTCTTCAACGCGCTTGCCAGCAGCTCGGCCGGCCCGGCCGTGGTGGCATCGAGGCAGACGAAGACCTTCCACGAGCGCGCCGGGCCCTGCGCCTTGACCGTCTCGCCCTTGTCGCCGCTCGCGCCCATCTTGAGCTCGACCGCCCCGCCCGCGAGCTGCGCCGCCACCCGCGCCGCCCCCTCGGGGGTGCCAAGCGCGACCCCGCGCAGGTCGACCACGAGGGCGCTCGCGCCCTCGCTCGGGCGCAAAGCGTCGCCCAACGCGGCGGCCGCCGCGGCATCGACGACCGGCACCCTCACCACGGCAGCGCCCTCCTTCATCTCGACCGACGGCCCGCCCGCCGCGAACGACGCCGGCTTCAGCGTCACCGGGCGCTTGCCGTCGAGCTGGCGATCGATGACGTCGAGGGTCACGTCGGCGCCCTTGCGCTCGGCGTCGTCGAGCAGCGTGAGCGCTCGCCAGAGGGCCCGGGCGCGCACCGGTTCGGCTCCGATGCTCTCCACCAGTTCGCCGGGCACGATCCCCGCCTTCGCCGCCGGCGAGCCCGCCACCACCTGGACGACAAACGGGTAGGACGAGCGCTGTCCGAGCACGAGCCCGAACGGCGGCAGCGCGCGGCCGCGGACCCTGGCGTACTGGGCCGCAACGTCCTCCGGGGCCCAGAGCCCCCCCGGGTCGGCCGCCTGCACGAGCCCGTTCATCGCGCCGAGTTCGAGCTTGGCGACCGGGACCTCCTCGACGTACGAGGAGCGGACCAGCGACACCACCTGCCCGAACATTCCCACGAGCCGGTACAGGCTCCTGCCGGGACCACCGGCCGAACCGAATGCGAGCGCCCCAACCGCGACGATCATGACCAGCGAAACCGCAAGGAAAAGCCACCGATGCTTCACCGCACCCTCACTTCCCCGCCGGCTTGAGCCAGGCCAGCGGATCCTGGGCGTTCTGCCCTACGCGTATCTCAAGGTAAACGCTCGCCACCCCTTGTTCGTTCCGCCCGGCCACGCCGAGGGGCTCGCCGGTGCCGACGCGCTGCCCGGCGCGGGCGAACATACTAGCAAGTCCACCATACAGCGAGTAGACATCACCGCCGTGGTGGACGATCACGACGTTGCCGTAGCCCTTGAAGAACTGCGCGTACGAAACCTTCCCCGCGGCGACCGCGACGACCCTCTCCCCCGGCTGCGCCGCCAGGACGACGCCGTGGGTGAGGGTGACCGTGCCGTACTGCGGGTCGCGGTGCGGCCCGAACCGTTGCAGCACCCGGTTCGACCCCACCGGCCAGCGCAGGCCGCCGCGCAGCAGCCGCACGTCCGGGCCTGTGCTCCCGTCCTGCTGCGTCACGGTGCCCCACAGGCGCTCCAACCGCTCCTGGGCCTGCTGGGCGCCCGCCAGCTTCACCGCGCCGTGACGCCGCTCCACCTCGAGCGAGGCGAGTTGCGCCTCGACGCGCTGCCTCGTCTGCTCCAGCTCCCGCCGCCGGCCGTCGAGACGTCCCGCCGTCGCCGCCAGTTCCTCCCGCCGCACCGAGAGTTCCGACAGCGCCGCTTCCCGCCGCGCCATGAGACCGGCGGCCTCGTCCCGCCGCCGCTTCTCCTCGCGGACCAGAGCGAGCGCGACCGTGACCCGCGCCGGGATGTCCTGCCCCGACCCGAGGGCGTGCACGACCAGGGGCGCCAGGCCGGCGCGGCCGAGCACGGCCAGCAGCGAGAGCTGCAGGCGCAGCCTGTCCATCGCCGCATCGAGCTCTGCCTGGGACGCCTTGGCGGCCGCGGACGCCGCCGCGACGGCGCGCGCCGCCTCCTGTTGCTCCACCTCGGCCTCGCGGACGCGCACCATCGCGACCTTGACCTCCAGCGCCAACCGCTCCCGCTGCCGGCCAAGCCCCGCCTGGAGGTCCGTGAGCTGCCGCAGGTGCTGCTCCAGCGCCCGGACTTCGCTGCGGGCGTCGGCGAGGTCCTTCGGCACCGCGCTCTCCTGGGCGAAGGCCGCCGCCGCAACGCCCAGAACCGCCCACGCGACCGCGGCCCGGATCAATCGCCCTCGTCCCAACGGGACCCGGCTCCGATCGCCTCGCGGGCGAGAGCGTGAAACCGCCTCCGCAGCGGGTGGAGGTCGGGCGTGCGCCCGCCGGGGTGGAGACGGTTGCCGAGCAGCACGAACACGGCCCGGCTCTGGGGGTCGGACCACACCGAAACCCCCGTGAAACCGGTGTGTCCGAACGCGCTCGCCGGCAGCGCCGGTCCCGCCGAGCAACCCGGGCTTGAGGCGAGCTGCCAGCCGATCCCGCGCGCCTGCTCGAGGCCGTCCGTGCGGCAGCGGGTCGCCAGCTCCGCCTCCGCGGCGTTCACGAGCTCACCGCCGCCAGGAAGGTACTCCGCCGCCAGCCGCGCCACGGCCGCGGCCGTTCCGAACAACCCCGCGTTCCCGGCCACGCCGCCGAGACCGCGGGCGTTGCCGTCGTCGCAAGGCCACACGCCGGCGGGCGCCGGCGGTGGCGCGCCGGGAATCCCGCGCGCCGTCAGCAAGCGCTCCTCGACGAACCAGCGCCGCTCCCCGGGCGCCACGCTCACGTCCGCCGGCGGCGCGAAGCCCAGCTCCTGGGCCAACCCGAGCGGCTCCGCCACGAGATCGGCGAACAGCACGCCGAGGTCGGCCCCGCCGGCCCGCTCGAGGGCGATGCCGAGGGCGAGGAAGCCGAGGCATGAGTACTCGACCCTGCTGCCGGCCGCCGCCACGGGCTCCACCCGCCGCAACGCATCCAGGTAGGCGCCGCGGCCGCAGCCGGAGGCGTACAACGGCGCCCACGCCGGGAACCCCGCGGTGTGGGTCGCGCACTGCTCGAACGTGACCCCGTTCCACGCCGAGCCCGCGAGTTCCGGCACGAGTTCGGCGACGGGTTGTTCGAGGTCGAGACCATCCCGGCGCGCCAGGAGCAGCAGCGTCGCGGTCGCGAGCGGCTTGGTGAGCGAGGCCAGGTCGAAGCGGAGGTCGGCTTCCTCCTCGCCGTCCAGCCGGACCCCCGCCGCGGACCAGCACATCCCCGCCCCGCCCTCGCGCGCGGCGAGACCCACCCACCGCAAGGCGAGGCCGGCATCGACCGCGCGGCCCAGCAGCCCGCCCACCGCGTCGGATTGAAGGCCGCCTCCGATCACCCGGCCACCCTACCCGGAAGCCGCGCGAGTGTCCACCGCCCCGGGACGAGGTGCTACGCTGGCCGGCGTGGAGAGCGCGGCGCGACGTCTCGCCAGGGCCGTCGAGGCCCTGCTCGGCACCTCCTACTCGCGGGCCAAGCGGGAGGTGCTGGTCGGCCACGTCCTGGTCAACGGGGCCGTCGTGACCGACCCCGGCGCGCTCGTCGGGCCGGCCGACGAGGTCGCCCACGCCCCCTCGTTGCCCCGGCGCGAGCGCGCGCCCAAGACGCCGCCGATTGAGGTGCTGTTCGCCGACGACGAGGTCGTCGTCGTCAACAAGCCCGCCGGGCTGCTCGTCCACCCCACGATCGAGGGCGAGCAGGACACGGTGCTCGCCCGCGCCGCGGCCGAGCTGCAGCGGCGGACCGGGCGCCACCGGCGCGTTCTCGTCGTCCACCGCCTCGACCGCGCCACATCGGGGGTGATGGTGCTGGCGATTACGCACACCGCGGCCGAACACCTGCACCGCCAGTTTCGGTTCCACACCGTGGAGCGTCTCTACCTCGCTCTGGCGCGCGGGGATTTCTTGCGGGAGGAGCTGGTGGAGCGCAGCATCGGCCGGCCGCGGCCGGGCGCGCGGCGCGCGGCGGTCGCCCCTGGGACCGGCGGCCGCGCCGCCCGCACGGTGCTGCGGCCGCTCGAGCGCCTGGGGCCGGCGACGCTCGTCGAGGCTGAGCTCGGCACCGGCCGCACGCACCAGGTCCGCGTCCACCTCGCCTACCTCGGCCACCCGGTGCTCGGGGACCCCGTCTACGGGGATCCCGAGACCGACCCGTTCTCGATCGGGCGGCTGGCACTCCACGCGGCCGTCCTCGGGTTCGTCCATCCGATCACGGGCGAGAGGCTCCACTTCCGGCTGGCACCGCCCGCCGACTTCAGCGCGCTTTTGGCGCAGCTCCGGCGCCGGCACCACGCGGCCCCGCACGTCCCCGCGCCGCCGCCGACGCCCCGAGGTCGACGAGCAGGCGCAACGGCCAGCCCGCGGCCTCGCCCGCGTAAGCCACGCCCACGCGCGGCAGACGGCGCACCCAGACCTGCCGGCACACGAACGCGTCCGCGGCCAGCCAAACCCCGCCGCCGCCCGTGAGGTCGGTACCATCGAGCGTCCGGTCGATGCCAAGCCCATGGCAGAGCTTCGCCGGCCCGTCGAGGCGACCGGCGCGGCGCGCCGCGATCACTTCCTCCCCCGCGACCGGCACCGCGCCGCGCAGCAACACCGCTTCCGGCACGCCCGCCGCGCGCGTCACCACGTTGGCGCAGTGGTGCATGCCGTACGTGAAGTACACGTAAAGCCGCCCGCCCTCCCCCCACATCGTCTCGTTGCGCGGCGTCCGCCTTCCCCCGTAGGTGTGGGCGGCAGGGTCGCGAACGCCGAGGTAGGCTTCGACCTCCGTGATCCTGACCGCCGCGGTCCCTTCCGGCAGGCGCCGGACGAGCAGCTTCCCCAGGAGGTCGCGGGCGACCACGCGGGTCGGGCGCTGGTAGAATCGCCTCCCCAGCGGCTCGAGTTCCGCCAGCTCCGGGCCGGAGAGAGGCGTTGCCATGATCGCTCGCACGGTTTGCGTCACCGGAGGCGCAGGTTTCATCGGCTCCCACGTGGCCGACGCGCTGCTGGCGCGGGGCCACCGCGTCGTGATTGTCGACGACCTCTCCTCCGGGCGCAAGGAGAACCTCCCCGCCGCGGCCGAGTTCCACCAGCTCGACATCCGCTCCCCCGAGGCCGCGGCGCTGATCGCCGACGCGGGGGTCGAGGTGCTGGTCCACCACGCCGCCCAGATGGACGTCCGCCGCTCGGTGGCCGACCCCGTCAACGACGCCAGCATCAACATCCTCGGCACGTTGAACCTCCTCGATGCCGGGCGGAAGGCGGCTCTCCGCCAGGTCGTCTTCGCCTCCACCGGCGGCGCGATGTACGGCGAGCAGGAACGCTTCCCGGCCGACGAGACCCACCCAGCGAGGCCGCTCTCGCCGTACGGCGTGGCCAAGCTCGCGGTGGAGCGCTACCTCTACTTCTACCACGCGGAGTACGGGCTCGACGCGGTGGCGCTGCGCTACGCCAACGTCTACGGCCCGCGCCAGAACCCGCACGGCGAGGCGGGCGTGGTCGCGATCTTCCTCGACCGTCTGCTGTCGGGGCAAGCGGCAACGATCAACGGCGACGGACTCCAGACCCGCGACTACGTCTTCGTCGCCGACATCGTCGCCGCCGACATGGCCGTCCTCGGGCGCGCTGGCTTCGCGGTCTTCAACGTGGGTACCGGGCGCGAGAGCACGGTCGTCGAACTTTACGATCGCCTCGCCGCGGCCGTTGGCGTCGCCCGGCCCGCCGTCCACGGGCCGGCCAAGGCGGGCGAGCAACGCAGGTCGGTGATCACCTCCGACCTGATCGCCGGCGAGCTCGGCGTCCGGCCCCAGGTTTCCCTCGAGGACGGCCTCGCGCGCACCGCCGCCTGGTTCGCCGCGCGCGCCGGGCAGGACCGGCAGCCGAGGGGCTAGGGTTCCCGGCGGCCGCGGAAGCGGTCCATCTGCCGCCGCGCCCGCTTCTCCGGGCGGCCGCTCCCCCGCTCGGGCGCCGGCGGCGGCGCGAAGCGCTCGATGCTGCGGAGCTCGATCTCCTCAGGGGTGGGCGGCGGGGTCACGTCCTCGTAGAGCTCGCGCGCCCGGGCCTTGGCGACGTGCGTGTCGCGCACTTCGCGCACGACGAGTTCGCGCGTCAGGCCGGGTGCGAGCGTGACGTTGATCCGGTCCCCCGCCTGGACGAACCGGTGCGCCTTGGCGCGCGCCCCGGCCACCTCCACCTTGCCCCCGTCGCACAGCTCCTTGGCCTGCGACCTGGTCCGCGCGATGCACGCGACGTCGAGCCACACGTCGAGACGGACATGGTCGGACACCCGCCGATTGTAACCGCCTCCGCGGCCCGGCTAGAATCGCCGCATGTCGATCGTCCTCGCGAGCGCGGTGTTGGCGGTGGTCGTCGGCGCCACGCTGGCGGGCGGAGCCGTGCCGCTCCGCCTCGAACGCCACGCGCGGATCTTCCTTTCGTTCTCGGCCGGGACCCTCGTCGCGCTCGCGCTGCTCGAACTGGTTCCCGAGGGAGTCGAAACGATGGCGGGCGGCGCCCGACCCTCGCTGCTGGTCGTACTCGCGGCGTTCCTCGCCACGCTCCTGCTCGACAAGCTGCACGTGCTTCACCCCCACGCCCACGCGATGGACGCCGAGTGCCCCGCCGTGGAGCACGAGCACCCGCCGCTGGCGATGCACGGCGCCCTCGGCCTCCTCGTCCACTCGGCCGTGGACGGGCTAGCGCTGGCGGCGTCCCTGCGCGAGTCTCCCGCCACGGCGCTCGCGGTCGGCCTGGCGCTCTCCGCGCACAAGTTCGCCGACGGGCTCACGACCGTGTCCCTCGTCCTCGCCCACCACCACCGCCGCCGCGCGGCGGTGCGCTTGCTGCTGGGCAACGTCGCGTTCCTGGCGGCGGGGTTCGGCGCCGGCCTCGCCGTCAAGCTCGACGAGCACCAGCTCGGAGGCCTGCTCCTGGCGATGGCCGGTTTCTTCCTCTACCTGGGCGCCAGCGACCTCATCCCTGCCGTGACCACGCCGGTCTGCCGCAAGCGCGACGTCTTCGCGACCGCCTGCGGCATGGCCGCCATCGCCCTCCTCGCCACCGTCGCGCACTGAGCTGGAACTCCGAGGAGCTGTCTTCTCCTGCCCCGCCGCCTGCGGCCGGTCGCTTTGCCTCTTGTTCCACTGCGTGGCCTCTTGCTTGCCGGTCCCGCGGGTGGCCGGAGGAGCTACTCCTTGGCGCCCCCCGTGGCGCCGTACTCCACCGTCACCTGCGTCAGGTTGCCGATGGCGACCGCCGTCACGGCTACCGTTCGCGTGCCGTCCCCGGCCTTGGCGTGCAGGCTGCCCATGCCACCCGCGTCGGTCCTCTCGACCTCGAAGCCGGAGGTCTTCAACTCGCTCTCGTAGTGCTCCAGGACCGTTGCGGCCGCGTCGCTGGTCTGAAACGAGGCCGTTCCACTGAAGCCATCCTCGGTCTTCTCCTTGGTCGAGGCCATCACCTTGGCCCCGGCGTAGACCGGCACCCATGCGGGCATCTTCACTGCTTCGACGTTGCCGAACGCCATCGTGCCCTTGCTCGACTTGATGCGGAGGCCCTCCTTCCCCTTCTGCCCGCTGCCCTCGAAGGTGACCTCCTCCCCCTTCTCGTTCCTGAACTTCAGGCGGCCGTTCTTGATGTCCGCCGCGTTCATCGTGATCTCCTCGCCGGTCTTCTTGTTGCGGATCGTCACGGTGCCGTCCTCGTCGTCGCTCGAGACGACCTCGAGATCCGGGTTGGCCGCCACCGCGAGCTTGGCGGCGAACACGGCCGGGTTCTTCTTGGCGGAGTCGGCGTATCCCTTGAACTTGTGCACGCCCCAGTACGCCACCACGGCGAACGCGATCACGGCCAGGACCAGAACCCCTCCGCACCCGCCCAGGATCCAGACCAGCGGGCTGATGCCCTTCTTTGGCGGCGCCGGCGCCGCGGGTTGAGCCGGCGGCGGTGCCACCGGCGCCGGAGGCTGCGGTGTGTTGCTTGCCATGTCCCTTCCCTCCCCGTCATTGTCCGGTATCGTCAACGTCGAAATCCGGTTCGTATGTTGGATTGATGATAGCGCGCGGCGCCGGCCAGTTGCAACTTGGGCTCGGACTCATGACAATGACAGTCGGATGGTCGGAACGAGAGGCGACGATGAGCGACAAGGTCTACAAGAAGATCGAGGTGGTCGGCTGTTCGGACGAGAGCGTCGAGAACGCGGTCGCGCTGGCGGTGGCCAAGGCGTCGCAGTCGGTGCGCGGTCTCTCGTGGTTCGAGGTCAAGGAGATCCGCGGCTCCGTCCGCGACGCCAAGCCGGTGGAGTGGCAGGTCACCCTCGACCTCGGCTTCAAGCTCGACTGAGACGCACCGCGAACAGGTCCGCGATGACGCCGTACGCCGTGGTCGCCAGGTCCGGCCGCTCCTCGGCGACGGTAAACGTGCCCAGGATGTCGGTGACGAAGCGAATGAGCGACCCCGTCCCTTCGACCAGAGCGAGCGGGTCGTCGCGCCTCACCTCGCGGGCGCGAACGCGGCCGCGCACCGTCCCGCCGTCGCGGAACGCCTCGCACACCATCTTAATCCGGCACCCCCGCGACCCGGCCGCGGCAAGGCGGGTGACGGTGACGGCGGCCACGCTCTCGCGCTCGACCTGATCCGGCGTCAGCTCCGCCCCCATGAGCGCGTTCGCGAGCACCGCGACCTTCGCCGCCGCGTCCCACCCCTCGATGTCGGCGGCGGGGTCCGCCTCGGCTACCCCCGCCCGCTGCGCGGCCGCCACCGCCTCGGCCGGGCTCGCGCCGCGCTCCATCTCGCCGAGCATCACGTTGGTCGTCGAGTTGAGCACCCCCTCGATGCGCTCGATCGTGTTGCCGCGCAGGCCGTGGCGAGCGAGCGAGAACACCGGCGCTCCATCCATCACGGTCGCCTCGTACAGCAGCGCGCAACCGCGCTCCTCCGCCAGCGCCGTCAGCTCCCGGTACGCCCACGCCAGCGGCCCCTTGTTCGCCGAGACCACGTGCCGCCCGCGCTCGAGCGCCCCGCGGACGTGCGTGATCGCCGGCTCGCCCCGCCCCGCCACCGACAGCGGCGAAAGCTCGACGAGGACGTCGTAGTCGAGCCCGGCGACCGCTCCCGCCGTGTCGAGCGTCGCGAAGTCGGGGCGCCCGGGGGTGAACCGCCGGTGCTCGCGGAACCAAACGAGGGCGGAGGCGAGGTCGATCCCGCGGCTGTCGGCGAGGGCGCCGTGCGAGCCCGTTGTGATCCCGACCACCGCGGCGTCGAGGTCCGCGAGCCCGGGGTACGCATCGCGCTCGGCGAGGATCCCGGCGAGGGTCCGCCCGACGTTGCCGAAGCCGGCGAGCAGCAGCCGCATCGAACCACTCTGGGGCATCAGCGTGCCGCCAGCTCCGCCACGGCGGCGAGCAAGCGCTCGACCTCCGCGCTGGTGTTGTACATCGAGATCCCGGTGCGGAGCACGCCGCCTCGCTCCGCCAGGCCGAGCACCTCGATCGCCCGCGCCGCGTAGAAGTCGCCGTCCCACACGAGCAGGCCCTTCTCGCCCAGCGCCGCGGCGGCCGCGTCCGGTCGCACCCCCGCGATCGTGACCGAGATGGTCGGCGCGCGGCGCGGCGACGAGAAGTCCTGCCCCCACGCCGTGACCCCGGGCAGTTTCCTCACGCTGTCCCAGTAGAACGCCGCCAGCTCGTGCTCGCGCGCGCCGATCGCGGTCATCGCGGAGACGAGCCGCTCCCGCAGCGTGGCGCCCTCGCCCCACGAGGCGATGTACTCGACCGCCGCCTTGACCCCCGCGATCGCCGCGTGGTTCAGGGTCCCGGTCTCGATCCGGTACGGCACCGCGTCTTCCTGCGTGCGCAGCTTGTCGGTCCGCAAGCGATCGAGGGCGCCCGGCCGCGCGTAGAGGATCCCGACGTGCGGCCCGTAGAACTTGTAGGCGGAGCACAGCAGGAAGTCAGGGTCGAGCGCCGCCACGTCGAGGGGGAAGTGCGGCGCGTAGTGCACCGCGTCCACGACCAACCGGGCGCCGACCGCGCGCGCAAGCTCCCGCGCCAGGGGCACGTCGTTGACCGTGCCGAGGGCGTTGGAGGAGTAGCCGATGGCGACCACGCGCGTCCGCGCCGTGATCTTGCGGCGCATGTCGTCGGCGTCGAGGCGGCCGTCGGGGAGGAGCGCCACCTCGCGCACCACCACGCCGCGCTCCCGCAGGCCGAGCCATGGGCCGCGGTTGGCCTCGTGGTCCAGTTCGGTGATCACGACCTCGTCCCCGGCTTCCATTTCCCGGCCGATGGCGTGCGCGAGCGCGAAGTTGAGCGTCGTCATGTTGGCGCCGAACGAGATCTCCCGCCACGACGGCGCGCCCAGGAACGCCGCCACCGCCGCGCGCGCGCCGGCGATCATCCCGTCGGACTCGCGCGAGGTCACGAACGCGCCGTGGGTGTTGGCGTTGCACGTGCGGTAGTACTGGGCGACCGCGGCGATCACGCGCTCCGGCACCTGCGAGCCGGCAGGGCCGTCAAGGAAGGCGAGCGGCACGCCGTTTTCGGCGCGTACCAGCGCGGGGAAGTCCATGCGGCACCTTTCGACTTCGATCGCTGAAAACGGCATCACCCCTCCCGTGTCCCGCCGCGCTCCCGGCTTCGGCCCGAGCTGCGGCGGGCCGCCAGGATACCGCCGCCGGTGCCTTGCGCGCACCACCCCGGCGGACTAGAGTCGATCCACACGGAGGATTCCCCGTCATGGCCCCCCGAACCGACGTCGCGCGCTTCCGGACCAACCGGCAAGAGGAGATCGACAGCGCCGCGATCTACGCCGCCATCGCGAAGATCGAGGCGAACGAGAAGCTCGGCGAGGTCTACCGCCGCCTCGCCGCCTCCGAGGAGGCGCACGTCGCGTTCTGGGAGGGGAAGCTGCGGGACGCGGGCGCGCGCGTCCCGGCGCGCCGGCCGAGCGTGCGCTCCCGCGCCATCGTGTGGCTCTCCCGGCGGTTCGGGACGCAGTCGGTGATCCCGATGCTGGCGATGAAGGAGCAAGCGGGACGCAGCGATTACGACGGCCAGCCGGATGCGCTCGCCGCCAACCTCCCGGCGGTGGAGAGCTCGCACGCGCGGCTGCTCTCCACCATCTCGCACGCCCGCGGCTCCGGGATGGAGGGGGGGCTGCTCGCGCGCCTCGAGGGCCGGCACCGCGCCGTCGGGGGCAACGCCCTGCGCGCCGCCGTGCTGGGCGCCAACGACGGCCTCGTCTCGGTGCTGAGCCTGGTGATGGGCGTGGCCGGCGCGCACTCGTCCAACAAGGCGATCCTCGTCGCCGGCCTGGCGGGCACCCTGGCCGGCGCGTGCGCGATGGCAATGGGCGAGTGGCTCTCGGTGCAGAGCGCCCGGGAACTCGCCCAGCGACAGATCGCAATCGAACGCGACGAGCTGGCCGAGGCGCCCGAGGAGGAGCAGGAGGAACTCTCGCTGATCTACCAGGCCAAGGGCCTCGGCCGCGAGGAGGCCGACGTCCTCGCCGCAAAGTTGATGACCGACAAGGACAACGTCCTCGACACCCTGACCCGCGAGGAACTCGGCCTCGACCCCGCCGAGCTCGGCGGTTCGGCGTGGGAAGCCGCGATCACGTCGTTCTTCCTCTTCTTCTGCGGCGCGATCGCCCCGGTCGCCCCGTTCCTTTTCCTTTCCGGCGCGACGGCGGTCGTCACCAGCCTCGCCGCCAGCGGCCTCGCGCTCTTCGCGACCGGCGCGGTCATCACGCTGATGACCGGCCGCGGCGTCCTCTTCTCCGGGACGCGCCAGCTCCTCATCGGGATGGCCGCCGGCGGCGTCACGTTCGGCATCGGCCGGCTGATCGGCATCTCCGTCGGCTGACCCGCGCGCCGCGACGCCGGCGCCGCCCCTTGACGGCGCTCCGGCCGGGACTCTAGGCTCTCACTGCACCAGCGGAACTGGAGGCGGCCATGAAGGGTCTGTTAGCCTTCGTCGCAATCGCAGTTGTGGCACTACTCGCGTACAACTACGTCCACACCGGGAGGCTCGCGCTCATCCCGTCGTCGCTGTCGCGGGACGAGCAGGCGCTGCAGCGCATCGAGGAGCGGTTCGACACGGCGCGGCGGCAGTTCGAGGCGGCCGGCCGCGCCGCCGGCCTCGCCGGGGCCGACACGACGGCGGACGCGGACGCGGCCCGGCGCGACATCGACAAGGCCGATGCGGACATTGCCGACCTGCGCGCGCACCTCGGCGGTGCGCTGCAGGCGAAAGCCGACCAACTCAGGAGCGAAATCGAGGCGTTCAGAGACGAGATGCGGTGACGGCTCCGGCGCCATGGTCTCCCTCGCGCTGATCGTCGCGGCGGTCCTCCTCGGCAACGCCGCGCTCACCCGCCGCGCGGCGTGGCCCCGCTCCCGCATGGCGCTGGCCTGGGCCGGCGCGGCGGTGCTGCTGGCGCTCGCGGTGGCGCTGTCGCCGGGACGGTTCGAGCTGAGGAAGTTCGTCGCCCTGTGCCTGATGCCGGCCGGCCTGGCGTGGCTCGGCCTGCTGGCCTTCAGCTGCGGCCTGCGCCGCCGCCGGCTTCGGGGGTTTGCCACGGTCGCCGCAGCGCTTTGGCTCCTTACGACGATGGCCGGCAACGCCTGGGTGGGCAGCGCGCTGATCGCCTGGCTGCAGCGCCCGTACGCGCGGATCGATCCCCTCGCCCAGGGTTCGTTCGACGCCGTGGCCGTGCTCGGCGGCGGCGTCGAGGTCCGGAACGACGGCCGCCCCGACCTCACCGCCGCGGGCGAGCGAGTCGTCCTGGGGGTGCTCCTCTGGCGGGCCGGGCGGACGGCGCGGTTGGTGGCGTCCGGCCCTTACGAACCGATCGCGGGCGGAGGCGCGACCAGCAACGCCGCGGCGACCGCGGCCCTCTGGGAACAGCTCGGCGTGCCGCGGGCGAGCATCGTGCTGATCGAGGGCCCGCGCACCACCACCGACGAGATCGAGGCGCTCGCACGGCTCGTCGCCGAGCGCGGGTGGCGAAGGGTGGGCCTGGTGACCTCCGCGTGGCACATGCGGCGGGCGATGGGACTGTGCGCCCGGCGCGGCCTCGAGGTCACGCCGCTCCCGGCTGAGACGCTGAGTGCGCCGGAGCCCCAACTCCGCTGGCTCGTGCCCCAGGAGGTGGGGTTCTGGCGGGTACAGCACGCCTGCTGGGAGCTGCTCGGGAGCCTCGCCGGCCGATGAGAGAGACTGGCGAGGCGGCGTCAGCGGTTCTCCGTTCAATCGTCGTGAACCTGTCTTCTGGATGGTGACCGTGGAAGGAAGGACCCGAAGTGAGATGCCGATCCCGCCGCCGGATGCGCCGGCGGCGGGATCGTCCGTCTGGCTCGTCGTAGCGCTGGCGCTGGCAGCGGTTGTCCTGGGCCTGGTGCTGGTCCGTCTCCGGCCTCCGGCGCCTCTTCAAGTCGATGCCCCCGCGAGCGCTTTCTCCGCCGCCCGGGCCGCGGTTGTGCTGCGGGATCTGGCCGGGGACGGTGCGCCGCACCCCGTTGGCTCCGCGGCCCACGCCGCCGTGCAAGCCCGCCTCGTCGCCCGGCTGCAAGCGCTCGGCGTTCCCGTCGCGGTGCGCACGTCGTTCGTCTGCTCCGGCGCGGCGCCGGTCTGCGGTACGGTCGAGAACGTGATCGCCCGGTTGCCGGGCGGTTCGGGAAGGCGCGCGGTCCTCCTCGTGGCCCACTACGACTCGGTCGGGGCCGGCGGGGGGATCGCCGACGACCTGGCCAGCGTCGCGGCGCTCGTTGAGGTCGCCCGCGCCCTCAAGACCGACCCGCCGGCGGCCAACCCGGTCGTCCTCCTGGTCGACGACGGCGAGGAGGCCGGCCTGCTCGGCGCCGAGGCGTTCGTCGCCGACGACCCCCTGGCCCGGGACGTCGGGGCGGTCGTCAACCTCGAGGCCCGCGGCACCGGCGGTGAGAGCATCATGTTCGAGACCAGCGACGAGAACGCGTGGCTGGTGGACGCCTACGGCCGCTCGGTGCGGCGCCCGGCCGCCCTCTCCCTCACCTACGAGGCGTACAAGCGCCTCCCCAACGACACCGACCTCACGGTGTTCAAGCGCGCCGGGATGGCGGGGATGAACTTCGCCTTCATCGACGAGCTCTCGCACTACCACACGCCGTTGGACGACCTCGCCCACCTCGACCTCGGCAGCCTCCAGCACCAGGGGGAGAACGCGCTGGCCGTGGCGCGCACGCTGGCGGGCGCCGACCTGGCGCACCCCCGGCCCGGGCGATCCTGCTATCAGGACCTGCTCGGCTTCGCGTTGCTGCGCTGGCCGGCCGGGCTCACTGTGCCCCTTGCGGCGGGAGCGGCCGCGCTGCTGCTGCTCACGGTTTTGGTCGCGATCCGCAGGCGAAGGACCACGGCCGCCGCGGTGCTGTGGGGGCTTGGCGGTTTCGCCGGTATCGCCCTCGCGGCTGCCGGCGCGGGCCTCGTCCTGACGCGGTTCATCGAGACGATCGCGGGAACCGCCGATCCCTGGCTCGCCCATCCGCTCCCGGCGCAGCTCTCGCTCTGGGCGGGGGCGCTGGCGGCCGGCGGCGCGGTCGCGAGCCTGGCGGCGCGCCGCGCAGGTTTCCGCGGGCTGCTGGCCGGGACGTGGCTCGGGTGGAGCGGGCTCGCGGTCGGCGTTGCGGCTCTCGCCCCGGGCGCCAGCACGATGTTCCTCATCCCAGCGCTCGCCGCGGCCGTCTTCCTCGCTGCCGCGGAGTTGTTTCCCCCGGCCGCACCTGGCGCCGCGCTCGCGGCGGCGTCCGCGGCGCTCGTCCCGATCGCCGCCGTGACCTGGATGCCGCTGGGTTTCCTCCTCGAGTCCACGTTCGGACTCGCGCGGGGCCTCGCCGTCACCGTCCCACTGGCGATGGTGATCACCACCGTGGCGCCGCTGCTCGCGCTGGGGCCGCGGTGGCGGCGGGCGCGGGTGTGGGTCCTCGGCGCGTTGGCTTGCGTGGCGGCTCTGGCGGCGGTGACGGCCTGCTTCATGCCGAAGTACTCGGCCCAGAGGCCGCAACCCCTCAACATCGCCTACGCCGAGGACCACGACACCGGTGTCTGCAGCTGGGTTGCGGGCGGCCAGGGAGACGGCCTACCGGCCGGCCTGCGAGCGGCCGCGAGGTTCGCCGCCGAGGCCGCCCTCCCCTACCCGTGGTCTGAGCAGCGGCAGTTCGTGGCGCCGGCCCCGGCGTCCGGGCTCCCGGCCCCGGAGTTGACGGTCGTCAGGACGGAGCCGGCCGCCGGCGGACGATCCGTCACCGCGACGCTGCGCTCGGAGCGCGGCGCGCCCAACCTCGCCATCTTCGTGCCGAGCGACGCAACGCTTACTGCCATGACTGCGGGCGGCAGGCCGGTCGCGCTCGGGCATCCCGGCAGAGGGCGCATCCCCTACCGCCGCATCGCGTTCGTGGCGGTGCCGGCCGCCGGGGTGGACGTCACGCTCGTCTTCACCGGCGAGCAGCCAGTCGAAGTGCTGGTGGTGGACCAGTCATCGGGTTTGCCCCCGGCGGGCAAGGCGATCCTGGCGGCCCGGCCGGAACGCGCAGTGCCCATCAACGCCGGCGACGTGACGCTCGTGCTGCGCCGCGCGCGGCTGTAGCCCGCCGCCGACCCAACCGCGACACCCCCGTCGGCAGTAAGGCTTGACAAGGTCCACGATCACGAATATAACTAACCCGTCGGTTTAACCGACTGGTTAGTCCAGGAGAGCGATGAAGCCAACCCGAGTCGCGCAGCACAGCGCCGAGGTGCGAGCGCACATCCTCGAGACCGCGGGCGAGGTCTTTGCCGAGCGCGGTTTCGGCGGCGCCGGCGTGGACGAGATCGCGCGCCGTGCCGGCGTCAACAAGGCGATGCTCTACTACCACGTCGGCGACAAGGCGGCCCTCTTCGGCGAGACCGTCACCGCCAACCTCGGCCGCATCCACGCGGCGGTGGCGGCGGCCGTCGCCGCGCACACCGACCCGCGCGAGCGCTTCAAGGCGATCCCGCGGGCGTTCGTGGCGACGGTGCGCGAGCACCCCTACCTGCCCCAGCTCATGCTGCGCGAGATCGCGGCCGGCGGTCCGAACCTGCCGGCGGCGGCGCTCGCCGAAATGGCGGAGGTCATGCGGCTCACCGCCGCCACCCTCGACGACGGCGCCCGGCGCCGGGCCTTCCGCCGTGTGGACCCGTTCGTCACCCACCTCATGCTGGTCGGCGCGCTCATGTTCATGGCGAACTCCGTGAGGCTCAAGGACCGCTTCGCGAACAAGCTTCCGATCCCGGCCGCCGCGGCCGGCGGCCTCGAGTCCCTCTCGGACACGATGGTCGCCATCGCCCTCGACGGGATCGCAGTGAAGAAAGCCTGAGGAGGCCGCAATGCGCAACGCCCTCGCCCCCCTTGTCGTGACGCTCGCCGCCGCCGCGGCGCTGGCCGGTTGCGGCGCCGGAGCGGACCGCGGCGTCATCCACGCCTCCGGCCATATCGAGGCCACCGAAGTCCGCCTCGGCGCCAAGGTCGGCGGGAGGCTGCTCGTCCAGCCGTTCTGGGAGGGCGATGCGGTGAAGGCCGGCGTGGTGATCGCGCAGCTCGACACCACCGACGCGACGAACGACCTCGCCCGCGCCAGCGGCGAGTTCGATGCCGCGGACGCCCGCTTGCGTTTGCTCCTCGCCGGGTCGCGCAAGGAGGACATCCAGCGCGCCGAGGCCGATCTGGCCAGCGCCGAGGCCAACCTCGCGGGCGCGGTCCTCGACCTCAATCGCCTTGAGGGCCTTGCGGACCGCGGCACCGCGACGCTCAAGGCCCGCGACGACGCGCGCACGCGCAAGGAAATGCTCGCGAGCGCCGTGGCGGCCGGCCGCGCCCGGCTCGCCGAGCTGGTGGCCGGCCCCCGCACGCAGGACATCGAGCAGGCCCGCGGCCAGCGGGCGGCCGCCGAAGCTGCCATCGCCGCCATCCGGCAGCACATCGCGGACGCGACGGTGACGGCGCCTCGCGACGGGTTGATCACGCAGCGCGTCGCCGAGCCCGGCGAGGTCCTGCCCCCCGGGGCGCTCCTCTACGTGCTCACCGACATCCTCCACCCATGGCTCAACGTCTACGTCGACGAGCCGTCGCTGTCGCGGATCCGCCTCGGGGATCCCGTACGAGTGCGCGTGGACGGCCGTTCCGAGGAGTTCACCGGCAAGGTGACCTTCGTCGCCGACGTCGCAGAGTTCACCCCGAAGAACGTGCAGACGCCGGAGGAGCGCGCCAAGCTAGTCTTCCGCATCAAGGTTGGCCTCGACAACGCCTCGAGTGTGTTCAAGCCCGGGATGCCGGCCGACGCCTACTTCGGCGGCCCGGGCAAGCCATGAGCGCGGCAAGCGTCCTCTCGGCCCGCGGCCTCGTCGTCCGCTACGGGCGCACCACGGCGGTCGCCGGCCTCGACCTCGCCGTCGCGCGCGGCGAGGTGGTCGGACTGATCGGCCCGGACGGCGCAGGCAAGACCTCAACGCTGCGGGCGTTCGCCGGCCTCCTGCGTCCGGCCCGGGGCGAGGTGCGGGTTCTCGGTGAGGACGCGTGGTTGCACCGCCGCGCCCTTCACCACCGCCTCGGCTACCTGGCGCAGCGCTTCGCCCTCTACGGCGACCTCACGGCGGACGAGAACGTCCGCTTCTTCGCCCTGCTGCTCGGCGTCAAAGGCTGGCGCGCCCGCCGCGACACGCTCCTTGGCCGTGTCGGTCTGACGCCGTTCCGCGCCCGCCAGGCTGACCGCCTCTCCGGCGGCATGAAGCAAAAGCTCGCCCTCGCGTGCAGCCTGATGCACTCGCCGGAGGTGCTCCTGCTCGACGAACCGACCACGGGCGTGGACCCCGTCACCCGGCGCGAGTTCTGGCGACTGCTCGCCGACCTGGTCGCCGAGGGACTCACCCTGGTCCTCGCCACGCCCTATCTCGACGAGGCCGAGCGCTGCTCGCGGGTGGTGCTCATGCACGAGGGGCGCGTGCTCGCCGACGCCGCGCCGCGCGAGATCCCGAAGTTGCTTCCGGGCGCGATCGTCGAGGTCGCGGCCGAGCCCCGCACGGTGGTCGCCGGTGCGCTCGGCGGTCTCGAGGGCGTCGTGGACGTGCGGCCGTTCGCGGCGCGCTTCCACGTCAGGGTCAAGGCGATCGCAGGGGCCGAGGAGGTGATCCGGGGCGCGCTCGAGCACGCCGGGGCGACCGTCGGGGACGTGCGCGTCATCCCGACCACCCTCGAGGACGCCTTCCTCCACCTGACCAGGAGCACCGCCGCCAGGGAGGCCGCATGAGAGGACAGCCGAGAGTCCACAGCCGGACGTTGCCGGCTCCCCAACCCGCTCCGGCGCACATGGCATGGCGTTGCGCCGCCGCCGCCGCGCTGCTGGTCGTGCTCGGCGCCGGAGCGGCGGTCGCGACGCTCCGCCTGACCGCCGAAACCGCTGCCGCGCGGGCCGTCGCGGTCTCGCCCGTCGCCGCCGCGGCCGGCGAGCGGCTCACCGCCGCCCAGGAAGCGGTGAGGGCCGCCGACGGCGCCGCCCTGCCCCAGGTCACGGCCAGCGCGGCGCTGGCCCGGCGCAGCTCGGTGCCCGAGTTTCAGTTGCCGTTCGCGGCGCCCGGCCAGCCGGCCCTCGTGCTCGTCCCCGACATCACCACCACGTACGGCACTGGCGTGCAGGTCGCCGAGCCGCTCTACGCCGGCGGCGCGATCGCCGCCCGGCGCCTCGCCAGCCGCCACGACGGCGAGGCGTCGGCCGCCGCGCGCTCGCAGACCGCCGCCGACCTCCGCCTGGCGGCGCGGGAGGCGTACTGGGATGCGGTGCGCGCCGCGGCCGCCATCGACGTAACCGCCGCGCAGGAGCAGCGCGCCCAGCGCCTGCTCAGCGACACCTCGGCACTGCTCGACGCCGGAATGGCGGTCAAGGCCGACGTCCTCGCGGCGAAGGAGCGTCTCGCCAGCGCCCGCGTCGGCCGGATCACGGCCGAGGCCGCCGCCGCCAACGCCATCGCTCAGCTCCGCTCGCTCCTGCAACTCGATCCCGACGCCACGGTCGAACTCGCCGACTCGCTCGCCGGCGCGCTGCCGGACGCCCCGCCTCCCCTCGAGGTGCTCCGCCGGCGGGCGCTCGCCGACCGGCCCGAGCTGGCTGTGGCCGCCGCGCAGATCGCCGCCGCCTCGGCGCGCGAGCAGCTCGCGCGGGCGCCGGCGCGGCCCGACCTCGCGGCGCTCGCACAGTGGGACTACAGCCGCCCCAACCAGCGCTACTTCCCGCAACAGGACGAGTGGAAGGAGTCCTGGAGCGTGGGCGTAGCCGCGAGCTGGACGCTGTTCGACGGCGGCAAGTCGCGCGCCGACACGGCGGCGTCGCAGGCCGGTCAACGCGCCGCGGCCCGGGAGCGCGACGAACTCGCCCGCCGGATCGCCCTCGAGGTGGAGACCGGGCGCCGCAACCTCGAGAGTGCCCTCGCCGCCGTCAGCGCGGCCGACGACGCACGCGCCGCCGCCCGCGAGCGCGAGACCGCGGCACGCGAGCGGCACGCGGCCGGGCTCGCGGCGATGGTCGAGATCCTCGACGCCGAGGCCCAGCTCGCCGGCGCCGAGCAGCAGCAGATCAACGTCCGCGCGGCGGCATGGCTCGCCGACGCCGCGCTCGCCAGGGCGGTCGGCCGGTGAGCCAGGCGGACCGCCCGGCCGTCGTCGCCCGCGACATCTCCAGGAACTTCGGGCCGTTCGTGGCCGTGGACCGCGTGTCGTTCGAGGTGGAGCACGGCGAGATCTTCGGGTTTCTCGGCTCCAACGGCGCCGGCAAGACCACGACCATTCGCATGCTCTGCGGCCTCCTCGCCCCGACCTCCGGCACCGCCACCGTGCTTGGCTTCGACGTCGCCCGCGAGGCGGGCGAGATCAAGCGCCGCATCGGCTACATGTCGCAGCGGTTCTCGCTCTACTCCGACCTCACCGTGGAGGAGAACCTCCGCTTCTGGGGCGGCACCTACGGGCTGTTCGGCCAGCGCCTCGCGGACCGGTTGGCGTGGGCGATCGCCACCGCCGAACTCGCAGGCGAGCGGCGCGTCCTCGTGCGGGAGCTGCCCGGGGGGTTCCGCCAGAGTCTCGCGCTCGTCGCCGCCCTCATTCACGAGCCGCCGATCGTGTTCCTCGACGAGCCGACCGGAGGGGTCGACCCCGAGGCGCGCCGCCGCTTCTGGGACCTGATCGACGCGCTGGCAGGGTCCGGCACGACGGTGTTTGTCACCACGCACTCGATGGACGAGGCGGAGCGCTGCCACCGCGTCGCCCTCATGCACGCCGGCAGGCTGCTCGCGCTCGACAGCGTGCCGGCGCTCAAGCGCATCTTTCCGCCCGGGACCGTCGTCGAGGTGGCCTGCTCGAGGCCGGCCCAGGCGGTCGCAGCCATCGAGCGGCTCCCCGGGATCGAGGAGGTCGCGCTCTTCGGCGAGCGGCTCCGCGTCGTGCTCGCCTCGCCGGCGGACGGCGCCGGCATCGCCGCGCGCATCCGCGAGGCGGGCTGCGCGGACGCGGTCATCGCGCCCGTGGAACCGTCGCTCGAGGACGTGTTCATCCACGTGATCGCCGAGGCGGAAGGCGCAGCCGCGCGATGATCCGCCGCACCCTCGCGATCGCCGTGAAGGAACTGCTCCAGCTCAGGCGCGACCCGCGCACGGCGTTGACCCTGCTCGCCATGCCGCTCCTCCTGCTCTTCATCTACGGGTACGCCCTTTCCTTCGACGTGCAGCACATCCGCCTGGCGATCGTGGACGAGGACGGCAGCCGCGCGTCGAGGGACGTGGCCGAGGCGTTCCTGCGCAGCGGGTACTTCGACCTGGTGGCGCACGGCAGCGACGTGCGGGTGCTCGACGCGCTTTTCGACTGCGGCGAGGCGCAGGCCGCCTTGGTCGTCCCCGCCAGATACGGGGACGACCTCGCGGCCCGCCGGTCGACGAAGCTGCAATTCGTGCTCGACGGGTCGGACTCCCAGACCGCGAACACCATCCTCGGCTACGCGCGCCAGACCGTGGCCTCGATCTCGCCGGTCGTGCGCAGCGGCGCCAGCGAGGGCGCGGTCGGCGGCGTGCCGCTCGTCTGGTACAACCCCGATCTGACCTCCGCGCGCTTTCTCGTCCCCGGCCTGCTCGCGTTCATCATGATGGTCACCGCCGTGATCGCCACCGCCCTCGCCGTCGTGCGCGAGAAGGAACGCGGCACGATGGAATCGCTGCGGGCGACGCCTCTGGTCGCCATCGAACTTCTCGCGGGTAAGACGCTCCCCTACCTGGTGGTCTCGTTCGCTGCGGCCTCCGGCTCGCTTCTGCTCGCCCACCTGCTGTTCGCCGTCCCGGTCCGGGGATCCATGTTCTGGCTCGCGTTCGTGATGCTCGTCTTCCTGGCGGTCAGCCTCAGCTGGGGGATCCTGATCTCGACCCTGGCCGACACCCAGCAGGTGGCGTTCCAGCTCGGGCTGCTCTCCTCGATGCTGCCGACGCTGCTGCTGTCCGGCTTCATCTTCCCCATCTCCTCGATGCCGGCGGCGCTGCGACTGGTCACGCACATCGTGCCGGCGCGTTACTTCCTGGTGGCACTGCGCGAGATCCTGCTGAAGGGCGCCGGTCCCGAGGTCTGGTGGAACCAGGTCGCCGGGCTCCTCGTCTACGGCGCGGTCGTGCTCGGCCTGGCAACGTTCCGCACGGTCAGGAGCCTGTGATGGAAGGCAGGACACAGAGCACAGGGCACAGGGCACAGGAGATGAATGGCGGCGATCGTGCGGACCGCCGGGGAGGCGGGATCAGGGCCACCTTCCGGACGCTGGGGAACATCCTGGTGAAGGAGCTGCTGCAGCTGCGGCGGGACCCGAAGATCCTCCCGATCCTGTTCATCGCGCCGGTGATGCAGCTCATCATCCTGGGGTACGCCGCCACCACCGACGTCCGCCGGGTCGAGTTGGCGGTGTGCGACCTCGACCGCACGGCGGAAAGCCGCATGCTGGTCGACAGCTTCACGAAGTCCACGTACTTCAAGGTCACGGGGGTGGTGGACTCGCAGCCCGGCCTCGACCCGCTCCTCCAATCGGGCGCGGCGCGGGTCGCCCTGACGATTCCGGTCGGGTTCGCAGCTGAGCGCGCCGCCGGGCGGCCGAGCCATGTCCAGCTCCTGGCCGACGGCTCGGACGCGATGACCGGCACGCTCGGACTCTCCTATGCCACCGGCGTGCTGCAGGACGCGTCGGCTGGCGCCGGCGTCCGCCCCCTCATCGACCTGCAACCCGTCGTGCTCTACAACCCCGACCTCGTCAGCCGCGACTACATGGTCCCCGCCACGCTCTCAATGATCATCATGGTGATGACGATGATGCTGACGGCGATGGCGCTGGTGCGGGAGACCGAGTTGGGCACGATGGAGCAGCTGCTCGTGACGCCCCTCGCGCCCGGCCACCTGATCGTCGGCAAGCTGATCCCGTTCGCGCTCGTCGGCCTCGTCGAAGTGCTCACCGCGCTGCCGGTAGTCCTGTTCGTGTTCAAGGTGCCGCTGCGCGGCTCGTTCTTCACGCTGCTCGCGCTGACGCTGCCGTTCATGCTCTGCACGCTCGGCCTCGGCCTGTTCATCTCGACCATGGCGCAGACCCAGCAGCAGGCGATGATGCTGACGGCGTTCGTCTTCATCCTTCCGCAGATGCTCCTCTCCGGCTTCGCGTTCCCGATCCAGAACATGCCTCGGATCTTCCAGCTCGTCACCTACCTCATCCCCCTCCGCTACTACCTCGTGATCCTGCGCGGCGTCTTCCTCAAGGGCATCGGGTTTGCCGTGCTGTGGCCCGAGGGGCTCATCCTCGTGGCGATGGGCGTGGCGATCCTCGGCCTCGCCCGGCTTCGCTTCCGCCGGCGGCTCGGATGACGGTCGCAAGAGACGGGGGAAAGCTGGGCGATAATCGTGCTTGTCACGATCCGGATCGGAGGTCGCGGTGACGGTCGTTCTCGCGGGTGACGTCGGCGGGACCAAGGCGTTGCTCGCCCTGGCGGAACTTGACGGGACGGGCGTAAAGGTCCTCGAGGAGGAGCGCTTCCCGAGCCGTGAGTACGCCGGCCTCGCGGAGATCGTGGCCGAGTTCCTGACGCGAGTGCGGACGCCGGTCGCCGCGGCCTGCTTCGGCGTTCCCGGCGCTGTGCTCGACGGCTCCTGCACGACGCCGAACCTGCCGTGGGTCCTGACGGAGCGCGAGCTGGTCGCGGCCACCGGCGTGCCGGCGGTGCGCCTGATCAATGATTTCGCGGCGGCCGCCGTAGGGGTGTTGGCGACGCCGTCCGCGAGCCTCGCCACCCTGCAGCGGGGGACGCCGGCGGCGCACGGGACCATGGCGGTGCTCGGCGCCGGCACCGGCCTCGGCCAGGCGCTGCTGCTCTGGGACGGGCGGCGCTACCGCGTCCACCCGACCGAGGGCGGGCACGGCGGCTTCGCGCCCGAGGGCGAGCTGCAGCGGGAGTTGCTTGCGCACCTCGAGGAGAGCTTCAGCCCGGTCTCCGTCGAGCGAGTCGTGTCGGGGCCTGGCCTGGCGCGTATCTACCAGTTCCTCGTCGGCCGCGGCGTGCCGTCAGCCGCCGAGGTTGCCCGCAGCGTGGAGCACGAAGACCCCGGCGCCGTCATCTCCCGGCACGCGCTCGCCCACAGCGACCCCGCCTGCGAGCAGGCGCTCGACCTCTTCGCCGCGGCGTTCGGCGCCGAGGCCGGCAACCTCGCCCTGCGCTCGCTCGCGACCGGCGGCGTCTACGTGGCGGGCGGGATCGCCCCCAAGATCCTGCCGAAGCTGCGGGACGGGACGTTCCTGGAGGCGTTCACGCGCAAGGGGCGGATGGGCGACCTCATGCGCAGGATCCCGCTGGTGGTGGTGCTCGAGGAGAGGACCGGCCTGCTCGGCGCCGCCCTCGAAGCCGCGGGGATCGGGGACCCGTCCCTGACCTGACCGCGGGGCCGCATACACAACCCACACAAATGACGGTACACTTCACCCGAGCGTACCGGGGGAGATACCGCGGTGACAAAAGAACACGTGCGAGCGTCGCTGTACAGGAACCCGCTGAGCTACTTCGGTGGGCTCGTGGCGATCGGCAGCGCGCTGCTGAGCGTCTTTTCGCTCGTGCTGTCGCTCGCCATGAAGCAGGGCAGCCCGTACCTCGGCATCCTGACCTATCTGGTATTCCCCGCGTTCATGGCGCTCGGGGGGCTGATCTTCCTCCTCGGCATGGGCCGCGAAAGCAGGCGCCGCAGGCGGCTCGGAGCCGGCGCGCCGCCGCCCTATCCCTCGGTGGACCTCAACGATCCCGCGCAGCGCAAGCGCTTCGCCTATGCCCTCTTCGCCGGCTTCTTCTTCCTCGTCCTGCTCGCGTTCGTCTCCTACCACGCCTTCATCTTCACCGAGTCGGTCACGTTCTGCGGTCGCGTCTGCCACACCGTGATGGAGCCGGAGTACACGGCCTACCTCGCCTCCCCCCACGCCCGCGTCCGCTGTGTGGACTGCCACGTCGGCTCCGGCGCGTCGTGGTACGTCAAATCGAAACTCTCGGGCGCCCGCCAGGTCCTCGCCGTCATCTTCCACACCTACCCCACCCCGATCCCGGTCCCGGTCAAGAACCTGCGGCCGGCGCGCGAGACGTGCGAGGAGTGCCATTGGCCACAGAAGTTCTACGGCGCGCAGCTCATCCAGAACCCCCACTTCGGCTACGACGAGGCGAATACCCCCGAGCAGATCTCCCTGCTTGTGAAGACCGGCGGCGGCAGCGCGAAGCTCGGCCAGAACGCCGGCATCCACTGGCACATGATCATCGAGAACAAGGTCGAGTACGTCGCGCTCGACGAGCAGCTCGAGGAGATCCCCTGGGTCGAGGCGACCGGGCCCGACGGCAAGCGCCGCGAGTACACGAGCACCGACGCCAAGCTGCCGCCCGAGAAGCTCGCGGCGATGAAGCGGCACGTCATGGACTGCATGGACTGCCACAACCGGCCGACCCACATCTTCCAGACGCCGGACGGGGCGGTCGACCGCGCCCTGGCATCCGGTCAGATTCCCCGCAACCTGCCGTGGTTCAAGAAGGTGGCCGTGGACGCGCTGGTCCGCTCTTACCCGACCCGCGCGGCCGCCGACGCGGGGTTGCGGGCCGAGATCCTCGGCTTCTACGAGAAAAACTACCCCGCGGTGAGCAGCGGGCGCAAGGGCGACCTCGGGGCCGCCGTGCAGCGGGTCGTCGATATCTACGGCCGCAGCGTCTTCCCGGCGATGAAGGTGAACTGGACCACGTACGCATCCAACATCGGCCACCGCAACTGGCCGGGTTGCTTCCGCTGCCACGACGGCAAGCACGTCACCGCGGGCGGCAAGGTGCTCACCCGGGAGTGCACCGCCTGTCACACGATGCCGCAGCGCGGGCCGCTTACGCCGATCGGCACCTCGCTCCCGGCCAGCACCGAGAATTGGCACCCCTGGGAGCTCAAGGGCAAGCACGCGGTAATCCTCTGCAACCGCTGCCACGCCGCCGGCTTTAGGGCGCCGTCCGGCTGCGCCGAGTGCCACAAGCTCGACACCAAGGCGCCGATGATGGACGGCGGGTGCGACACCTGCCACGCCGCCGAGCAGCAGGTCAAGCCGCTCAACGACTGCAAGGGCTGCCACGACACGCTCCCCGGCCTGCACAACAAAGGCGGCCACCCCGACGCCGCGTGCACCGACTGCCACAAGCCGCACGTCTGGAAAGTGGCCGGACGCGACACCTGTCTGGCGTGCCACGACGACAAGGTCAACCACCACAAGGACGGCGGCGCCTGCGCCTCGTGCCACGACTTCAAGACGGACTCGGGCGGAAACGCGCCGGCCACACCGGCGGCAGCGGCTGCGCATGGGGCCTAAGACGCGGCGTGGGTCCAGCGGCCGCCAAGACGCTGGGTGGGCGCGCGCTGAGCGGGAGATCCTCGCAGGGCTGAACAGCCCGGCCGCGATCCAGGCCTTTCTCGATGGCGTCGAGTACGGCGCCGACCCCTTCTACCGCTCGCCCTGCAGCATCCTTCGCGACGGACGCGCCCAGTGCTTCGACGGCGCCGTCTTCGCGGCGGCTGCGTTGCGAAACCTTGGGGATCGGCCCAGGATACTGGACATGCGCGCGGTCAACGACGACGACCACGTGATCGCAATCTTCCGGCGCGGCGCCGGCATCGGCGCGGTTGCCAAGTCGAACTTCGTCGGGCTGCGGTACCGCGAGCCGATCTTCCGCACCCTGCGCGAGCTGGTGCTCTCCTACTTCGAGGACTTCTACAACGTGGCGCGGGAGAAGACGCTACGCGCGTATTCCGTACCGCTCGACCTCGCGGCCTTCGATCACCTCGCCTGGGAAACGGACGATGGGGCGCTGGAGGCCATCGCGGCCCGCCTCGACTCGGCCCGGCATTTCCAGGCGCTCTCGCCTCGGCAGGCGAGGGGCCTCGCGCCGGTGGACGAGCGGCGCTACGTCAGCGGGCTGTTCGGCTCCAACCCCGACGGCCTCTACAAGCCGAAGGCGTAGGTTTCCTCACCGCCCGGGGAGCTGGAAGGTGCCGTCGAGGCGCGCGATCATCTCGTCGAACCTCCGGTCCAGGTCTTCGATCGCGAGCGCGAACTCGGCGTCCGAGAGTTCGCCGCGCTCCCGCCGCGCGGTGAGGAGCGCCTTCTGGTTCTCGTACCACTTCTCCGCGTCGAAGTTGTACGTCATCGCGCGACCCAGCTGGATTGGCGCGCGCCGATACGGTCGAGTTCGGTCATCACCTTGCGGCGCGCGGAAGGCCGCGCGGCCAGCGCGGCCATCGCTTCGCGCAAATCGTCCGGCCGCTCGGCGGCGAGCACCGTGATGATGGCCGCCGCTTGCGCCCGGTCCTTCACCGCCTTCGCCTGCTCGGAGACCCCGCGCGCCGCCGCCGTCCACAGCTTGTGGAGAGCGAAGCGCGCCGGGCGCGGCACACGAACGAGCGCCGGCTTTGCGTCCAGAACCATGGCGGGCACCGGCTCCTCGATGAGGTAGTCCAGGAATCGCAGAGGCCACGCGCAGACACCGAGGCCCGGGACCTCCACCGGGGTTTCGCCGGCCCCTCTTCGCGCCGGGGTGAGGAAATCGACTCGCAGCTCACGACCGCGCATGTGAAATGACGTCGAGGGCTGACGGGGGTCGAGGCCAGGCACCGGCAGAAGGCCAAGGGCCGCGAGCGACGGCTCCACTTGGGTTCCCGGCTCCCCGGCCGCAGCGAGCGCCATATCGATCTCGTGGGCCACGTCGATGTCCTGCGTGCGCAGCGCGGACGCCGGAAGGCGAACGGCCAACAGGTTGCCGTACGCACGGAACGCCTGGGTCCCGACCAGGACCGCACCACGGCGAAACAGCCCGAGGTCGGCAAGGAGGCGGATCACGGACGCCACCGCCGGCTGCTCTCGCAGCGCGCCGCCCTTGATCACCATCGCCGCCAGGCGGTCGAGGGATGCCTGTTGCGCAGCGGCGTCCTGGCGGCGCTCAGCCATTCTCTCGATCGCGGCGCGAAGATCGCCGGTGTCGGGCCCGAGGTAGCGCTGGACCACCCGACCGCCCGTGCGAACCTGCCAGTAGAGGTACCGCCGGCCGCGAATAGCTTTCGTGACGAGCCCACCAGGAAGCGACCCCTCGACGCCCGCCGTTCGTTCGCGGACGAGCGCTTGCTCGAGCAACTCCGCGTACAAGGTCGCGACGCTCGCCGGCAGGCGGTCGATCTCCATGACTGAATTATACGCTCGGTTTACAGATCAAGCGTATACGACAAACCCAATCAGAGAGGTGGCAGGTCATAATCAAAAAGCTAGCCCGCGGGCCGCTCCGGCCTCCTGGCATCGACGGCAAGGATCGAGCCCCCGCACTACCAGAACGACGTCAGGCCTACGCGCGCGAGGCGCCGGCGGAAGCCGGCGTCGAACGTCGCAACGGAGTCGAATCCCCCGTCCTCGCAGATCGCGGCGAGCGCCGCATCCGCGAAGTCTGGGAGAACAGCAGGCCATAGGTCGAAGACACGAGGCCACGGCAGGGCGTTTGACGTCCGTACTCCGGGCAACGCGAGCAGGTCCCGAAGTGTCGCGGCAGTCTCGTCGCGCGACACGCCATAGAGGTTCTTCAGGACGTAGACCAGCTCCGCGAGCACAAGCTGGGGCACGATGACCTCGATTCGCCCCGCCTGGGCCGCCTCGAACAGCGCCGCCGCCCTCACCTGCTGGGAGGGGTTGCGATCGGTGAGGAACGACGCGATGACGTTGGTGTCGACGGCAACCCGCTTCACGTCCGCTCCGCTCCGCGCCGCTCCCGCGCAATGCGGACATCGCGCACGGCCGATCCCTTGCCCGTCAAGATCGTCCCACGGCGGCGGAGGAACGCCCGGTCAGGTACCACGATGCGGACGGTGTTTCCGACCAACTCCCACTCCAGGACGTCCCCTTCCCCGACCGCAAGGCGTTGGCGGACCTCCCGTGGCACCGTCGTCTGACCCTTGCTCGTGATGGTGGACTTCGGCATGCGCCCTCCTTACGGAACTGTACGATCAGTAAGGGCAGTCGTCAAGAGCCGCGTCCATCGCGATGCTGCAGCTCTCCGCCTCCGGACGGAGGCTACTCGATTGAGGAATCGAACGCGCGACAATCTCCGAGGTGCGAAAGGCCAACGGCCTCAAAGCCCTGCGAGCAGCTCCCTCGCCTTCGCCACCGCGTCGCCGAGCGGCGTCGGGATCTTCACCCGGTCACGGCGCAGGGAGAGTTCGGCCTGGCCCTGCTCGACCCCCTTCTTGCCGACGACGACCCGCACCGGAAACCCGATCAGGTCGGCGTCGTTGAACTTGACCCCGGGCCGCTCGTCGCGGTCGTCGTAGAAGACCTCCACGCCCGCCTCGCTCAGCTCCGCGTAGAGCTTCTCGGCGGCGTCCCGGACCGCGGGGACGTCGGGGTTGAGGGCGATCAGCTCCACCTCGAACGGCGCTAGCGGGCGCGGCCAGACGATCCCCGCATCGTCGTGGTTCTGCTCGACCGCCGCGGCCACCGTGCGCCCGACGCCGAGTCCGTAGCACCCCATGATCATCGGTTGCATGCCGCCGTTCTCGTCGAGGTAGTTGCACGCCATCGCCTTCGAGTACTTGGTGCCGAGCTTGAAGATGTGACCCACCTCGATGCCGCGCTTGACGACGAGCGGCTTGCCGCAGCGTGGGCACGGGTCGCCGGCCCGCGCCACGCGGATGTCGGCGACGAGGTCCGCGGTGAAGTCGCGTCCCGGCGCCACGCCGACCAGGTGGTAGTCGGCGCGGTTGGCGCCGGTGGCGGCGACGGCCATCCGCATCACCTCCGGGTCCGCGACCACGCGCACGCCCTTCAGGCCCACCGGGCCGGAGAACCCCATCGCGCCGCCGCTGACCTGCTCCACCTTGGCCTCGGAAGCGAGCTGGAGGTGGGCCGCGCCGAGCGCGTTCTTGAGCTTGACCTCGTTGACCTCGTCGTCGCCGCGCACGAGGGCGACCGCGAACTCGGCGTCGCTCTCGACGATCATCGTCTTGATGAAGTGCGCCGGATCGAGTCGGAGGAACGCCGCGACGTCGGCCACCGAGGTCGCGCCGGGGGTGTGGACCTCCTCGGGTTTGGCGGGCGGCGTGCCCGGCCACGGCGGCGGCGGCGCCAGGGCGCCGGTCGTCGCCTTCTCGACGTTGGCGCCGTAGCCGCACTCGCAGGCGGCGACCGCGTCCTCCCCGGTCGAGGCCAGGACCATGAACTCGTGCGACTCGCTGCCGCCGATGTTTCCGGTGTCGGCCTCCACCGCGGTGTACGACAGCCGGCAGCGGTCGAAGATGCGGCGGTAGGCGGCCTCCATCGCGCGATAGGTCGCGTCGAGGCTCTCCGCCGAGGCGTGGAACGAGTACGCGTCCTTCATGATGAACTCGCGGCCGCGCATCAGGCCGAAGCGCGGCCGGATCTCGTCCCGGAACTTGGTCTGGATCTGGAAGAGGTTGGCGGGCAGCTGCCGGTACGAGGTGATGCGCCGCCGCACCGCGTCGGTGATCACCTCCTCGTGCGTCGGGCCGAAGCAGAACTCGCGGTCGTGGCGGTCCTTGATCCGCAACAGCTCCTTGCCGTACTGCTGCCAGCGGCCGGATTCCTGCCACAGCTCGGCGGGCTGCACGCACGGCATCATCAGCTCGACCGAGCCCGCCGCGCCCATCTCCTCGCGCACGATGCGGGCGGTCTTCTCGACCGAGCGCCACCCCAGCGGCAGGTAGGTGTAGATCCCCGCCGCCAGCTTGTCGATCATCCCGGCGCGCGCGAGCAGCTGGTGGGAGATGACCTCGGCGTCCGACGGGTTGTCCCGCAGCGTGAACAAAAAGTACCGGGTCCAACGCATGATCAGCCCTTCCGCCGGCCCCGCGCCTCGCGCGCGGCCAGCCACCCCACCCGTGCGAGGTGGGTCAGAACGTCCGTCTTGAGGTCGCGGGCCGCGCCTTGGCGCGCCCGCTGCAGGACCTCGCGCGCCCTCTCGTCGTCGCCCATCTCAAGCAGGGCGAGACCGAGCTGCGTCAGGATAGCCGGCGACGAGGAGATCGCCACCGCCTGCTCGAGGTAGTCCACCGCGTCCGAGTACTCCTCGCGCGCCGTGTGGATCCGGCCGAGCGCGGCGAGCGGGTAGGCGCGCAGCTCGCGGGGGATCAGCTCGAGCGACGCGTGCGCGAACTCCAGCGCCCGCGCCGAGTCGCCGCCGCGCTCGACCTCGGTGAGCGCCAGCTCGTACGCCGCGATCCCGCGCTCGAGCGGCCCCGGGCCATCGGCGAATAGCCGGCCGCCGAACCGCTCGACGACGGCGAACCGCTTCGCCGCCCGCATCGTCTCGAGCAGCGCAGTCCACGCGGCGAGCACCGGCGCACCCCGGCCACCGAGGCGCAGCAAGCGGTGGGCCGCCGCCAGCGCCTGGCGCGGGCGGCCCGCCGCGGCCGCGAGCAGGGCCAG